>CASBRD010000189.1 GCA_949128025.1 Oscillatoriales cyanobacterium PMM_0008 | reverse complement strand
GTAAGAACTCAAGCCGTAGGAACTGACAGCCGGTACGTATGAACTAACAGCGTAGGAGCTAAGCGCTTGTTCGTAAGAAGAACTCAAGCCGTAGGAACTGACAGCCGGTACGTATGAACTAACAGCGTAGGAGCTAAGCGCTTGTTCGTAAGAACTCAAGCCGTAAGAACTGACGCCGTAGGAACTGACAGCCGGTACGTATGAACTAACAGCGTAGGAGCTAAGCGTCTGTTCGTAAGAACTGACGCCGTAGGAACTGACAGCCGGTACGTATGAACTAACAGCCGGTAAGTAGGAGCTAACACCGTAGGAGCTAACGCCGTAGGAGCTAACACCGTAGGAGCTAACACCGTAGGAGCTAACACCGTAGGAGCTGACGCCGTAGGAGCTAACGCCATAGGAGCTAACAGCCTGTATAGAGCCCGGTACCTGTTGCATAGAGCCGAATACAGAACCGGCTACCCGCTGGGCTTCGGCTTCTTTAGCCAAACCAAATATCTTCTGGGCGACTGCAACTCCTGCTACTCGCTTGCTGGGAGGAACTAGCTCTAGAAACTTCTTGCCGCGCAGGTCTTCTTCCCAAGAAACGGAGATGAATTGATCTTCAATCCAGTCACTGGGATAGATGGGAGGCATATGTACGGTAGCGCAACGAGCCAGGACGAGCCAGCGGCCATCGCCTGTTCGGTAGCCGATATCGACCACATAGTCGCGATCGCTCACTGGTATGGGGAGATACCATTCCCGCGCCAACTCATCGCAAGGGTATTCTTGAATGCTGTGCGGACTCTGGAACTCCAGATTCAGGTCGGTGACATCATAAAGCCGCAGAGCGATTTGTTGTCCCCCTTGGCGGCGCAATTCTTCCTTGCGTTCGTTGGGAATATCCCAATAGGCGTAAGCCCATTGCGGATCGCGAGGCATTAAAACAATGCGGCTAGAGCCGTAGCCAGCGGGAAGATCGGCTAATCCTTCATCTACAGAGGACAGATTGCCACCAGTACGATCTTCCTGACCAAGTTCAAATTTTGCTGCTTCCACTGCTTCTTGTGCCTCCAATGTAAGACGATCGTTAGAACCTTTAGCCCGTTGTGCTTCAAAAATCGATGCCAGCAGTTGCTCTTTACGCATTCGGCTATAACGAGAAATGCCATACTCACTCGCAACTCTTCGGAGTTGCCTTAATGTCATTTCCTCTAAAGGTGGGCGTTCTTTTGCCATATGGTTTTCTCCAGTAGTTTGAACGACTCTAATGTTTCTCCTGATTTATTAAATTTGTTCGCAGTCTAAACACAGTTAGCTGGGAACCCTTTATCCTCCTTATGCCTTTTTCATCTCTTTTTATTTGCGGCAATATCTGCCATTGCTCTATTTGACAGGTCTGCAAAAACAGAACTCTCAAGTGAAACATTCTTTTATTCGAGACTGCGTAGAACTAACACTATTTGAATCACAGGCTGGGCATTAGGTTTGTTTTGGGATCGCGGGGATCGCTCGGTTATCAATATGTTGCAGAAAAGTTACAGATAAAGTCAAGAGGTTTCGATAGGTATTATGAGTATATCTACGCATTTATAGGCAACTTGGGAGCATTATGTCATGATTTCATGACATATCTCCGATTTCAGTAGCGGTTAAATGTCAGGATTTCATGACATTACCTTAATGATGGAGCAGGAAATCAAAAGTCAGGCGTCCAAAAGCGCCCGTCGCTTTTGAATGCCTGACTTTAAGTTGTGGATGAAAGCTTCCTGCAATAGTCTATAAAACCTTCATATTCTGAATACGCCATTGACCATTTTGGCGTGCCAAGTCATACCGAACACGCAGGTTAGAATCGTAGGATTCTTTCTTAATCACTTTATTGCGTAGAAAGTGCTGAGCGGATTCGCTCACCTGTGCTTCCACTCTGGCTTGGTTTGGATTGATCTGACGAATCTCGATCGAATCAACCTTAAGGTCATGCTTATATTCTCGATACCAGTTTTGTCTTTTAGCTGTTTGAGCTAACCTTTGCCATCGAGGTAAAGCTGGATTGGCTAAGATTTGCTTTAACCGATCGACATCGTGGTCTGGCCCGAAGGCTTTTGCTTTAGTGGATAGCCAAGTTTCGATCGCTTGCTGGGCAACTTCTTTTGTCACCGGGCCAGGGCTGCTCAATAAGGAAGCGTCAGCTGTGGGAGTAGGTGAGGGGGCAGGCGAAACCTCCACCACTGGCTGCGTGACGGGCTGTGGTGCCTTGGAGAACAAGTTTTTTTGAGCCCAAACAACGAAAACCAGAAAGACGCCTATCCCGATCGCACCGGCGACGAGCAACCACTTTTGCGGTATCTGTTTAGTAGTTGCTGACTTAGCCGAAGTTTCTTCAGAACTTTGGCGTAGACCGGAAAAGAAATTCCTGAGATTTAGCTTCGACCATCGATTGGTACGCCCAGAACGCTTCGGTCCCTGACCCTGCCTGGTCGGGTTGGCTCTATTTGGAAACTCTCTGAGTCCGGGCTGCGATTCTCCTGGGTCGTCTCCGCCCGACTCCGGTACGGATGGGCTTTTGGAGGTACGCCCAGCAGCTGGCGTTGCAGTGTATGACTGCGCCTCTTGTGAAGAAGCTCCTTTGCGCTCTCCTGCTTTGGCATTGATGCGCTCAGCGGCGGGGAGGGTTTGAACGCTCCCTGTACTGGCGTTTTGTAAGGTGGTGGGAACGGATGCTCCTTCGGTAGTGGTGCGGGGGAATTCGATCGCATTTCCCACTTCTTCAGTCGGCGTACTGCGAGGAATAGCACTTATACCAGCCGCCGACCTAGATTCGACTAAGGCTTTAGTTCGCTGGATCTGACTTTTAAGACCTTGTACTGTCTCGCTTTCCGATTCTGTATCTGAGGTGGTTTGCGGTGTTCCTGATGGACGCTGGGAGCCGATCGCTTCCCACTCATTAGCTGCATCGGTTGTAGGCAGTGCTTCTAGGCTTGTTTGCAACTGCTCGTCGGCGAAGTAATCCTTCAGGGAAACCTTTTCCTTAGCCAAGTCTCGGAAATGAGGAAATACTTCCGTTTGCAACCAGCGTTCGCTATACAAACAAAGTCCGGGCAACAAATCTGGAGATCCTTGAGAATGTTCTCGAATAAAAGCCAGCGACTCGTATTCGCCAGAGAATTCTAAGGCGTGAGAAGCATCCTGGGTTCGTCCGAGTAGCAGGGCGCATACAGCTTGTTCCAGATGCACGTCTTGGCGCTTACCGAGACGCATCAGCATCAGCATCGCTCGCCGGATCGAGGCGGGCTGTCGTTGAATAAATCCCCGTGCCAATAGAGCATAAACTGCCAGGTAAGTGGCTACAGCCGAGGGACGACGAGCTTCTTCTTCAAACAGAGTCTGTTGCTCAGATGAGGTGAGATAAACGCGAATTTGTTGGATAAAGCGGAGAAAGTCATCTATGCTAAGTCCCGATCGATCGTCGCCACCCCCATCCATGCCGCCGCGTTCGTGCAGCATTTCTCGCAATAGCTGCAATCCCGATCGTCTCTTTTCTACTTTTTCTTCAGGTAGTGCTAGCAACTCCATTACTCGATAGGGGCGCAACTTGTTTAGGTCTGCGTGGATTTCTCCCCGGACGCTGGCAAATATTCCTTCGCGTAAAAGTAATTCTTGCCCTTCGCACAGGGAATTGGCGGCATCTTCATATCGACGTTGCTGCCATTGCTCTCTACCGAGTTCCAAGCAAGCCAGGGCGACAGTTAACACAATATCCTGTCGGATGATTTTGGGTTCTCAAATCGGCCTTTTTCGATCGAGGCGCTGCTATTGCTGAGGTAGGAGCGACCCAACTTCAATACCAGTTCGTATTCCCCCAATTCTTGCAGAATCAGCAAGGCACCGATGAATTCCTCGTCATTAATTTCGATACTGGGGGCAGGGTTAGCGCTGCCAGCTAGAGATGTAGCCCCAGCTGCGGTTGCTGGCTCTGCCTGTTGGTCAAAGGAGGTAGTTTTTGCTTCCTCGTCTGCGGCGTTGGCAGACTGTGGGCTAAACCCGCCCTGTGTGTAGGTGTTAGCGAGGAAACTGGCATCGTAAGCCCTACGCTCTTCTGGATCGCGGAGGACGACGTAGGCTTCGTCAAGCAGTTGTTTGCGGGCGGCGATCGACATTTCCGAATACTCGCGTCTTGGCAGTTGCAGGATGCGATCGCCATAAGCCTGCTCTAACTGTTCTCCAGAAGCCTGTATCGGCACACCCAAAATTCGGTAATAATCCAGTGGAATACGCACGAGCCCCTATCCCCAGCAGCGAAGAACTAAATTAGCTTATGTTATCGAATATAAGCCACTAAAAACAGTGCAATCTGTCAAATGTTGTTTGGTGGCGTTGGAGTTGATTACCTTTTCCCTGATGAACAGCGACCATCGGGTCATGCTTATTCTACTTCAGAAGCTCTCAAACCGATCGGCTTCTAGTGATTCGAGGGGCCGATCGCTTTGCTGAATTTTTGTCGCGTCCCGGCGGACTGGCCCGATTCAGGTTGCTAAACTTCACGGGATCTGGCAGTCAAATCAGTTTCCAGAGTACATTTTCTGTCATCAGAAACGCGGATACTGCAAAAATAATAAGTTTGGGTCTTGCTGCGAGGATACAACAAATCAATGGTTCAGGAACGGACTTTACCTGTTTTTCAGACTGCACAAGTACAAATATCCAAAGAAGAAGGGCTGCGGCTCTACGAAGATATGACCTTGGGGCGCTTCTTTGAGGATAAGTGCGCCGAAATGTACTACCGGGGCAAAATGTTCGGTTTTGTCCATTTGTACAACGGTCAAGAGGCTGTGTCTACTGGCGTGATCAAATCTTTACGCCAAGACGAGGATTACGTTTCCAGCACTTATCGGGATCACGTTCACGCTTTGAGTGCTGGTGTACCGGCTCGCGAGGTGATGGCAGAATTGTTTGGTAAGGCGACTGGTTGCTCGAAGGGTCGCGGTGGCTCGATGCATATGTTCTCTGGCAAACATCATCTGCTGGGCGGTTATGCTTTTGTGGCTGAAGGGATTCCTGTTGCTACTGGTGCGGCATTTCAATCTAAGTATCGCCGGGAAGCTTTGGGAGATGCCAGCGCTGACCAGGTGACGGCTTGCTTTTTTGGGGACGGTGCGGCGAATAACGGTCAGTTTTTTGAGTGCTTGAATATGGCGGCGCTCTGGAAATTGCCGATTCTGTATGTGGTGGAAAATAATAAGTGGGCGATCGGTATGGCTCACGATCGGGCCACTTCTGTCCCGGAAATCTACAAGAAAGCTGCTGCGTTTGGGATGGCGGGTGTGGAAGTAGACGGGATGGATGTGTTGGCGGTGCGCCAGGTAGCTCAGGAAGCGATCGATCGCGCTCGTGCTGGTGAAGGCCCTACTGTAATTGAAGCACTTACCTACCGTTTCCGGGGTCACTCTCTGGCCGATCCAGATGAACTTCGCTCTAAAGAAGAGAAGGAATACTGGTTTACCCGCGATCCGATTAAGAAGTTGGCTGCTTATCTGATTGAGCAAAGTCTAGCTTCTGGAGATGAATTGAAGGAGATTGAAAAGAAAATACAGGCTGAAATTGATGATGCGGTAAAGTTTGCTGAGGAGAGTCCTGAGCCCGATCCTAGTGAACTGTATCGTTTCATTTTTGCGGAAGACGAGTAGTAGCACGACACGGATAGCACTGATGCACGGATGGGAAGATGTTGTGTATTCCCATTCCTGTATCTGTGTATATTTGTGGCAGATATGAAGTCTACTAGGAAAGAAAAGTCTTCGGATTCTTTTCTCTAGCAAAGATCGCATTTTCGGCTAAGAGTGCGAGCGCAGGTGATTTAATAGAAAGGGCGATGCAGTATTTACTAAGACATGGACATTGATGACATTATAGAGGCGATCGCATCAGGTCGGGTGCAGCTATCTCAACATAGTTTAAATGAAGCGTCCTTAGACAATCTAGCCATAGATGAAATTTACTTTTCAGTAATCGAAGGAGGTGAAATAATTGAAGATTACCCAGACGCTTATCCTTTGCCAGCTTACTTAGTCCTGGGATACAACCTGACGGGAGAGCCGATTCATTCAGTCTGGGGATACAATGAAGGAACCCAAACAGTTCGTCTAATCACAGTCTACCGTCCCGACCCAAACCGTTGGATTAATTGGAGGATAAGAAGATGACCATGAAAAAATTGCAAGAATGGGCGCAGTCACAAATTGATAATACAGCCAAACCTGAAATTAGACCAGATATTGCCATTACAGTATTGCAGTTAGTTGACGAAATTGAAGAGTTAAAAACCCGGGTCAGGGAATTAGAGGAAAACCTAGCTATCACTGCTTAAATAAAAAAGCGTTTTGGTAAAATTTCTATTGCCTCTCTTGTTTGTTTTCTTCGCGTTCTTCGCGTCTGCTTTCCGCGCAAAGATGTGGTTCGATAAAAAGCGCGATCGCATCTACTAGAAAAGTGCGATCGCCCACTCAATTTGAGTCTACACTCTCCTACCCGGATCTCGGCGTATTTTATCCAGAAACTCAGGATAATTATCCAAATCTTCAGGTGATTTTAGAGGCGGCATTGTTACCCAATTTCCCTCTTTTTCTGCTTTATCTACGTAAGCGTAGAAAGCTTCATTATCATCTGGATGAGCAATTACGTAAGTTCTTAATTCTTTGCGAGTCATTGCCTGAAAATTTGGTTTCATGTTTCGTATCTCCATTCACCATCTTGGTCGATCGATATTTCGTGTTCTTCACCCGCCAAGATAAACACTTTGCCTGTGCGTTCATCCAAACGTACCAGAAAAATAGGCATATACATCTTTGTCAGTCTGCAACAAAGAGTAAAGCATTGAAAAGCCTGTGCTACTGTAGGAATAGTGGATGCCCCTATAAACTCTCCCTTATCTAGTTTACACAAAAAATAGCGATCGCTCTTCACCTTGTGTCTCATGCTGACTCTATCTTTGCTTACCATATTGCCAATTTTCACCACCCGGTAACTGAGCTAAATGCTCTTTAATAACTGATGGTAAAGTTTTTACTGAACGCGCGTAAGTCAGAGCCAGCAACTTTTGTGCAATCATCATGATCTGGTTTTTATCTACTATCTCTAATAGTTCAAACGGCGTATATATTCCATCGCGTACTTCCACGCTGGCAGCATCAATTGCCGCCTCAAATTCATCTTCAAGCATTTCCTCCCATTCATCTATCTTAAGGTAGTAAGATGTTTTATTATCTTGTAAATTCAGCTTTTTAATCTGACGAATAGAATCGGAGATGGAATTTGCCCAAGAATTGGTTAATCGTTGCTCAATTTGGTTCTTAATTAAATGAACCAGCAACCTAAGTAAAAAGGATTGGATGTTACGCAGTATAGCTTGTCTGCTCATTCCTTCTAATTCATCTACAATTATCAAAGCATCTGCGTAGCGTCCTTCCAGGATGCTTGCTCTTAAATTTGTGAGTTCCTGAGTCGTCATAACCCATCACCTTAAACTAACTACCACTTAATCGATTAACAAAATCCGCGTGTTCTGTTGTAGCCAAACCCGCTTGCACCACACCTAAAACTTGAGCCAAATCTCCATCAAGCAAAGCCGATACAGCCAGATCCAAACCGGGAAACATTTCGCTACGAACTACACCATTCGCATCCGGTTCAAGTTGCACATACTCGCCTTCTCTCAACCGAAACCAATTTAATTGTTTGTCGTTAACTTTCCAGACTAAATATTCCTGCACTCCGTTACGACGATAAACCCTTAATTTGTCATATAAATCGTAAGAAGCGGTACTAGCTGCTACTTCTACAATTAATTCAGTAGCACCTTCAATATAATCATCATCGCCGATCCTAGATTGACCGCCTACACTTGGATCTAATCGCAGCAGTGCATCTGGTAGCGGTTCGTTGTCCAAATCAAGACGAACTGTGGCATTGTCACATAACATCACCCCAGGTGTTGCGGCAGAGTAGACACCGAGCCAAGTGATAATATGACCGTGAGGTTGACCGTGACTTGTAGCACGCACTGGTGATGCCATATAGACCACTCCTTCAATTAATTCAGCTTTTTTGATATGCGGCATTGCTTCATAACGCCTCTCGAACTCATGCCGAGTTAGTCTGTCGCCATTTTCCAGGGGTGGTATGGTAACTTTACCTGTCGCCTGTTGCTGTGCAGAAGCGGATAGGGATGTTTGTAAGACCATAAGATATTACCGTGTCAGAGAAATCAGCTCTTATCTTTAGGATAGCGATATGCCTGCGGCTGTAAAAAGTCTTGTGGGATAGGCGTCTCGCCTGTCTGGAAACGGAATAGTGTTCGGAATGGCACAATTTCCAGTCCCAAAAAGGTAATATGAGGGTTTGACAAACCCCTAATCAGCGACCGATGGCAGAAACATTATTCTTCAACGCATTGCGGGAAGCCATTGATGAAGAAATGGCACGCGACGAGTCCGTATTTGTCCTTGGTGAAGACGTAGGTCACTATGGCGGTTCCTACAAGGTGACCAAAGACTTGTATAAAAAATATGGAGATTTGCGCGTACTCGACACCCCGATCGCAGAAAATAGCTTTACCGGCATGGCAGTAGGAGCCGCAATGACAGGATTGCGGCCTATCATCGAAGGGATGAACATGGGTTTTTTGCTCCTCGCCTTCAACCAAATCTCCAACAACGCCGGGATGCTGCGCTATACTTCTGGCGGTAACTTCAAAATTCCGATGGTGATTAGAGGCCCCGGCGGCGTCGGCAGACAGTTGGGTGCGGAACACTCCCAGCGACTGGAAGCTTACTTCCAAGCAGTTCCGGGTCTGAAAATAGTCGCTTGTTCCACACCTTACAATGCCAAAGGACTGCTCAAATCTGCCATCCGCGACGATAACCCAGTTTTATTCTTTGAGCACGTCCTTCTTTATAACTTAAAAGAAAACTTGCCAGAGAAAGAATACCTGATCCCTCTGGATAAAGCAGAAGTAGTGCGGCAAGGTAAAGATGTGACAATCTTGACTTATTCGCGGATGCGTCATCACGTCATGCAGGCAGTTAAGGGATTGGAAAAACAAGGTTTCGATCCAGAAGTGATTGACCTGATTTCCCTCAAACCCTTAGACTTCGATACGATCGGTGCTTCCATTCGGAAAACTCACCGGGTGATCATTGTGGAAGAGTGTATGAAAACTGGCGGTATTGGGGCAGAAGTAACGGCTTCGATTAACGATCGCCTGTTTGACGAACTCGATGCACCCGTATTGCGCCTATCTTCCCAGGATATCCCCACGCCTTACAACGGCAAACTGGAAAGCTTGACGATCGTGCAACCGGAGCAAATCGTGGAAGCCGTGCAAAAGATGGTGGCGCTACGGGTGTAGCTTGTAGCTGGATCTGAATAAACCCGCTCAAAAAGGATTATCATAGCATTTGTCACAAATAAAGGGCAAAAGAAAGAAATTATTTTTCCTTTTTTTGACTTTTGACTTTTGACTTTTGCCTTTTTACGGCGGGTTGCAGTATGCAGAAACAGCGTTCCTTATTGGCTTTGATCCTTGTCCTGATAATCGCTGCCATCACAGTAATTGCTTTGGTGCCAATCCGGTTGGGATTGGATCTCCAAGGCGGCGCACAACTGACGATTCAGGTGAAACCGTCAGAGGAAGTCAAGGTAATTACCCCTGATGTTTTGGAAGCGGTTAGAAGAGTAATCGATAATCGCATTAACGGTCTGGGAGTTTCCGAATCTTTGGTGCAAACTGTGGGGCAGGATCAGATCGTGGTGCAGTTACCGGGGGTGAGTGACCCGGAACAGGCGGAAAGAGTTCTGGGTGGCACAGCTCAGCTGGATTTTCGCGAACAAAAGCCCGGTACCGAACCTCAGCTGTTTGCCGAACAACAGGTAAGACGGCAATTATTGGCCGATCGGGATAAGTTTAGAAAAGCTGCCGATAAAGCTGGACTCGAACAAGTTCAGCCGAAAATAAATCGCAGCAACGAAGCGATCCAAGGTTTGTACCAACGCACCAACCCCCCACTGACAGGCAAAAACCTCAAAGATGCCTTCGCTACGACCGATCAAGGTGGCAATAATTGGGCAGTAGCGCTGCGCTTTGATGGTGTAGGGGGCGAGATGTTCGCGAATCTGACTAAAAACATTGCCGGTACTGGACGCACCCTGGGCATTTTTCTAGATAACGAACCGATCAGCGCTGCTACCGTTGACGTTAAGTATGCTCAAGCTGGTATATCGGGCGGAAGTGCTGAGATTAGCGGTAACTTTACGGTACAAGAAGCGCAGGACTTGGGGATTCAGCTCAAAGGTGGGGCCCTGCCAGTTCCAGTGGAAATAGTAGAAAACCGCACTGTTGGTGCCACTTTGGGGCGAGACAGCATCCAGCGCAGTATCTACGCAGGTGCGGGTGGTTTGACTTTCGTCTTAATCTTCATGGTGGTTTACTATCGACTGCCCGGTTTAATTGCCGACGTGGCTTTGATCATTTACAGCTTGCTGACGCTAGCTTGCTTCGTTTTGCTCAACGTTACTTTGACGCTGCCTGGAATTGCGGGTTTTATCCTCAGCATCGGTATGGCGGTTGATGCTAACGTGCTGATTTTTGAGCGGACGCGGGAAGAATTGCGTGCGGGTAAGAGTTTATATCGTTCAGTTGAGTCGGGATTTTATCGCGCTTTTTCGAGTATTTTGGATAGTAACGTGACGACGTGGATTGCTTGTGCAGCTTTGTTTTGGTTGGGCACTGGTTTGGTGAAGGGGTTTGCTTTGACGTTGGCACTCGGTGTGGCGGTGAGTATGTTTACGGCGATTACTTGTAGCCGGACGCTGTTGATGGTTGCGATCGCTATTCCCGAACTACGCAAACCGGAGTTATATGCCCCCAAAAAAGTTGAGGTAAAATCATGAAATTACAAGTAAACAAGCAGCGATCGCTTTGGTGGATGAGTTCTGCCGTTATCCTGATCGGCGGCCTTGCTGCTATGCTGATTTCTTGGGCGCAAATTGGCGTCCCCCTGCGTCCCGGTCTGGATTTTGTCGGTGGCACGCGGCTGCAATTTGAATTGGATTGTACAATACCCAATAATTGCGATAAGCCGATCGACCTTACCGCCGTCAGCGAAGTCATAGACGCTCAAGGTTTAGCTAATACCAGTGTCCAATTAGTCGGTAAGCAAGGTCTTTCTATTCGCACAAAAGACCTCAAACCGCAGGAACGCACTCAGTTGCAAACTGCCATCAGTCAAAAAATCGGCACTTTCGATCCCAAGAAGATTCAAATTGATACGGTTGGCCCTACGATCGGGAAGCAACTGCTCAATTCTGGCTTATTGGCTTTGATTATTTCCTTTGCCGGTATTGTGGTCTACCTCAGTTTTAGGTTTCAGTTAGACTACGCCGTTTTTGCGATCGTGGCTTTGTTCCACGATATTTGGCTTACCATTGGTATTTTCGCTATCTTGGGCTTGGTGATGGGACTGGAAGTCGATAGCTTGTTCATTGTTGCCCTTCTGACGATTATCGGCTTCTCGGTTAACGATACTGTGGTGATCTACGATCGCATTCGGGAGATTATCAGCAAAGATGGCAATCGTTTAATCGGCGATATTATTGATGATGCGGTCAATCAAACTTTGACGCGATCGATCAACACCACATTTACTGTATTGCTAACATTGCTTTCTATCTTCCTATTTGGCGGAGAAACCCTGAAATACTTTGCCCTAGCCCTAATTATTGGCTTTACCACAGGTGCTTATTCCAGTATTTTTATCGCTAGTACTTTGTTAGCTTGGTGGAGAGAACGCACAGGTCGCGCTATTCCCGTTCCCGCACAAGGGCCGACGGAAGTTGATGACTCTGGTAGTCCTGACGATCTTAAAAGCGTTTGAATGTTAGAAAGATAGAAGGTTTCAACTTCCAATTCTTTGCCGATAAAGTCCTTATGGATAAACTGGAAGAAAACTCCGACCAACCTACTGAAATACCAGCTGCCCAACTTGACCCAAAGTTCCAACAGGAAGTACAAAGATTATACAATCTCACAGTCTGGGGCAGATGGTTGTTTGTTGTGCTGCTTTGGCTGAGTGTTGGTTCCTTAAGTCTTTGGGAACTGCGTTCGGAAATAGCCCTATTGCAGCAACATTTTACTTGGGTAGCTGTTAAGTACGGTCTTGTTTATAATCGGCTACCAGGACTGGGACTCGCTTTATGTATCGCTATGACTGCTTCTGTTCTGGTCTGGCAAAGTCGTAATATTTTAATAGGAATGCCACAAGAAGAACAGCGACATCTGGAAAAACAAGTAAACCGCATTCGTCAGCAGGGTGCGAGTCATCCTCTGTGGAAGTGGATTTCTCAGCCACAATTAAAAAATAAAAAATAATTCCAATCACTAACGTGGGACAGACCACGATCGCACTTTGCCCAACGTGACTGGCATGATATTGGCAACGTCGATCGTGAAGCGATACACTTTCTTTGAGCGGCGACCATTTTCTGGATCGAAAAACTTCAGTTTTATATCCCAGCAGTTGCTGTTGAGGCGACAAAAGGGACTTTTTTCCACCTCAATGCTATCCAATCCCATCCCACTCGCCAGCGCTTCAGCAAAGGTAGAAGCGGCTTGAAAAGCGTTAGTGGCAGCAAAATTGAGGGCGCGATCGCGATCTAGCTGTCCTAAGTTGCGGAGATCGTAGTAAATGCGATGCAGAAAACTCTTGAGAGAACGCCGCATTGCCACAGCATCAGGTTCGCTGGCTTCAGGGCTGACGGTAGTAACGGCTGCATCGACAAGGGCATTGACTTGCCAGCCATACATTCCTCGGATGTTCGGTAGGGCGAGGACAGGGACAATTTGACCAGAAAAGAGTTCGACTGTGCGATCGGTCAGATTACCAGGAATGCTGACTCGCTCAATGCGATCGTCGCTAGATGCAGACTGAATTTGTCCAGCCAGCAGCATTTGAAAGACAGCATAGATTTCGTTAGCAAATGCCTTTTGCGGTTCTAGGGCGTAAATGGGGGTGAGTTCCTGATTCAACGTCCAGATCAGAGATTTGCTTTCAGCAGGGCTTAACTCTAGGTGATTCACCATCTGGTGGGCATCGTAGGGATTAGCGGGAATTAATACCCCATTCATGTTGACTGCTGGCATCCGTTGCTTGAAAGTGTCGCGACGGGCTTCGGTACCGAAATCGTAGCCGAGGGTGCCGAGGGCGTAGACTTTATTGGAAACGGCGCTGGAGGTGATGCCCTTGGTAGATTGGCTGGTGCTAACTGCGGTTGTCGTGTGATTGACTTGACGATTAGTAGTTGGAGTCGTGAGGGGTTTGCGAGCTTTGATTTCTGCAAAATATACTGGTGCAGCTTTAAAGGGGTAATAGTGAGATTTACCAAATTCTGATAATTCGTTAGAGGATTTGAACATCGCCTCTACGAACTTTTCGGTACTAACAATTCCACTTAAATCAGCTACCTCTATTTCGTGAAAACCAGCTAACTGAACTGCTTCTTGAAATTGGCTGAGTCGAGGAGTTTTATAAGCATAAATCTTCTGGAATATTGCTAGCTCTTGCTGTTCTTGCTCTGACAAAGGGGGTTCTTTGATAAAAAGTTCTTTTATATAAAGGATTTGCCCTGGACGCAACACTCGGTAGATTTCAACGCAAAGCAGTTGGGGATCGTAGGCGTGTCCTATACTTTCTAAGAAATACGCAACGTCAAAGACATTATCGTCAAAAGGTAGCTGGTGATAGTCACCTACATGAACTTGAATGCGGTCGCTCAGTCCCGCCTGCTGTACGTTCTGGCGAGCTGTCTGTGCTTGGGACTCTGACATAGTGATGGCTTCAATCTTAACTCCCTCAATATTCTGAGCAATATCAATCGCCGGACCACCAGCACCGCAACCAGCATCAAGGAGATAATCGTTAGGTTTAATCCCTGCGCGTTCAGCCAAAAACAAGTTAGTAGCGCGAAACGGGTTGTCTGAATCTGTTGCCAGCAAACCTGCTTGATAAGTTGTGCCAACATCCTGCACGATTGCTGAGTTCGCCGCGTTGTAGTAATCACGCACTTGTTGGAAGTGTTGAGAATTTGTAGTAGAAGTTGGTTGGCTAGGAATAGGAAGCAAGTTTTCTCCAGTGAGTAACTTGAAAGCACCGGGAATATTCAATTTACCTGCTAAACAGCGTTCTGGTTCTGCAACTTCTTTAGGATCGCAAGGAATGGCGCTATTGAGAAAAGCCATTCGCACCGCTTCAGCGTTGGGTTGTTCGCCGCGTTGCAATTGCACACTCATCATTAATGCCGAAAGCCCAGTCATCAAGGGAGCCGATAAACTGGTTCCTTCTTGCCGCACAGGTTCATCAGTGCCTGGTTCTGCCGCCAGGATGTTTTCGCCCGGTGCTAAAATGCCCTGTTGCTGATACTGTCCGCCCCAGTTACTATAGTTTGCAGGTTGTCCATTGTCTTTCATCATGCCCACTGCGAGGACATTCGGTAAAATCGCAGGAGCACAAAACCATTCGCCTTTATTGTTACCACTAGGAGCCACAATCAAAATGCCATTATCCTGACATTGTTTCACTGCTTTCTGAATCATTTCGTGGGCAAACCCAGTTGTAGTGGGATGGCAGGCGGCACAATGAATGATATTCACTCCCAATTCCAATGCTAGGTTAAAGGCATGAGCCATGTTCAGGGGAGAGAGAGATTCATCGCTAGTTGCTGTTTCAAACAGAGGAATGTTAATGGCGGTGCAGTAGGGAGCCACTCCTTCAATGGGGGAACCAGGTTGCCCAAACATCATGGAAAAAATGCCAGTTGCGTGAAAGATACCTCCTAGACGTTCTTTCACTGGTTTGGGAATTTTGTCTTCTAGGGCTTTAATCTCTGCCTCTAATGCTGCGATCGCGGCGGCATAGTTGATATTTGAGGATATTTCTGGTTGCAGTGGTTTTTGCTGTTTGGAGGTGCTTAACTGTCGATATTGTGCCATTGCTGAAGCATCTGTGTCTTCTAGCAAAGTATT
>CASBRD010000188.1 GCA_949128025.1 Oscillatoriales cyanobacterium PMM_0008 | reverse complement strand
CCCCTCCCCGTCTCACGAGGAGGGGAGAACAGCGGGGGAGGGAAATTCTCTTCTACGCACGCCTGCTGAGGGTGCGAATTTATACGTGCTGGCGGAAACGAATCTGGAAGAGATTCTCAAAGAATTGGAATCGCTAAAACCTCATGTGGCGGTGATTGACAGCATTCAGACTATCTATCTTCCCAATTTGACATCCACGGCTGGCTCAGTAACTCAGGTGCGCGAATGTACTTCGGCGCTGATGCAATTGGCGAAAAGGGAGGATATCACTCTGTTGATTGTGGGTCACGTCACGAAGGAAGGCGCGATCGCAGGGCCGAAAGTTTTGGAACACTTGGTAGATACAGTATTGTATTTTGAGGGCGATCGCTTTGCCTCTCACCGCCTCCTCCGTTCTGTGAAAAACCGCTTTGGCGCAACTCACGAAATCGGCGTCTTTGAAATGGTAGACCGAGGACTCAGAGAAGTTTCCAATCCCTCAGAATTATTTTTAGGGAATCGCGATGAAGTAGTTCCTGGCACTTCCCTCGTTGTTGCTTGTGAAGGAACGCGCCCAATTGTGGTAGAATTACAAGCTTTAGTCAGTCCGACGAGTTACGCTTCACCCCGACGTTCTACTACTGGTGTTGATTACAACCGATTGATGCAGATTTTGGCGGTGTTGGAAAAACGGGTAGGGATTCCTTTATCTAAATTAGATGCTTATGTAGCTTCTGCGGGTGGTTTGAATGTGGGGGAGCCAGCGGTAGATTTGGGGATAGCGATCGCAATTGTGGCATCTTTTCGCGATCGGATCGTCGATCCCAGCACCGTCTTAATTGGCGAAGTAGGATTGGGCGGACAAGTTCGATCAGTTTCCCAGATGGAATTGCGCCTCAAAGAAGCGGCTAAACTAGGGTTTAAACGTGCGATCGTTCCTAAAGGGCAAAAATTTGGCGAATTGGGGTTAGAAATTATACCCGTGGGAAAAGTAATAGATGCGATCGTTGCTGCGATCCCGCCTCAGTCTCAGCCCGGTTATGACGGTGATGACGGTGATGATGAGGAAGATGAGGAAGAGATGGAGGAATAGCACGACACGGATTTCACGGATGCACGGATCAACAAATAAGGATAATTATGTTGGTTAATGAACCTGTAGATATAGAAGAAGATGACGAAGAAAAAGAAGCGGCAGATTGGGCACGCTTGGGAACAGAACAATTATTTGCTGGCTACAGTGACGAAGACGCTATCTACGACAAAATTTGAATCATGGAAAATTATCAATCGCGCTAATTTAAGATAAATCGAAAGAGGATACACCATGCCAGAAAATACACCAACTATAGCCCTTTTGCTACGCTCATTAACAGGTGGTGGAGCAGAACGGGTAATGCTAAACCTAGCTCGCGGTTTTGCCGAAAGCGGACTAAAAGTAGATATGCTACTACTAAAAACAGAGAAAACAGACTCAGAACAGTTACCCACCCAAGTGCGAATAGTAGATTTACAAGCTACCCAATTAGACAAAAGTAAAAATTTCAAACTACCCACCAGTTTTCAATCTACCACCAGCATTCCCAAACTGATAAATTACCTGCAACAAGAACAACCCAAAGCATTACTTTCCGCCACACACTTTCCCAACGAGATAGCCATATTAGCCAAACATCTTTCCAGAGCATCCACGCGAATAATAGTATCCGAGCATATCACCCTTTCCGTGGAATCAAAACGAGTAGAGCAAATTTCCTCTCGCCTTATCCCTTTAACGGCGCGGCTGTTTTACCCTTGGGCTGATGGAATTGTAGCAGTTTCCCAAGGAGTAGCCAAGGATTTAGCCAACATAACCAAACTACCTTTAGAGCGGATTCAGACAATTTACAACCCGGTAATTACTCCCGAAATTTTACTTATGGCAAAAGAACCTGTAGATCATCCTTGGTTGGCCAGCGGGTCACCTCCTGTTATTTTGGGAGTGGGAAGATTTGTCAAACAAAAAGATTTTCCTACTTTAATTAAAGCTTTTGCAGAGGTACGAAAAATGCGATCGGCCCGGTTAATCATTTTAGGGGGTGGAAGAGAGCGATCGCACCTAGAATCCTTAGTAAGCGAGTTAAAATTACAAAGCGATGTAGCCTTGCTAAATTTTGTCAAAAACCCCTTTGCCTACATGGCAAGAGCCGCCGTATTCGTATTATCCTCAGCTTGGGAAGGCTTACCAACTGTAATCATCGAAGCTATGGCGGTGGGAACTCCAGTAGTTTCCACCAATTGTCCGAGTGGCCCAGATGAGATATTAGCTGATGGCAAGTACGGTTTTTTAGTTCCGGTGGGTGATAGTAGTGCGATCGCCAACTCAATTTTGAGCGTATTAAATGGTAATGCCAAACAAGTCGATCCAGCATGGCTCAACCAATTTACTATAGAAAACTCTACCCGCAATTATCTGAAGATCTTGGATATGGCTACTACCTAATTTAGCCGATCGGCTGCTACAAACAATTTTAGTAAAATCCTAGAATCCTTTCATCGATTGACGGTAAACTCTGCATTAATACAAGGAATGTAAATATGACTAAACCACTGGTGAGCGTTATTATTCCTGCTTACAATGCTGAGGGACTCATCCTGGAAGCATTAATGTCAGTGAAAGCACAAACTTATCCCGACTGGGAAATCATTGTTGTTGAAGATGCGTCTAAAGACCGCACTGAGGAAATTGTACAAGAGTTTGCGAGGACTGTGGGCGATCGCAATGTTAAATATATTCGCCACCAAAACAATTTAGGATTAAGCGAAACCAGAAATACAGCCATCAAACAGGCTCAAGGAGAATACTTAGCATTATTAGATCATGACGATCTGTGGAAGAAAACCCATTTAGAAGCAGCCCTTAGCAAATTAGAATCAGAAGCCGGTGATTTAGCATACTCCACAGTTCAGAAATTTGAGAATGGTACTAATAAACTACTAGGTTTATGGGGGCCAGAGCAACAAGATATAGAAAATTTTCCAGCCAGTCTTTTCTCTAGAAACTACATCCAGCCATCAGCCGTAGTAATGAGAAGAAGTATTCCCGAAAAAATAGGGTCTTTCGATCCGAACATTAAAAGCGTTCAGGATTTAGATTATTGGTTAAGGGTGGCAGCAGCAGGCTTTAAATTTGTATATGTATCAGGCATACATACTCTTTATAGGACAAAGAATACTTCAGCTATGACAGCTAATATGAAAAAGATTTTAGAAGAACACGCAATTGTCCTCCGAAAGCACCGGAATTTAAGTATCATCCCAACAAAAATCCGGGGGTATGTAGCGGCGCGATATCATTTGGGAGTAGCCAAACGTAACTTGAAAAGAAATCCCAGGAAAGCCGCCGAATTTTTTATTTGGGCATGGAGAATAAGTCCCAAAGGCGCTGTTGAAGCACTAATAACGGTTATTTTAGAGAAGCAAGGCGAAGCCCGATAAGTACAACGATCTACCTCTTTAATTCCTTAACTTTTTTAAGTAATTCTTTAGCTTGCTGCAATGGTAAAATAAGAACCACCACAATTTTAAACAAGGCTACTAATATATTTTTGGGTTTCCCAAACAGAGCAGGATCGTTTTTCACAGCTATCCACAAACATCTAGCAGCTATCAACCCATTTTGCCGTCCCGAAGGAACTTCCAGCGCCTTAAAGGTAAGATACATATAAATCTTAGTAATGGTATGCTTTCTTAAGTGCTGTAAAGATTCTGGAGCCAAACTAAAAGCGCGTTCAATCACCTTTAAAGTTTGTGTTTCCTGTCTGGCAATATTAGTAGAAGCTGAAGTCGCAGTCATCCGAAAGAAAACTTGTGTTTGCGGTACTGCAACAAAATGATAACGAGCAGCTAAACGGAGGAACAAATCCCAATCTTCTGGGCCAAATACTGATTCGTCAAAACCTCCCACTTCTATTAAAGCTGACTTGCGAATTAGCGGGTTAGAAGCAGTATGGATAATATTATCTAACAACAGCTTGGGGAAAGCATCGCCACTTACGCTATAACGGTTATGGGGTCGAATAAATTGACTCGATTCGTCAATTAAATCTACCCAGCTATAAGCTACTGCTGCATCGGGATTTTCTTGTAACGCTTTTAGTTGCAACTCCAGTTTATCTGGTGTCCACAAATCGTCGTGATCTAAGAAAGCAATAAATTCTCCTTCTGCATGAGAAATTCCACGGTTACGACTGGGAGATATGCCAGCATTGGGATAAGAAAATACTTTTAATCGGGGGTCTTTAATGGTGGCAAGAATATTTAGAGTAGAGTCCTTTGAGCCATCATTAATAGCGATAATTTCAAAATCAGAAAAGGTTTGCCGAAACACAGATTCCAGTGTTTCTATAATCGTTTTCTCGCTATTGTACAGAGGAATAATTACGGATATTAATGGCATATATAGTTAGGGACTAGGGGAAGAAGGTTTAGAATCCGCCAACGTTTCAGGAATTCAGAATGCCCTAACCGACGAGAGCGGTTGCTATACATGATATCTCATTGACTTTTGTTTTTCGGTTTTAGATAAAAGTTTTAAAGAGTGTAAGTTTTCTTAAAAGGAATATAATCTACTGGAGTTTCTTTTCCTGTACGTGCCAGTACCACATACGTACAGTAAGCAAAGCGATTTAGAGAAGGAAATAGCCGCACCAAATAACGCACTTTAGGAGTCATTTGCTCCTCTTTTGGTAATCCCAGAGATTTGACGAGCGTTAAGCCTGCGCCTGTCAAAAATTCATTGAAAGAAGTGAGGGTAAAATACCGCAGGTGCGTCCAATCAAGAATACCACAAGGTTCGTAAGCAAATTCATCATTTAATATCAAACGTTTCAGAAATCTATAATTACCAATATTTGGTACACCAGCTATCAGATAACCGCCTGGACGTACTAAGGGCAACCATTGGCGCAAAGTAGCCCAAGGGTTGACGAAATGTTCCAAAACCTGTTGCATAATTAGTAAGTCAAAATAACCCTGGGGATATTCGGTTAATTCGTCTTCTTCAGCATTCATTAAATAAGCCGCATCCAGATATTCCTTTGCTCGTGAAATCGCTTCCACCTCAATATCCACTCCGACAACTTCACAGATACGTCCTTCTTGGAGGCGTTGTTCTTTTAAAGTCCGCAACGTTGTACCGCTACCACAACCTACTTCTAGTACACGCTGGACATCTTCGGGAATTAGGAATAAAACCTCAGCACTGGGTCTATCAAAATAATTTTGCTGACGTGCTTGCATTAGCTGTGCGTGCTTGGCGTACATCGCTGATTGAGCGCTAGTTTTCATAGTTTAATTTTTCCTGAATTAAATAATCGTACATAAACGGTGGGATAACTTTCAAATTACAGATGCAACGACAACTGTCTGCGAATGGCAAAACCAATCAATCTCCCTGGTACACTAGAACCTTTAATCACAGGAATTCGCAAAAACTTTACTGTTACCAAACGGGCTATTCCCTTCAAACGAGCTTGCATTCTTGCAGATAGCAACTTTATTTTTACACCACCTTCAACTGAAGCATAAAGAGGTACAAAAGCAAGTTTTCCATATAATACATCAGAGCGATGAGTTTTACTAAGACCGTTTTTGTAATGTTCTAAATTCGGCAAACCTCCATGTTCACCATAATTGCGAAATGGAATGTAATTTTTAAACTTTCTAGCCCGCAAAAAAGTATCAATAGTTGAATCCCAAGAAGAGTAGGTATTTGTGCCAAATTTATCTCTAATTTCATCGGCTAGATCGATTAAGCACTGAGCGCTTTGGGGTGTGACAATATAGGCAACGGTTGAAACAGAAAATCCTTCTGCATATCCATCATCCGAGACGCTATAAAGCTGACTGGCACAGGTATATAGCCAGGAAATTCCGACATCGTTTCGCTCGAAATTAAATGGTAGGGGAAGTTTCCCAAACCCCACGACTGGAACAAAATCTGCTTCAACAATCAGAGTGGGTTTGGTTTCTTGTATTGCTTTTTCCCAAGCGCGTCGATGGTTCATTAGGCAGAGATAACTGCGGGAGAAGTTTTGATATTCTGCCTTTTCTTCTTGTCTGAGAACTTCGCAGTGGAAGCCTTCTTTTGTCAATACTTCCTCAAGCTGCTGGGTTGGCTCCTTGTAGGCAATAATGAAGACTTTGCCAATGAAATCAACAAGTTGGTAGGAATTAGAAACTTGGTTAGCAGACGAAAAAGTTGCGTTCATGTTGACTGGATTAAAGCTGCTATAGCGTTTTCAAATGAATCGTGAACACATATTTAATAGTGAATGTTGGGTTACGACGCGGAAAAAGACGTATCTGTGAGCATTATTAAGTTAATTACCGCGTCTAACCCAACCTACCATTGTTTACTGGATTAAAGCTGCTACGAGTATAACTAATGCAGCAGCATCGCGGGATCAACTTAACGTATAGACTCTATACTAACGGAGTTAGCCTCAGAGATGCCAGTAACCCGATCGAAACCAGCGTCCGGGAATTTTAACGCGATTTTTCGGTCTGGTCGTCAACTTATGGCACCGATCGCGTTATCTTTTTGGTGGGCTCAGACACATACAAAATTCCTAAATCATGTTTTCGCTTGAGTTAACGCAGACTCCTTCAGGACCAGAAATCGGACAAAAAAGCCGCATCCTTGTGGTTGAAGATGAAGATCTAATCCGAGAAATGATCGTTATGGCCTTAGAGGAGCAAGATTACGAGGTAATCACGGCTACAGATGGACAGAAGGCTGTTGGCTTGTTCCAAAGTATCTACACCGAACCGACAGAATCCCCGATCGATCTGGTCGTTTTGGATTTGATGCTGCCTCAAGTTAATGGTTTGGATATCTGCCGCTTGCTCCGCCGTCAAGGGAACCCAGTCCCAATTTTGATTCTTTCAGCCAAGGGAAGCGAAACAGACCGTGTATTGGGTTTAGAAGTGGGCGCTGATGACTACCTTACCAAACCCTTCAGTATGCGGGAGTTTGTTGCCCGCTGTCGGGCCTTACTGCGCCGTCAACGCTTAAGCGCGATCGCTCAACCAGCAGTATTGCAGTACAAAGAGATCGCCCTTTATCCCCAAGAGTGCCGCGTTATGCTTCGGGGTGAGGAGATTAGCCTTGCGCCCAAAGAGTTTCGCCTCCTAGAGTTATTTATGAGTTATCCCCGCCGGGTATGGTCGCGGGATCTGTTGCTCGACCACATTTGGGGGCCGGATTTTGTAGGGGATAGTAAAACGGTAGACGTTCACATTCGCTGGGTGCGAGAAAAATTGGAGCGAGACCCCAGCCACCCAGAGTATATTATCACGATTCGGGGTTTTGGATATAGGTTTGGCTGAAAAAGTTTTAGAAGCGGTGCGCTCAAACCTTCTAACATATAGCTGATGGTGATAGCTAATGGCTTACAAAAAATGGCCCTTGTTGCCTTTTTTCTTGGTCTAGCCATAGGGATTGGATTTTGGCTCTGTTGGCAGGCTTGGCTTTACAAACAGCTGGGGCAATTGGTGCGATCGCTCCCAGCCGAACGAAAGTTTAATGCGCTACATTCCGCCAGAAACTCAGGGAATGTAGATTTCAGCCAAGATCGGAGTCCGGAGAGTGCTTTCGTAGAACCTGCCCTACCGATCGTTTCTCGCCTGCGGCGGGGGATTTCCTTGGCCAACCAGCACCAACAAAACCTAGAAATCCAGCTGGAAACCTGGCAGCAGTTAGTCCAAGTGGCACCCTGCGGCTTTCTGATGGTGGATGAAGAAAACCAGCTGCTTTGGTGCAACCAACAGGCGCGTCAGCTTTTGAATATAAATCGGTGGGAACCGGGACAGGTTCGTTTGCTGCTGGAGTTAGTGCGATCGTATGAACTCGACCAGTTAATCGAACAAACTCGTCACCGCCAGCAACCCTCTCAGCAAGAGTGGGTTTTTCACCCGACGTATCCAAACGCACAAGCGATGGGTGGAGCTAGAGCCCTCACCCTGCGTACCTACAGCTGGCCTTTACCCGAAGGTCAGGTAGGCGTTTTTCTGGAAAACCGACAAGCCTTAGTCGAACTTTCCCAAGCACAGGATAGGTGGGTTTCCGATTTAGCTCACGAACTGAGAACCCCACTAACGTCTATCCGTTTAGTGGCGGAAGCTTTGCAAAACCGCTTGCAGCCGCCCATGAGCCGATGGGCCGATCGCCTGCTACCAGAAGTCAACCGGCTGATTAATTTAGTACAAGATTGGCTGGAATTAAGCCAACTGGAGGTAGATTCTAGCAATAAACTTCGCCGCAAACCCTTGGAACTGCGGTCTTTGATCGTATCTGTCTGGCATAGTTTAGAACTCCTGAGCGAGCCAAAGCAACTAAGTCTGACCTATTCTGGCCCGGACTCCCTGTGGATAGAAGCAGATGAATCTCGCCTATACCGCGTTTTTCTCAACTTATTGGACAACAGTATCAAATACAGTCCGCCGCTGGGTGCGATTGAAGTGGAGGTAAATCTCCTTCCCAACAATGATGCCCCCAAGCTCGTTGAAATTAATATTATCGATTCAGGCTCTGGATTTCCTGAATCAGATTTACCTCATGTTTTTGAGAGACTCTATCGGGGGGACGCCTCCCGGACGAGACACTCAGCGTCTTCTCCGGATCGACATGAAGCTTTAGGTATTAATACAACTGGTAGCGGCTTAGGTTTAGCGATCGTGCGACAAATTATTCTTGCTCATCGCGGTTCCGTACAAGCCAAAAACCATCCAGAAACAGGTGGCGCTTGGCTGAAAATTGAATTACCTTATGGAGAAGGGATCGCTCCTCAAGTTACTGCTGAGGGCTGAATAAAAACGTCTCTTCCGTATTTACCGTGCTATTTGAGCAAAGGAGCAGAGGGGCAATAAAAGTCAAAAGTCAAAAGTCAAAAGTAAGGATTCTT
>CASBRD010000187.1 GCA_949128025.1 Oscillatoriales cyanobacterium PMM_0008 | reverse complement strand
TAACGCCTCAGAGGAAATTGTTAAAAAATATATCGCTAATCAAAAGACTGACTGCACCTAAAGGTGCTTCCGCTTACCCACCCCTAAAGGCGGTGGGCTTGCGCTTCTTTAATAATCTGGCATTTACTGGCTGTGCTTTCAGCGGGACGTAAATATCCTTAAAAGTGAAACTTTCGGCAAATACTGTTTCCAGTGGCTTGGTAGCAATTTGCTGTTTCAAATAATTGTCGATGCTCTCGTATTTTTCGATATCTTTCTGGGAGCGATCGCGATATAATTCAGCTACCTGCTTTACCGCATTTCCCGCCTCAGACAAAGCTTTACTCAAGTAACGGTGAGTATTCCAAGACACCCGCAAAGCGAAAAGTTTCGCCTCATCATCCCCAAGTCCCGCTTCTACCAACCGCGCTGATAAAACTTCATTAAAAGCCTTCGCTAACTCCGACTCATGGAAGCAACTAACAGTTTTTCTCGCCTGCTGTTCTGTTAACTCAAACTCTTCCAACTTTTCAATTTGCTTTTTAAATGCTTCCGACCCCTGATTTTGACCGATTTTTGTCAATAAATCCGGAGCTTCTACCAAACCTAAAATATCGCCAAAACTTTCCAAATAAGCTAACTGGGCAGCCAAAGCCACCCCATCTTCCAAAGTTACCGCATCCTTCGTCTTTTCGTGGTGAAATTTTAAAGCTCTAGCTCCTAGCCCCACACATAACAAACCCGCCGAAACCTGGGGAGCGATCGCAACTAGCGGCAAACCCAGCAACCCCAAAGGCAGCGAACAATCTACAATTGCCTTAGAAATATCTGCCCCCCAAGCCACTACATCTGCCGGATGCCAAAATTCCCGAATATCCTTCTTTAAAACCTTCCACAAATTTTGCAGCTTCTTTGCCATACGCTGTCTTCTCTCTGCGCCCTCTGCGCTTCTGCGGTTCCCATTTTTATAATCTATTTTATAATATATCCAAAAATTACTAACTTGACATAGGTTCTGGCAATTTGGCGAATCCGCACGCCGTTTGTTCCACAAATATCGCAAATCATTTGGTATTCGTCTGATTTTATCACTTACCTCATTTTTAAGTTGGTGCGATCGCACTTGACAACCCCCCACCAAATCACCGATGATAGTAGATTGTCTGTCTAATCCTGCTCGGATCAGGTAACGACATTCCAAAAGCTGTTAATTGGAAATTGGGAACAGGCAATAGTCTTGCTGTCCCATGCCCCCATCAGCTACCTGTACGGCAAACCTTTCGGACAATCTCATGACTTACGCAATTATTGAAACCGGCGGCAAACAACTGCGAGTAGAACCGGGCCGCTTCTACGATATCGAACTGCTGCACGTCGAACCAGAAGCACAAGTTACGATCGACAAAGTGTTCTTCATTCATAACGACGGCGATGTGAGTATCGGTCAGCCCTTAGTCGAAGGCGCTACCGTAGAAGGCACAGTGATGCGGCACTTTCGCGGGCGCAAAGTCCTCGTCTACAAGATGAAGC
The DNA here is from genome assembly GCA_949128025.1 of Oscillatoriales cyanobacterium PMM_0008. Lineage (GTDB taxonomy): Bacteria > Cyanobacteriota > Cyanobacteriia > Cyanobacteriales > Aerosakkonemataceae > Argonema. The sequence continues at coordinate 11,745 of CASBRD010000187.1, read as the reverse complement.
CCAAGAAGAAAACCCGCAAAAAACGGGGACATCGCCAGGAGATCACTCGCCTGATGATTAACTCTATCAGTTTGAACGGGGAAGCGATCGCAACTGCTGAAGCTGCATCATCCCAGCCTGAAGCCCCCCAAAAATCAGCTGCTCCCGAAGAAACCGCCGATAACGCAGCAGAATAGTTAGTAGTAGAAAAAATAGAGGAAATCATGGCTCACAAGAAAGGTACTGGTAGTACACGCAACGGTCGCGACTCAAATGCCCAGCGTCTCGGCGTCAAACGCTTCGGCGGTCAAGCTGTCAAAGCAGGCAACATTCTCATCCGTCAGCGCGGAACCAAGTTTCACCCCGGTAATAACGTGGGTATCGGCAGCGATGACACCCTGTTTGCCCTCACCGACGGCATCGTCACCTTTGAAAGAAAGGGTAAAACCCGCAAGAAAGTCAGCGTTTACCCCAAGGTAGTTGCTGAAATTGCAGCTGAACCCGTAGCAGTTGCGGTCTAAAATTGTAGGTTGGGTAGAGCGCGAGCGAAACCCAACAAAGCCTTGATTGAGGTTGGGTTTTCTGACCTCAACCCAACCTACTCTATAGCTTTATCAAACGCCATGTTCCCCACACATCGCCCTCGCCGCCTCCGCACCTCACCCCAACTTCGCCGCATGGTGCGTGAAAATGCTTTAACAACAAGTGATTTAATATACCCACTGTTTGCAGTACCAGGCGAAGCAATTGCTAAAGAAGTTAAATCCATGCCGGGAGTCTACCAACTATCGGTAGATAAAATAGTGGAAGAAGCCAAGGAAGTTTATGACCTGGGTATCCCGTCCATCATCCTGTTTGGCATTCCCACGGATAAAGATGCAGATGCTACCGGGGCTTGGCATGATTGCGGAATTGTACAAAAAGCAGCCACGGCAGTAAAAGAAGCTGTACCGGATTTAGTGGTAATAGCTGATACTTGCCTCTGCGAATATACCAATCACGGTCACTGCGGTTATCTGGAAGTTGGCGACTTAAGCGGGCGCGTATTGAATGACCCGACCCTCGAATTATTGAAGAAAACAGCCGTTTCCCAAGCTAAAGCCGGTGCAGATATTATTGCGCCTTCGGGAATGATGGATGGTTTCGTGGTCGCAATTCGATCGGCTTTGGATGAAGCTGGGTATCAGGATACACCAATATTGTCCTACGCAGCTAAGTATGCTTCGGCCTACTACGGGCCGTTCCGAGATGCAGCTGAATCGACACCGCAATTTGGCGATCGCAGAACCTACCAAATGGACCCAGGCAACGCCCGCGAAGCCATCAAGGAAATCGAACTGGACATCGCCGAAGGAGCCGATATGCTCATGGTAAAACCGGCTCTCGCTTACATGGACGTAATCTACCGTGTAAAAGAAGCTACCAACTTGCCAGTTGCAGCATACAATGTTTCCGGCGAATATTCAATGGTGAAAGCAGCCGCACTCAACGGCTGGATTGATGAAGAACGAGTAGTTATGGAAACTTTGACCGGCTTCAAGCGGGCTGGAGCAGATCTGATTTTGACCTATCACGCCAAAGATGCCGCCCGTTGGTTAAAAGATTCGTAATTTTGGATTTGTGACCTAGTAACGCAAGCCCTAGTTATATAATTGAGGCCGGTATTAGGTATGTTGTTGCGATGCCGCGCTCTTATACCAACTTGGATAAGAGCGCGGCATCGCAACAACGTACCCAGAGTGCAAGTAGCTAGCAACTTGAGTTAGTAGGGACACAGCGTTATTAATATTACTTGCTGAGTGCGAAATATTGATGATGCCGTGTCCCTACTGGGCGTTAAACTATTCCTGTAGGTATTGATGCTTAAGATCGATATCGTTAACATCAACGATAGGTTTCCCAAACAAGAGCCAGAAATGACAAAAGTTCAGTGCTATTGGACACCAATCAACTTCTGGCAGCTTAGTAAAATGACTCGGTATGAGACTCTAGGTTATCGATAACGATGGATTGTCGTAATATTAGGTTCTGCGATTTGCGATCGCAAGTAGACCTCAATCAACTACAGGAACTGTTTAAACTGGCGGCTTTCTGGGCGCAAAACCGGAAAATAGAAGATTTGGCAGTTGCTCTAGCCAACAGCGATCCTGTAATCAGTGTCTGGGACGAGAATCGGTTAATCGGGTTTTGCAGGGCTAACTCAGATTGCGTCTATAGGGCCACAATTTGGGATGTCGTGATTCACCCCGATTATCGCGGACTTAGCCTGGGACGCAAGATGATCGAAACACTTTTAGCGCATCCGCGTATCAGCAGGGTAGAGAGAGTATATCTGATGACTACCTATCAACAGGGCTTTTATTTGCGACTTGGATTTCAGTTTCCCAACCCCAGTACCACAATGGTGCTGTACAACAAACCCCAAGCTACTTCCCTTCCTGCCCCAGCAATGGCGTCTGGGGAATCATTAAGGGGATAGAGCATTGGATGCGAGTCATATTAGACTCCGCCCCCGGTGAGGGGACTGCCAAAACTTCCAAGCATCCCTTCATCAGTTCCAAAAGAGTCTGACAGATCAGTAGAGTGAGTCCGGGTGAGAGTGTAAAATTCTCGTCAGCCGACTTATCAATTTCGGGAACAGATCGCAACAAATCTACTGGGTCACCCCAAGTACTCGCAGGACGTTCGTCTTCAATCAAGATGCGGACATACCCCGATGCCGCATCTGGATGGACGGAAACGGTAATGTTACCTTCCTCCATCAGTTTCAGTGGCGTGTCCACCAAATTCACTAGCACCTGCCGCAACCAGCGATGGTCTGCCATGACATAAATTTCCGGGTCGGCTGGCATTACCTGAAGACGGAGATTGCGATTAGCCGCCTGTAGGTGGGTCAAGTCATAGACTTGCGCTAAAACCTGTGCTAGCTGCACTGGCTGTATTTCTAGCTGATTTGTGCCATATTCTGTTCTGGCAACTTTGAGAATTTCATCAAGTAACGCTACCATTTTCAAGGCAGAGGTATGAGCTTGCGCTACAAATTCTCGTTCTTCAGCTGGGTCTTCGCACAAATCAGACAGAATTATCTGATGCAGACCAATCAGACTATTGAGGGGCGATCGCAACTCGTGGGAAATTCGAGCCAAAAAACCAGCTTTAAATTGGCTCATCTCAGCTGCCATGTGGTAGGCTACTTCCGCCTGCTTCAATTTTTCTTTGAGCGCCAATACTTCTGGGTTAGAGTCCATAAAAATTAAAAATTAAAAATTAAAAAAAGGAAATTATTCACCGCCAATTCAGACTAACAGACTTCTAAGTTTACCGCTCCTTGTCGTAATATTTCCCAACCATTGCCCGTCCATTTAGCAACTGTGGAAGGAATACCGCCAGTTGTATTCGTTGATTCTAATTCCGAAGGCACAAGAGTCAGAACGTCGGGAAACTGGGCTTCAATTTCTGAGATTGTTTCCAAAGGCGGCTGACCTGATAAATTGGCGCTAGTGGTTGCCAGTGGGCCTGTTTGGGCTAGAATCTGGCGAGCGATCGCACAATTCGGCACTCGTAACCCTATTGTAGTCTGGTCAGTTGGGTTAACCGAGACAGGAACCTTCTCCGATGCCGGTAACACAAAAGTTATAGCACCCGGCCAGTACGATACAGCAAATCGCTGCCAAATCTTCAACTCTTCTGCGGTTCCTCTACAAAATGGCCACAACTGGGCCGCAGACGCCGCCATCAAAATCAGCGGTTTATCTTGCTGCCTTTGTTTCGCCTCAAAAATTAAATCTGCCTTCTCTGGTAATACTGCCAATGCAGGCACCGTATCTGTAGGAAAGCTTACCAGATAGCCAGAACGTGCTTTATCCACCAGAATGTCGAGGGAGACTTGGGTCATCGGTCATTTGTTATCGGTTTAGCAATCAATTGTTACACTGGGAGAGAAGATAATTTATCTCATCTTGACATAAAAACTGCGGCTTTTTGTAGGTGTAAAACAAGACAATTTCTACCAGAGCATAGATATGACGACCGTATCCAATGAACAAGCGGCGATTATTCGCACCGAACGCGGACTGACCATTGCAGGTACGCGCATCACTCTTTACGACGTGATGGATTACTTAAACGCTCAGTATCCACCCAACTCGATCCGCGAAAAACTTTGTTTGACAGATGAACAAGTTAATGCTGCTTTATCCTACATCGAGACAAATCGTGCTGAAGTCGAAGCGGAGTATCAAATCGTTTTAGAACAGGCAGAAGAAATTCGGCAATATTGGGAAGAAAGAAATCGCGATCGCCTTGCTTACATTGCAACTCTACCTCCCCAACCGGGTAGGGAGGAGATTTATGCTAAACTCCAAGCTTGGAAAACTAAACTGGGATTGCCCAAATGAATATTTTAGTTGACCACAATTTAGCAGGTTATGCAGTATTGATAGCAGAAGTTTTAGCTAATGGAGGATGGCTTGAATTAATATCAATTCGCTTCGTAACTTTTGCCGAAGTTGACTTGGCGACCAACAGTAGCGATCGCGTTGTTTGGCAAGTAGCTCAAGACAACCAAATGATTCTTCTAAGCTGCTACGCATCTAATTTCAGAGTCAGTTTTTCTGAGCTTCTTGTGGGATGGGCATCCTGCCCGTGCTTGTATTCGATTTAGATGCGTAATAGCTTATTAACAACGATAAGCCAAAGCAAATCGATCGATTCCCGCTAAATCTGAGAATATCTGAATTTTGATATAATTCCCGTTTAGTCGCAACAATTCTGCTACCGCTTCTGCCTGTCCTGCCATCATCTCAATTAACCATAAGCCACCAGGACGCAGGTAATCTGGTGCTGTCTCTACTAAGTGCCGAATGCAGTCCAAACCATCGTTTCCACCATCTAAAGCAAGATGAGGTTCGTGTTTGGTGACTTCCGGTTGGAGCGTTGGCACGATACCGCTAGGAATGTAAGGCGGGTTAGAAATTATACCGCGAAACTGCCCTTTAAGGCTCCCCAAAGGCTCAAACCAACAACCTTGATAAAAATTTATTCTGTCAGCAAATCCCAGTCTGAGGGCATTTTCCCGCGCAATGGAAAGCGCATCAGCACTTTTGTCCACAGCATGAATAGTAGCATCGGGAAAGGCATCTGCTAAACCGATCGCGATCGCGCCACTCCCAGTCCCCAAATCAGCCCAGTGGTGCGGGGTGTCGGGAGGCCAGGGGGCAGAGGAGACAGCTTCGACAGCTAAATCAATTAAACTCTCCGTTTCTGGACGGGGAATCAGCACAGCTGGTGAAACCGCCAATTTAAAATGCCGCCAGGGAGTTATTCCAGTTATATACTGTACTGGCAACCGATCGTGAAGACGGCGCTGCCACAGTCGGTTCAACTCTGATAGTGGCAACTTTAGTTCAATCTGGGGGCAATTTTTAAACGACTCCAAACGCAGCGCCAAGCGATCGAGTCCAGCTACCTCTTGCAATATCCAGTCAACTTCCATCGGCGGAACATCACCAGCCTTACCGCTGACTAGCGCACTCTGACGCCACTGCCAAAGTTCTAGACCAGAAACAATTTGGTGATTAGTCATTAGTCATTAGTCATTGGTCAGTGGTCAGTGGTCAGTGGTCAGTGGTCATTAGTCATTAGTCATTAGTCAGTGGTCACCAATCACCAATCACCAATCACCTATTTTGCTGTCTGTTTGCAGGCGGTGCGGCAGGTTGCGATCGATTATTCTGAGCAGGGGGATTAGTTGTGCCAGTCCCAGGCGTATTCTGGTTTTGGCGACCAGATTGTTGTTGGAGCGATCGCAAAAATTCCCTCGCTTCCGGCGGCGGAATCAACATCAGTTGATTTAGCCACTGGTCATTTTTGCTCGTCAAAGTCTGAATCACTCCCTCAAAGTTCACCACCTCAATATCAGCGTTAGAAGCCTGCTGGGGATTTTGTTGCTTAAACTGATTCAACATATTCTGTGCATCTTCCCTACTGAAGAACACCGGAATAATCTGCTGATTGCCCATTTCCGGTATTTGCATAGTTATATATCCTTTATCTGGCCCACCTCTAGGAATAAATAGAGGCACTCCATTAAATTGGTTTTCCTGTTGACCGCTCTGCCGCAGCATCGCCAATGCCGAATCCACCTGCTGCTTAACTGGCACCATATCAAATACTAGCCGCTCTGACTGGTTTTTATTTTCTTGAGCCCGCTGGTATAATTCGCCCAGAGATCTTGGTATTACCTGCATATTTCTCCCAATCTCCGGTCTTTCAGTTCTCAGCTTGTCTAAAAAAGCCTGAGCATCTTGTTGGCTGACAAAAACGCGAGCTACTGAAACATTGTTCTGTCCATTGGCAGAATTAGCGCCCGGTGGATTATTTACACGACCGACCAGTAATTCACCAGATTGCGGATTAGCAACAATAAATACTGGTATCGGTCTTAGCTTTTGTACAATCTCCTCTTGTGTCAGAGCAAGCGCCCTCAAATTTCCCACGAACAGACTGCTTAGTAAGGTACTGCCAATTAGACCTAATGTTGCACCCCAGCGAACTATCGATTTCATAACGTCTCCTGGAATAATCCTGTAAAGAGAAAAAATTAGACCCAGTTTAACTAGGTAACTCAAGTTGCTAGTTACTTGCTTTCTGGGTATGTTGTTGCGCTTTAGCGCTCTTATCCAACTTGGTATAAGAGTGCTAAAGCGCAACAACGTACATAATACCAGCCTCAACTATATAACTAGCAACTTGCGTTAGGTAGCGTCTCGTTTTTTAGTGTAATCGGCTGCTAGTTTATTCACTGCTCAATTTTGAGTAATCTGTTTTCCGTTTGCTTTATCGTAGCGCGATCGCTTGACAAACAGAGACGGGTGTTTTGGCAATTTTACTGGTGAGATTTGCGATCGGACATTTTCACTAGCATCCATAAATTTAGCTGAGATAGAGTAGAGCCAGACTCAGTAAAAACTCAAATTCCGGCAGATTCTAGGATATCCATACCCGGTTGACTCTGCTGTCGGAGCAACAGTTCCAATTTTAAACAACTATGAATCGTTATTCCTCCCACTTGGACTTTTTGCTGAAATATCAACAATCTATCACCACAAAGGCAAGCCGACTACGCCTGAGTGGGGCGTTAGCAAAACTCGTCACCGGCATTAGCCTGCTGTTACTACCCTCTGCCTGTCAGACTAGCAGCGGTGGGCTCAAAATTGGCACTCTCCTACCCATCACCGGGGATTTGTCTCAATTCGGCTCATCCATGCAGGATAGTGCCAGTTTACTTGTAAAAACTGTTAATGGCTGTGGGGGCGTTTTGGGTAAGCCTGTAGAACTAATCTCTGAAGACGATCAAACTCAGCCTGCTGCCGGTGCCACAGCTATGAGTAAGCTAGCTGAAGTGAATCGGGTAGGCGGTGTCGTCGGGGCAGCTGGAAGCGCCGTTTCTAGTGCCGCCGTGGATATTGCCGTTCGCAATCAAGTCGTGCAAATTTCTCCCTCCAGTACCAGCCCCATTTTCACAGAAAGAGCAAAAAAAGGAGACTTTAAGGGATTTTGGTTCCGCACCGCCCCGCCCGACACATTTCAGGGTCAAGCCCTGGCGAAACTGGCAAAAGCAAAAGGCTACCAGTCTGTAGCGGTTCTGGCTATTAATAACGATTATGGCAACGGCTTAGTACAATCTTTTATCCCCGCCTTTGAAGCTTTGGGCGGCAAAGTCGTGAATCGGGATAAACCCACTCGTTACGCGCCTAATGCTTCCACCTTTGAATCGGAAGTGGGGGCAGCTTTTGGGGGCAAACCAAACGCTGTCCTCCTGATTGCCTACCCAGAAACGGGTAGTTTAATCCTCAAAGCGGCTTACCAACAGGGATTACTGGGTAAGCAAACTCAAGTCCTACTTACCGAGGGGATGAAAGACGCCAAAGTGGCGCAGATGGTGGGGAAAAATACCGCTGGGCAATATATCGCTGCGGGCATTATTGGGACAGCCCCGAATGCAACTGGCCCAGCTTTAGCTACATTTCGCGATCGCTATCAAGCCACCTATAAGCGTCAGCCTGGAGTCTATGACCCCAACAGCTGGGATGCTGCGGCTGTCTTGGCTCTCGCCGCTGAAGCTGCCAAATCCCCCACAGGTGCTGCCATCAAAGAAAAAATTCTAGCCGTCGCCAATCAACCAGGACAAGAAGTCAGCGATGTTTGTCAAGCTCTGTCTCTTATCCGCGAAGGCAAAGATATTAACTATCAGGGAGCCAGCGGCAATGTAGACTTCGATGTCCAAGGAGATGTCACGGGCAGCTACGATGTTTGGACTATTGACACCGCTGGCAACCTCAAAGTGACGGATATCATCACTGTCGGCGGTTCTTAGTAAATCGGGATGACAGGATTTGAACCTGCGACACCCGCGTCCCAAACGCGGTGCGCTACCAAGCTGCGCTACATCCCGACGGTCAGCTTTGATTATAACCTGTTTTTGAGGAACTGGGGGCAATCGATCGCAATTTATTCAACATTTGACTAAGAGCAATACCGAAAAATCTTGTCATAGACGAGAAACCGGCTTTCCTTGGTCGATCCCAAGGAAAGGTTGATTGACTCTCCCCTGACAATAAACCGACTGGGATTTTTCGGTATTTCTCTTAGTTGGGATACCAAAACATCCCCTTGATACCTTCCGGGTCAGAAATAAATCCTAGACCGTGATAGAAATCTAGGACATGGGGGTCGGCGAATAAGGTAATGTTGCTAATATCCTCACTGCGGAGTTTCTTGATCGTATACTTCATCAACGCTTTTCCCAGCCCCTTACCTTGGCAGTCCGGGTGAACGACCACATCCCAAATGGTGGCGTTAAACGCATGGTCGGAAGTAGCGCGGGCAAAGCCAATCAGCCGACGACGGTTTCCTCTCACCTCCCACATGGAACTGACGAGGAAACTATGCTGAATGGCTTTTTTGACCTTACGCAGCGGTCGGCGGGACCAACCCACTGCATCGCATAGTTCTTCTAGTTCGTAGAGGTCTATGTCCCGGTCGGTACTGAAAAAGATGCGACTGTTCCGGGTGGCCCGATCGCCCGTTCCTGGAATCACATCTTCTTCCATCTGCATCGCGCTAGTTGTCGAGGCAGCATCAGAGTCGCTAAACCAGCTTTTCCAAAAACCCATGCAGGCTTGATTATTGTAGTAGTAGAAGGAAGTTGGATGGCCGTACTAGATAGTATATCTCTCGCACTCCCCTCAGTGTTCGACTGACTTTACCGAGTCAGCCGTTGGCAGTGGGTACTCCCCTGCCCCCAACACGAAATCACTTGACCAATCGATTAAATGTTAAGATTCACCTCTTTGCCAGCCTTTGACCTGGTAGGCGAGTTTGACCCCAAATGATGGCCCAGGGTTTGAAATCATCTACGCTGGAACTCCTGAAACGCTTTAATCGGTCGTTTCCTCAGTTTTATGAGCAATTTGTCAGCAGTGAGAGCCAACTGCAAAACTTAAGGCTAGCCTACCGGCTCTATAGAAGTAGGCGAGCTGTGATCGAGATAAAACCGGAAGGCAACAAAACTGCCTTGTATTTTGCTTACCGGAATCAGTCATTTCTCCTGAGCGACATTTTTGGCGTGCTTGCTGCCTATGGGCTGACTATTCACAGTCTTAGCCTCTACGGTCAGATCCGCCCACCCATGTTGGTATTTATCAAACTGGTGGTGTCCCGTGGCAGCAAAGCTTTGACGGAAAAAACTTCGGAAAATGTCTGTAGGGCTATTCGGGAGGCACTGGCAGGGCGCTTTGAGGTGGAAGAAATGCTGGCAGTGGAATTCAATCTGGATGCTGGCTTAGAACAGGTAGAAACTGACTTCCACATCGATCAAGTTTTCCATCTTCCCGCTCTGTTGATTGAGGCCGACAACCAGCCCGGTCTGTTCTATAAAGTAATGTACGCAATTTGGCAAGAGGATCTGCTGGTAATTAGTGCCAATTTGCTGGTCTGGCGCGGACGAACCCGCCTGATTTTATACCTGCTTGGCCCCAACGAGAACATAATTCCAGAATATCTGGGCCAAAAAATTGCCGAAGGCGTTCGGCAGAGGTTGATGGGCCGGAGCTAGGAAAGTCCCCAATTCCTAGATCTGCGATCGCTTTTGGCAGAACTTCGGGATACGATCGAAATATGGCAAGCATCAATATCCTGGGTGTGCCCCACGCCTACGAATTAACCGCTCCTACAGCCTCTGGCCATGTTTTAGTCTTTATTCATGGTTGGCTCTTGAGCCGCCGTTACTGGCAACCGCTGATTGAGCGGTTGGCACCGACTTACCAATGCTTATCTTATGACTTGCGCGGATTTGGCTATTCCCAAATCACCTCCAAGTCTGGGTTAAACGGTCAAGGAACTTGGGTAAACTCGAATTCAAGCTCCACAACCTCCCGCTATACCCCAGCGGTCTACGCTCGCGATCTGGGCATCTTGCTGCAAGAATTGAATATCTCAAGTGCGTGGCTAATTGGGCACTCTCTAGGGGGTACGATCGCTCTCTGGGGAGCCCAACAGCTACCTGAGTACGTCAAGGGCGTCATCTGTATCAACGCCGGTGGCGGTATTTACCTTAAGGAAGCCTTCGAGCGATTTCGGTCTGTTGGCCAGCAATTGCTCAAATTCCGCCCCCGTCTGCTCTGTCATCTGCCTTGGATAGATTTAGTATTTACTCGCGATAGTGTGGCTCGTCCTTTAGCACGCTCTTGGGGCCGTCAGCGGATCGTCGATTTTGTCATGGCTCACCGCAGCGCTAGGGACTTTGCTGGACTCTACAACACAAGCAGAGGTAAATCGCTTACCACAGGTTGTCTCCCGCCTGAAGCAGCCTGTTTATTTCATTGCCGGTGCCAATGACACGATTATGGAACCTAAATATGTTCGTCATTTGGCTAGCTTTCATCCCCTATTTCAATGCTGTGGGGATAATGTAATTGAAATTCCCGATTGCGGACATCTGGCAATGGTGGAACAGCCAGATGTGGTGGCGAAAGAAATTAGTATTATTCTCGATCGATCTAAATGAAAACTTTACCTATTTGTTAAACATGATGAATTCCGATCGCATAATTCAAATTTCCTTAGAGCTTTCTGACGAGCAACTGGTGGCGATTTCCGAGTCAATTCAGGTGATTGCTTGTGAATGTCCCAGCTACTTGATTCGGCTCCTACAAGAGGTTAGATCGTTTTGGCATTATACCAATGAGTGCATCGAACGCTTCCCTGAAGACATAGAAACCCATAAATTCCTCAGCAGTCGAGCCAAGGATATGGAATTGCTACTATCATCGACTATTTTGGAGTTTTTGGAGAAGGAAAATCTTCTAGATCCAAATAATCACTTGAATTTGGATAAACTTGCTCAAAGAACTCACGAACTTGTTGTTGGTAATAAACTTGTTTGTTAGGAGTTAATTCTGCTGTAGGGACACGGCATCATAAAAATTTTCGATAACCGACATTATTCTATGATGCCGTGTCCCTACAAAAACATTCAGCTTTGTGATCGAAATTCTAGACAGCAGACATCTTTCTATGTTAGAACAGCCAGATGTGGTGGCGAAAGAAATTACTAACTCAAGTTGCTAGTTATAGCAACCGCCTTGGCGGTTAAGCCATAAATCTGGGGTAGGGGCGAAGCATTCGGGCATATAATTTATTGGTTAAAACCGAAGATTTACTACCCGAATGCTTCGCCCCTACTGCCCTAATCGCCTTGGCGGT
>CASBRD010000186.1 GCA_949128025.1 Oscillatoriales cyanobacterium PMM_0008 | reverse complement strand
TAGGTCAAAGTCGAAAACCCGCAAGGGAACAACTAGGAAGACTAAGAAGTGATTCTTAGAAGCTCCGTACCTTTAGGTCGGAGTCATGTCACTACTCTTTTGTGATAAAGGGAAATTAGAGCGGTCTGGCAAAGCTAGATCGCTTTTTCTTGTATTCGATCTGCTTCCACCGTGTAACAAAACATTTCTTTACAGGAGTTTATTTATTTATTTTTCTTTATATTTACGTCAAGATATTTATACCTCTATAATGTTTTTTAACTTAAACTCAGATTACAAGCAAAGTCACTTAAGAATCCAAAGGTGTTAGACATGAGCGTTAGCAGCACTCCCGAAGTGAAAGATACTGCGACAACCAGCCGCACCCGGAGTCAAAAGAGTGGCAAAACTAAAGAGGAAAAGACTATGCCAGTAGATAGCGTGGAAACCAAAGACAGTCAGAATACAAATAATGGGTCGCTACTGATTGTATTGCCAGTTGAGGAGCCCTCAGATGCTTCAGCGTTAGTTCCTTTACCGGGCCTCCTAGATCGCCCGATCGGCCCAAATACCTTTGAAATTAGCGAAACATTCGTTAGTGCTGGCATTCGTCCCGTAGAAGCAAGCCATCACAAAGTTACTGAGACAGTCAATATGTCTGGGATTCGTCCCATCATGTCAAGTGATTTGCAAATTATCCACACAATCAACTTTTCTGGGATTCGTCCAGTTACCGCAAGTACTTTGAACATTACTGAAACCATTTTATCTTCTGGTCTTCGCCCGATCGCCTCCAATGATATTGACAGCGGTGTAGATATGATGGGTTTTCTGGATTAATTATTTTAGAAACCCGGTTTCTCTAAGAAACCGGGTTTCTTGATATTTTTGGCATTATTGGGGGAGCAAAAGCCGGATTATCATCATGCTGAAGAATGCCAACTACCTCCTGACTAAATGTGGCTAAATTAGCAAAAACCAAATCTTTCCAATCACCTGCCATACTTCTTTGAGTCAGCGTATAACTGGCTTGGTTAGGAGCAATAAAAGTTACGCTAGGCTCACAGAAAAATTCATTAGCCAAACTTTGATAACTATCGATTTTTTGACAAACACTCAAGATAAGCCGTATAAATTCCTGTTGTTCTTCTGCTGTCAACGCACGCTCAAACAACACCTCATGGCTATGCTTGGTAATCCCATTATCTGCCGTTTGGCGATTAACCGGACGAATTGTTAAATCATTTAGCGTATATTTGGGTTTCATTTATTTTTCCTTTTTTAGAAAAATTTATTTGCCTTCATCAGGCAACCCCAGCAGGCTGAAAGTGTAAAACCATCAATTGTTCGGTGCGTAAAGCCAAACTAGCATAGTACAGCCGTCATTGTCGCTAAATTCCACTTCAAAAACATCTGGTTCTAGAAATTCAACAACTGTACCAACTTGTCCCTGACGCAAACCGCGATCGGGCAATTCTTCTGTTAAGGCTACAACATCAAGCATTTCGATTTTACTACTGATTTCCTGTAAGTTTTCCTTTCTATTTTCCATCAGCGTCAATAGAAATAAAATTTATGTTATAATAGCACCAATTTTAATTCCCTTGTAACAACTTCGGCTGGATTCGGTCTGTTAGGTATTAATTCACAACAACTAAGGAGAATCAGTATGAGCCTGCAAGACAAAGCCAAAGCGATCGCAAAAAATATCGAAGGCAAAGTTCAAGAAACCGTTGGTAACATCACCGACAACCCCAAACAGCAAGCTGAAGGCAAAGCCAAGCAAATTCAAGCGGAAGCCATGAATACCGCAGAGAACATCAAAGATAAAGCCAAAAACTTTATTGACAAACTATAATCTTTTCCGAAAAGCTTGAATCAGTCCATTGTCCTAACTGCATATCTTTGCAGAATTTTTGTCAAACAAGTAAGTCAGACAGGTAGATAACTCTCCTATCTGACTTACTTTAACTTTGTTTAAAACTAACTATTTTAAACAGTAGCCAATTCAGGAGTCGGACGCTTGCTATTGCGAACACCTTCGATCGCCTCAGCATAGTCCTTCGCCTTAAACACCGCCGAACCAGCTACAATCGCATTCGCGCCAGCCTCCAAAACCTGCCAAGTATTATTTCCCTTCAAACCACCATCCACCTCAATCCAAGGATCTAGTCCTTTTTCGTCGCACATTTGGCGCAACTTCCGAATTTTAGGCAAAACACCAGGAATAAAACTTTGCCCCCCAAAACCTGGGTTCACACTCATAATCAACACCAAATCGCAAAGTTCCAGCACATACTCAATCAATTCCAACGGCGTAGAAGGATTGAGAACCACACCCGCCAGCTTACCCAACTCTCTGATTTGACCCAGAGTGCGATGCAAGTGAGGAGAAGCATTATGCTCGGCATGAACCGAAATAATATCAGCACCAGCCTTAGCAAAATCCTCCACATACTTCTCCGGTTCCACAATCATCAAGTGGACATCCAGAGGCTTTTTCGTAACCGGACGAATAGCTTCTACAATTAATGGGCCGATCGTAATGTTCGGGACAAACCGACCATCCATCACATCAACGTGAATCCAATCTGCCCCAGCGGTATCAACAGCCCGAATTTCATCCCCCAGACGGCTAAAATCCGCTGATAGGATAGAGGGAGCAACAACAATAGATTTGTGGGATTGCTTTTGGGTCATGGCCTAAGATCTCTCCTGCGTCCTCAGTTGTAAGCATTTTAACAAAATGTGACACAACCCCTAATTCAGTTTGAGCCTTCAGATGGGAGAAGCTTTTAGCGATCGCGACAGATGGTGAAAAAAAATAAGGCATGGATTGTATTGGGCCTCAGTGCTACCTGCCTGTGTGCCCCAGTAGTCGCCCTGAATAACGACTCATCGGTTGGAGAGTCTGGAATTGATGCTCTACGGCTCCAAAAGCCTCCTTACAACTTGACCGGGCGCAAAATCGCGATCGGTCAAGTCGAAATAGGCCGCCCCGGACAATTTGGCGTGGACAAAGCGGGGAGCCAAAATCATTTCGTCGTCGCAGTTACGCGAGTGTTTTGGCGGGATACACCAGCCAAAACAGATACCGACGTAGACCCCCACGCCTTCAGCGTCGCTGGCATGATGATCAGTACATCCAAAGCCGTACCGGGCGTCGCACCGGGGGCAAGACTGTATTCTTCTGCGGTGGGCGCGATCGAAAAAAGCGGGCAGGCAGAAGAGTGTCTCGCCTCTCAATACGTGGCCCAGCAAAATGGGGGAGACGTGCGATCGATCAACTATAGCTTTGGCGAATCCCTCGAACGCGATGAACGAGGAGACAACGCAGTTTTGGATGGTAACGCCCTACTGACTCAATGTATCGATTGGTCTGCCCGTGTCTACGATGTCCTTCATCTCGTCGCCGGAAATCAGGGCAAAGGCGGCATTCCCATTCCCACCGACAACTTTAACGGCATCAACGTCGCCTTTACCAAGCGCGTTAATGGAGTTTTTTCCAAAGTTGACTTTGCCAATATCGGCGATATCGCCGCCGGAATTGTCAGTCGGCTGGCGGGTAAAGAAATTAATGCTGGGGGGCGTCGTGCGATCGGTATAGTTGCCCCAGGTCACGATGTTACAGTCCTAAACTTGGACGGTAGTGTTAACCAAGTTAGCGGCACCAGTTTGGCAACGCCTCACGTCACCGCCTCCGTGGCCCTGATCCAGGAATTTGGCGATCGCCAACTTAGCACGCGCCAGCCCCACTGGAGCATTGATTCCCGTCGCCACGAAGTGACAAAAGTTGTATTCCTCAACTCAGCCGACAAACTCAAAGACACTGGCGATGGTTTGCGACTGGGTATGACCAAAACAATTACCGACAAAAGCAACCGCAGTTGGCTGGACTCCGATGCCTACAAGGATGAAAAAATTCCCTTGGATTTGCAAATGGGGACGGGTCAGCTAAATGCCACCCGTGCAGTTCAGCAGTTTGGCGGCGGTCAGTGGAAACCATCAGAAGCAGCCTCGCCAATCGGTTGGGACTACAACAAAGTGGAAGCCAACGCCTCTGTTGACTATGTGTTAGACAAACCATTGCAGCAGGGAAGTTTTGCCTCCATCACCCTAGCTTGGGACAGAATGGTCGAGCTAAACGATACCGACAAGAATAATCAATATGACATAGGCGAAACATTTCGCGATCGCGGTTTGAACAACCTCGACCTCTATCTCATACCCGCCGACAGCAACGATAATGGCGCTAAAGCCTGCGCCTCTGTTAGCGAAGTCGATAGCGTAGAACATATTTTCTGTCCAGTTCCCAAAACAGGTCGCTATAAAATCCGAGTCCAATATCGCCAAAAAGTCAACGAGGCAACTCAGCCTTATGCTTTAGCTTGGTGGACTGTACCCGCAAAATAATTGGTAACGGTATGTAGTTGCGCTTTAGCGCTAAAGCGCAACTACGTACCATTACCCATTCCGAACAAGCGCGAATGCAAGTAAAGTCAGGCCCTACCCCCTAGCCGTGCCCATGAAAGACATTGACCCCTTTGAAAATCCAGACCTCAAACGCTTAGAGCTATTTATATATTTGACACCAGTCCTCGGCTTTTTCCCGGCCCTCTGGACTCTATATCGCCGTCGAGATAGCCCTTCGCGACAAGCTGTAAGTAGATTGTCAGTAACACTAGCCATTGGCTGGCTATTGGGGTATATTTTGTTGGGTGCTAGCGCCGATGCTTCGGAATCTTGGAAACTGCCCCTGTTGTTGATGAATAGCTTGCTCACTTCTGGTTACTTTGTCGTGTGTATTTGGTTGATGATTCGCCTATCCCAGCATCAATCCCTCCGCTTACCAGTAATCAGCACCATAGCTGAGCGCGTAGTTCGCAAATATCTATCCTAATCGCCAAGGACAGCACGTGATATCGTTTCCGCTGGCATACTCCTTATTAAGGTCGCCCTTTTCCAGGTCGCCCTGAAGATAATTACCCTGATTTTGTAGCAAAGTGTAGGAAATACTGGTATGAGTATTCTGGTTGGAAAATCTAAAGTAACTTTAGATACTCCAAATTTTTAGTGTGTGAGGAAGCCAGTGCCAACTCGAAACATTGCCGCTCTATTTTCTCTGGGACAAAAAATTAGCCCATCTTTTGTGAGTCCGCCTACCAAAGCAAACCACCTACGTTGGCTCTGGCTTGGGTTTGGCTTGACCGGCATCGCCATGCTGTCGGCAACAGCGGGAGCCCTGCTGGCAGTGTCTCTTTCCACTAAACCCTTGATGCAAAGCCGAATGAGCGCGGAAGAAGCAGCAGTGTTTTCTGGTGGCGATATCTCGACTACGAATCTGCGTTTGCCGGAGCTGACCCGACCTGTCAATATCTTAGTTTTGGGAATAAAAGTTCTCAGTTCGGAGTTGGGTGAGGCACCCAATCCAGCAAACAATGGATATGACCCGGTGGTCAATTCTTTTGAGGGGCTCTCGGATACCATGCTCCTGCTACGCTTTAACCCCCAAACAAAAAAATTAATCGTACTTTCTATTCCACGGGATACTCGCACTTTCGTTGAGGGGCAAGGCGTCACCAAAATTAATGCTGCCAACGCTGCTGGCGGCCCAGCGCTGAGTGCTAGGGCGACGAGCAACTTGCTGGGCGGCATCAGAATCGATCGCTACGTTCGCATCAATGTCCAAGGCGTAGAAAAACTGATCGATGCCTTGGGCGGCGTGACCGTCTACATATCCCAGGACATGAAGTACAAGGACGATACCCAGCACCTCTACATCGATTTTAAAGCTGGGAAGCAACACCTCAACGGCGCTCAGATGCAAAACTTCTTGCGCTTTCGCTACGATAAGCTGGGCGATATTGGCCGGGTGCAGCGGCAACAAATGGTCATGCGAGCTTTAGCGGAACAAGCCCTCAATCCGACTACCATGTCGCGAGTACCTCAAATTCTTTCAGTAGTCCAGTCGCACATCGATACTAACTTAACGCTTGAAGAGTTAGTTGCCTTGGTGGGTTTTGGCGTCAAGACAGATCGATCGAATGTGCAGATGTTGATGGTACCGGGTGATTTTAGCGACACATCTCAGTTCGAGGCTAGCTACTGGCTGCCGAACCGTCGTGGCATTGACAAGATGATAGCCCAGTATTTAGACGTGAATGACTCGAATAAAAAGAGTCGTCGCGCCTTGGAACCTAACAACATAAAGATAGCAATTCAAGATAGCACTGGTGAACCAGGCGCGGCTGATGACTTAGTGGCTAAGCTCAAAAAGGCGGGCTATCGGAATGTCTTCGTCGCCGAACCCTGGAAAGAGCCGTTGTCAGAAACGCGCATTGTTGCTCAGCAAGGTGATGGTGAGGGTGCTGAGGCGATTCGCCGAGCGCTGGAATTCGGGGATGTGCGCGTTGAAAGCACCGGCAATTTGAAATCTGATATCACGATTAAGGTTGGTAAGGATTGGCTGCAACGAAGAAATTCATCTAATTAACTCAAGTTGCTAGTTAGGTACGTTGTTGCGATGCCGCGCTCTTTTAGCGCGGCATCGCAACAACGTACCTGGTGCAAAAGATTTCAGATTGAAATAAAATCTAAAATCTAAAATCTAAAAATTCCCCATTACCCATTCCTGCAAAATCGGATTCACCAACTCAGGCGCTTCATCCTGCGGACAATGCCCAACGCCTTCAATGGGAATGAACTTTTGCACTTGAGGAAAGTTAGCTAATTCTCGCCCCAGTGCGATCGGTTCCCAAGGGTCTTCTGTCCCCCACAAAATTATCGCCGGACAGGGCAGAAGGGGCAGAAGGTCTTCGGGTAGCGGCCCTTGGGAATAGCGCGTAAAAGCTAGAAAGACATCTACAGCACCAGGGTCAAATGCTGGTGCCATAAGGATATCCACCAGTTCGTCGGTAACTGTCTCTGGATTTTTATAGGCTTGGAGCAGAATTTTCCGAACAACTTTTGGCTTAGCCAGTCTAGAGAAAAACAACTGACCAACACCCTTGACAGCTAGAAGTTTTTGTAATATTGGGGCACTGGATCGTCTATACCAGGGTAAGTGGGCGCGTTTGCGATCGTGCAACAGCCGTAGAGAACAGTTGAGCAGGGCAACTCCTTTGGCGATATCTGGATAGTCTACCGCTGCCTGCATCGCCGCGATACAGCCAATGGAATTACCGACCAAAAAGGCGGGGCTACCGACGACTTCCCGACAGAAATCAGCAATCTGCTGCGCCCATGTTTCAAAAGTGTACTCAATCTCAACTCCAGGAATCGGTTTAGCTGATGCACCAAAGCCGATCAAGTCAATAGCATAAACTCGGCAGGTTTTAGCTAATATAGGGATGTTCTTGCGCCAGTGCCCCCAGGAAGCACCGAAGCCATGTACAAGGATAACTGCTGGGCCTTCGTTTCCTTCAGTCTGATAGCAGATGGGGAAACCCTGCCAAGTCCAAGTTTGAGTGGCGGTTTCATTGGTAGAAGCAGAAGGGGTCATAGCAATTTTAGATTTTGGATCGATCGTGCCAAGCGAGTTCACAGGCAGTTTTCCTCTCGCTGCTTCTATTGTGACAATAGCGCTAGTGCAGCGCGGCAGAAATAACCCACCAGTTCATAAGTAGTCAAATGCCTTACACTCAAAGGATTTTTGAATGAGTGAATGAGTGAATGAGTGACTTTTGCGTAGCGGCCTAGTCCCTAGATTTTTTTTCTTTTGACTTAGGACTTTTGACTTTTCTAGCCCCCTCAAAAAGAGTTTTATGGAACAAACCGGCACTCGTATTGGCAGCTATGCACCGGATTTTGAACTGCCGGGTACTGATGGCGAGGTTCACCACTTAGCCCGCTATCTGGAAAAGAACCGAGCAATAGGCGTTATTTTCATGTGCAATCACTGTCCTTTTGTGAGGTTATATGTAGAGCGGCTCAAAAAAATTCAGGCAGACTTTCACCATGAAGGTTTTACCCTCATGGGGATTAATCCCAACGATGCGATCCAATCTCCTGAAGATAGCTTCGAGAATATGAAAAACTTCGCGGCTACCCATGAGCTTAACTTCCCTTACCTGCGCGATCCGACGCAGGATGTGGCTCGCGGCTTCGGTGCCCAAATAACACCGGAGGTTTTCCTATTAGATCGTGAGAGCGTTCTGCGTTACTGTGGCGGTATTGACGATAATCCCGAAGCACCAGAGTCGGTGCAGGCATTTCATTTGCGGAATGCTCTAGCCCAGCTGATGAAGGGCGAAACGGTAACTCCAACCCACACTCAAGCGATCGGCTGCTCTTTGAAGTGGCGATAATGGACACATAAAGCCCCTTCTGCTGCTATCTTAAGTTGGAGGCAAATTCAGTTGAGCAAATAGTAATTTCATGGGGACAGCGTACCAACGGGTTTTGCTGAAGCTGAGCGGTGAAGCCTTAATGGGCAACCTCGGCTACGGAATCGATCCAGCAGTGGTTCAGGAAATCGCTTCTGAAGTCGCGGAGGTGATTGCTAGCGGCGTTCAGATAGCCATTGTCGTGGGTGGCGGAAACATTTTTCGGGGCGTCAAGGGGGCGGCAAGGGGAATGGATCGGGCTACGGCAGACTATATTGGCATGATCGCCACGGTGATGAATGCCATGACGTTGCAGGATGCTCTGGAGCGAACAGGAGTTCCGACTCGCGTGCAAACTGCGATCGCAATGCAAGAAGTGGCGGAACCCTACATCCGGCGTCGCGCCATTCGCCACCTGGAAAAAGGACGGGTGGTGATTTTTGGCGCTGGTTCTGGCAATCCTTTCTTTACAACGGACACGACAGCTGCTCTGCGGGCGGCTGAAATCAGCGCTGATGTTATTTTTAAGGCGACTAAAGTGGATGGTATTTACGATTCAGATCCGCTTCTGAATCCTCATGCCAAACGCTACCAAAGCCTTAACTACGCGCACGTTTTGGCTGCCGATCTGCGGGTAATGGATAGTACCGCGATCGCTCTGTGCAAAGAGAACAATATCCCAATTATGGTTTTTGACCTCACTGTGAGGGGTAACATCCGTCGAGCTGTGATGGGAGAACATATAGGAACGGTAGTCGGAGATTTATATGAAGTTAGCTGAAGCTGAAACTAAAATGCAGAAAGCAGTTGAATCTACTCAACAGGCTTTTAATACCATCCGCACCGGCAGAGCTAGCACTTCTCTGCTCGATAAAGTGGTGGTAGATTACTACGGTGCCCAAACATCTCTGAAATCCCTCGCGAACATTAATACACCGGATTCAACTACGATTACGGTTCAACCATACGATCGCAGTAGCTTGAATTTGATTGAGAAAGCTATTTCGCTCTCGGATATCGGTTTAACTCCTAACAACGATGGCTCAACAATCAGGTTGAATATTCCGCCGCTGACGAGCGAGCGTCGTAAAGAATTCGTGAAGATAGCCGCTAAGTACGCTGAAGAAGGAAAAGTCTCGATTCGCAATATTCGCCGCGATGTCGTAGACTCTATTCGCAAGCAGGAAAAGAACGCCGAGATTTCTGAAGATGAAGCGAAAGATCTACAAGATCAAATTCAAAAGATGACCGATAAGTACATCAACAAAGTAGAAACATTGCTGGCGGAAAAAGAGAAAGACATTACCACCGTCTAATGGTACAACGGTTAAGTTAAATTACCCCAATGCTGTAATATGTTTGACTGCATTATTGTCGGTGCTGGCCCAGCAGGCGGAACGGCAGCTTATCATTTGGCTAAGCGGGGGCGTTCTGTTTTAGTTTTGGAAAAAGAAAGCTTGCCTCGCTATAAACCCTGTGGCGGGGGCGTTTCACCTGCGATCGCCCAATGGTTTGATTTTGACTTTTCCCCAGCAATTTCCCTGAAGGTGGACACCATTTGCTACACCTGGAAAATGGAAGATCGGGTGGAAGCCAAACTAAAAAATATGGAGCCAATTTGGATGGTGCGGCGAGATGTCTTCGACCACTTCCTCATCCAGCAGGCACAGAAGCAAGGGGCTGAACTCCGAGATAATACGGAAGTCACGGGGATTGAATTTAAGAACGATCGCTGGCAAGTCAATACGGCTAATGGCCCAGTAGAAGCTCGCTATCTGATCGCTGCCGACGGTGCCAAAGGGCCAATGGCTAAGTTTTTGGGCTTCAAGGAACGCAAACGCCGACTGGGTGGAGCCTTGGAGGCAGAAACACCAAATCCGGCGAATCCCGATACTAGAGCTTACTTTGAGTTCGGGATGGTCAAAAATGGCTACATCTGGAACTTCCCTAAAGCAGACGGTTATTCGATCGGCATCGGGACATTTCAAGGTGGAGAACCGCAAGACTTTAAGAGCATTTTGGCTGAGTACGGCACTCTATTTGGTGTGGATGTTAAAAATAGCAAGCAATACGGGCATCCCCTGTGCTTGTGGGATGGCAATCAAAAGCTGCACACCCAAAACGCCGTTTTAGCTGGAGAAGCCGCCTGCGTGGTCGATCCAATGACGGCTGAGGGCATTCGTCCTTCTATTTTTAGCGGTATGAAGGCTGCCGAAGCGATCGATCGAGCTATTGGTGGCGATTTGAATGCCCTGGAAAAATATACCCAAGTCATCGCCGATGAATGGGGAAGCGATATGATATGGGCGCAACGCCTAGCTGCGGTGTTCTACAAAATTCCCAAAGTTGGCTACAAAGTGGGGGTGAAGCGACCCACCGCTACCCAAACTATGGCGAAAATCCTCTGCGGAGAATTGCGTTACAGCGATGTTGTTAACATCGCGCTCAAACGCCTCAGTAAGAGTATGATTCCTGGTATGGGCGGCTAAAAATAGTTTTGAGTTATGAGTTATGAATTAAACACTCTTAATTCATTACTCATAACGCTTACATTTGCCGCCAATTAAGTACGGTGAATCTACAATTAAAGTCATATACTATCTGCTTTAGCCAGGAAGAAAAATGAACGCCATCACACTAATTATTCCCCATCTATGAAGAGCGCGGACTACGTTGAGCTTGTGCAATATGTCACCAACACTCAAGGTGAGACAACAGGCGTATTGATACCTTTGGAAGTTTGGGAAAATCTCCTGAAATCGTGGCAGGCTCTTGTGGATGAGCTTGGGCAAATTGATGAAGCAGAACCTAACGAAAAAATTCTGGCAGATTTAAAAGATTCTCTTCGCCAAACCAAAGCAGGGCAAACCTTCCCCATATCTGAATTATGGGATGGGATTGATGTCTGAAAATTTTGCTGTTGAGGTTCGATTTACGCTCCCGTTTAAGCGTAGGCTGAAATCCCTTGCGAAACGTTATCGTCAGATTCAGAATGACATTCAACCAATAATTGATGAGCTTCTAGCTGGAAATTTTATCGGCGATCGGATTGCTGGGACAAGCTATACTGTTTTCAAGATGCGGGCGATACCCACCGATATTCCCACTGGAAAAAGCGGTGGGTATCGCTTGATTTATCAGTTGGTTTCGCCGCAGTGTATTTCGTTGCTATTGATTTACTCTAAGTCTGACCAAGCCGACGTGGCAGCCGAAGAAATCGAGGATGCTATTGAAGAAGTAATGAAAGAAAAATAAATGCCGTATTTCATCACTATTTAGCGATAACCAAAAAAAATCTAATTCTTCTTTCCACCTTTTTTCTTGGCAGCAGCTTGAGACTTATTTTGGGCAGGTTTCTCAGATTTTTTTGGTTTTATAGCATATTTTGCCATAAATTTCGACGGCGAATCGTTAGGCGGCTGGGTAATACCAAGGCGGGTAAAATCTGTCCATATTTCTTCAGTTAATAATTTTAAAGCAGCGTCAGGATTTTGAGTAGCGATCGCACCTATAACTTTTTGCCATTCTTCTCTTAATAACTCAATATTTGCATCTTCTACTGAAAACTCACTCAGCAAAGAAAGTGCTGTTTGGAAATACTCCGAATCAGGCGATATCTTTTTCGATCTTAATCCCCGCTCCACCAATTTCAACCAAACAGGTAACAATTCCAGCCAGTTATTTTGCTGTAGCTGTTTTAATGCTTCCCCCTCCATACTCAGCGCACCCCACACGCAAATAGCAGCTTCAGCAGATTGATCATCGCGAATTTTTAAAGCATTTTTCCATAATTTTTGTGCTTGTTTGTCGAATCGACTTGCCAGAAATTCGTAGGCTTCTTGAACTTGTTCGGGAATTGTTACTTTATAAACAGTTTCTCCCCTTGGTAGTCTATCTCCCCGATAAGAAAGGAAATTGTGAGAACCGCATAAATGAATTTTGCGATCGACTACCACTTCCTTTGCATGGGAATTTCCCAACCAAAATAGCTGCACCGCAGGTAAACCATCTGGCGTTTTAATTCCTATTAGTTTTTGCTGAAGTGTGGGAGGAATTTGTCGTTCTTCTTCTTCCTGTTTGCGTGCAATTCCATAACCAATTAAAATGGCAACTCCCTGTTTGGCAATATTCTCAAGCAGCTTGATAAATTCATCATCTATTACTTCTTCACTCACCCAAGGTGAAAAAATCAGTATTTCTTGATGCGCCGATTTGAGAGTATCTAAAAAAGCTTTCCGAATCTGACTATCACGCATTATAATAACACTACCTGCTTCAGCAGTTAAGGCAGGTTTATTTGGCTTTGGATTAGTCCTAATTTCCAGAACATTTTCAATTGCTATATGATTAATTTTTTCAATTCTTGCCTCAACTTCTGCATTCCTCGCTTCCATCAGTATATTGCGTTCGCTAGCAATAGTTTCTTCACTAATAGATAACAAATTTTGCAAGGAAATCATTCCTGCTTCTTGCAGAATATTAAGCCAAGTTGAGGGATATTCTAAAATCTGCTTACCACGTCTAACTTGCAGGTTTATTTTATCTTCAAGTAGATCGAAAATAACGAAAATTGAAATGGCTTGCCAGATATTTGTGGGTTCATCTATTATACTTGCTTCGGTGAGTATTTTGCCTTCTTTTGGTGCGTGAATTCCTAAACTTGAAGCTTCAATTATTTGCTGAAATTGTTCTAATGGTAAGGAATAAATATCGGGAGATCTATTCTCGATAGTCATAAAATTTTCCAATTCTGGCAAGTCGATATTGGTTTCTGCTAAAGGAGAAGCTAGAAAAAAAAGATTGCAGTTTAATGGGTCAGTAATAGCATAAATTTGTTTAGTTTGTGGTGGTTGTGGAACAGAACCTTGTGCGTAGAATTGTCGTCCTTGGGGAGTAAGTGCGATCGATCCATCAGGTATCCATACTAAAGTCTGTAAAGATCGGAGTGTTATAGTAGTATTTTGTACGAATACAGGATCGAGTCCCAGTACAGTTGCTAATTCATCCACTTTTGGCGGCGGATCGAGTTCAATTCCGGCGCGAAGAATAAACTCTTCAAGTACATTAAATTTACGAGGTTCGCTAATAGTAACCTCCACTGAAACTTGCGAGACGCTATAGCGGAATTGACGCGCCGCCAAGACAGATAAACCTGGACTTTGCTGCTCAATATTGTCTGCCATTTCTTTTAGATTGGCATCAATTGGTTTAGGAGAGGATGCTAGAAACATTAATTAATCCTTGATGGTTATTTTGATTTAATTATGCTGTAGGGACACGGCATGATTAAAATTTGGCTCTATACCAATATATTTATGATGCCGTGTCCCTACAAAAATCTGGCGGGACTATCCTAAGATGTGAGAAACATCAATTAATCCTCCATGACGACGCACGATATCGGAAATGTTAGAATACATACTGCCAACTCCCCGCGCCTCCTGAGTAAACAAGGTATGACAACCGATAACTATTAGCAATTCTTGAGCGCGAGAAAAAGCAACATTTACCCGTTCTAACTTTTTGGCAAATCCCACATCTCCCTTGCTGTTATTGCGAACCATGCTAACAATAACTACGGCGCGTTCCATACCTTGAAATCGATCAACTGTACCCGTTCTAATTTGTAAGGATGGAAAGCTTTCTGAAGTTATTCTTTCTTCGATTAGTCTCAATTGAGCGCCATAGAAAGTAATGATACCTATTTCTTTACGGGGATTTCCATCGGCAACTTTGGGAAACCAAGCTGCTTCCATTTGCTGACACAAATGTTCGATCGCATCCACTTCTTTAATATTTGCTTTTGAGGTTCCTTCTTGTCTTTCTTCAAAACCATCTTCTAATGGCATTTTTACCCAAATAAGATGGTGATTTTCTTGAATAATTTTACCATGCAGATTGTGTGCGCGTTGCCGATCGGCATCTGCAATTCCACATTGCAAGCGATGATCGTAAAACTGATTGATCGCACCCATAATAATCGGGTGCATCCGATATTGAATAGTTAACCTATGCTTGATACTTTCCGATGCAGCTTCAAATTGTCTTTTAAACAGAGATTCTTCTAAAAATGCCATTTCCTCCCTGGTACTGTCCATTTCTGACGCAATTTCTTCTATGCTATTTTCATGCAGCATTGGTGGTAACTGCCGATAGTCACCAATTAACACTAATTTTTTGCCTTTTAAAGCAGGAATTAGTAACTCTGGCGGCGTACATTTACTTACTTCATCAATAATTACCACATCAAAGTTATTGAATTCTTTGACAAAACTATATCCAGCAGCTTGCACGCAAGTAATGCCGATAACGTTCGCATTATCAATATAAGTTCGCCGCAATTCTGTTCGATCTTGTGCTGAGGGATTGCGTAATTTTTGAATCCAATCTTGGACGAGTTTTTCGTAGCGAATGAGATAAGCTTCTTCTTTTTCTAATTCTTTTTGCCAAGCGTCGAATTGCGCTTTCACTGTGCGTAAAAAGTCTGGATCTGATAAACCTGTTGAGGGGACTGGCGGTTTTAGTCGATCGGGTATTGCTTGCCATGCTGACTCCCACCATTTGCGATCGCTAATTAATTGTTCTGAGGGTTTCTGTTGTAGTTGCGCTTCTATTTCGCCAAGTTGGTTTTGTAAGTCTCTAACTTTCCTGTTGGCACTTTCATAAGTTTGTTGTAACTTAGAAAGATGATTATTCAGATTATTTTTGATATTTGATAGTGCAACCAAAGGATCTAGTAAAGAAATCAACCTCGTCAGGTTACTAATACCGCTTTCCCAGTCATTTACCTGCGCCGATAATGTTGGTAATTGCTCTAAAACAGGTAACATTGAGGTGCTTTGCAGGCATCTTTCCACGAAAGCGCGTAAAATATCTGGCAATTGTGCAAACTGCTTCAATTCTGTTAAAAGCGATCGGCTGTGTCTAGCTTTTATCTCAGCTTGTTGACGCAAATTTTTTAATTGCCTTTGAGGTTCAGATATTTGCATTTCAACATTGGCTAAATCTTCATTAGATAACTGATTATATCCGCTTTGTGAGCTAGCATTTCCTACTACTAATCCTACTTTTAAATCTCGATTGAAAGCTTTGGCAACCGCAGCTTTAATATCTGGTAATCTCTGTTGCGCTAATTTCAACAAACCCTCAGAGCTAATACCTATTTGCACTGTTTCACCATTGTATGATAGCAAACAACCATGTTGACGGAGTAATGTTTTAATAGAGGGAATCTGAATATTTTCAATTATCTGCTGCCAAATTTCATCGAATCTGCGATTTTGAATATTTTGTTGTTCTGTTACCATTTGCTGGTAGTTTCTTTGCAGTTGAGCAACATTGGCGGAATGCTGCTGGTAAGTTTGTACGGCTTTTTGGGTTTCATTGATTGATGCGATCGCATTTTTAGCCTCCGCCAGTCCCCTCCCAGCTTCTGAAACCCAAGCAGGAACGGCATCCCGCAACCAAGCAGCTAACCCAAATGCTTCGCGATTACCGGGAGAAATCAAACCCAATCTCTTAGCTAAGTTTACCGCCGCTTGCACGTTGGCGATGAATTCTTTTAGATAATTATCATTAGCTGCGGATTTCTTTAAACGCTCTAATAAATTGAATACTGCTGTGTCTTCCCAATTGACTGAATTAGCAGATGATAGCAGAAAATTCAAATCTGAAACTATCGAATTAATCTGAGTTTGCTGTGCTTTAATTTCCGCTATTTGACTGATTATCTCTCTCCCATCTGCCTTTATTTTTACCTGGCGACTCTGCCAATTTCTTTGGTTTCGTTCGATAGTTTCTTCCGTTTTCAAATAACTGGTAAATTTTTCTACTGATGTCAATAAATGACGAAAAAAATCTATATTTTTTTTCCTTTTAAACAACCGCTTTTCGCAATCTTCAGCCGTATTTTTCAGCCAAGTACCAATTACTTGTTCTTCCAAAAATGGCAATCCTTCTTCCTCTACTTTCTCAGCACGTCCCTTTCGCAAAGCACGAATTACCGGACTGTGAATTAATCTGCTAAGTGCGTTATCTACTGCTAAATTCGCTTGGGAAGCAATCAAAGTGCGTCCGCCTCGCAAAGCAATTTGATAACAAATTTCGGCAATAACCGTAGTTTTTCCCGTACCTGGTGGCCCTTGAATTAGCACCAAATCATCGGCAGCAAGTACCGCTTCTACTGCGGCAATTTGGTCGGGATTAGCAGAGGGTAACAACAAATCTTCCGGTTTTAGTTTAAGATTTTTTTGCAGCGGTCTTGCTTTGGCAGCATCAAAGAAAAATTCACCGAAATAAGGATTATGTGCGTTTCCTTTTTGTAAGTCTTCTAATGCTCTTTTCTTCCGTTTAATTTGGCTTAAATCCCCTGCCGCCTCGAAAGACAAAAATCCTTCTTTGGGAATTTGATAATTTCCTTCAATTATTTTATCGACAATTTCGGCATCTATCCTAATGCGGATAAAACTTTTTTCTCGTTCTATTTCTTCGATACTCCCCAATCGATATTCAATTTGTTCGCCGTTACCATCAGCAGCGATTTCCAAAAGCTGAATATCTTCATTGCGTGCTTTCGCTGCTCGTTGCCAAAAATTATCTTCTTTCAGAGAAGTGCCTGAATAACTATCAATTGTGGCTTCTTTATCATCAATTTCAAAGGTAATTTTCCGAGTGGCGGAACCATAGTTATGATTAATAAAAGGAACGCAAAATTGCCGTTCTTTCGCCATGCGTTCTTCAATATTTAAGAACGTTTTCCAAGCTTTTAACTGTTCTTCTGTTGGTAGATGATCGCCGCAGAAAGGTAAATTTGCTATACTTGATATAACTGATGGCGGTATGCCGATGCGGTGTTGGCGATCGCGCAATAAACGAATACTATAAAGTGTGCTAAAACCATCGGCTTTTCCCCTATCCTGCGGTAATAATCGAGCCGATAACACCCGCAATCCGCCATATCCATCTTGACTGATAACTGCCAACAAGCTTAAGGTTTTTTCCCCTTCTTGAAGTATGGCAGGTAATTCCATATCATCTCGATCTGTTGCTATTGTCAGTTCCCATTTTTCTTCCCCTATTTCCTGTCCTTTTCCCCGGCGACGCAGGTAAAATAAATGTGGCTCTTGTCCTACAATTTTAGATAGTAATTCTTCAGCGCGATCGCGTCTTTCTGAAAAATCCAAATACCTGTCTATTGCAGCTTTTCCTTCCACATCGCCAATCAAATTATTAATTGAATTATCACCAACAAATCTATAACCAAATCTTTCGGAAACTAACTCTTCTGACTCTTGTTCCCTAGTAGCCAAGGGGGGAATATTGCTTTCCTTCTCTTGCAGGGTATAGGTTTGTTTAATTTTGGCATTAATTTCAATTTCTCGAATTTCTTCTGAATCAGCTAAAAATATAAAACCAGATAAATTTGTACCTGGCAAAATATCTTTTGAGTTCAACCTAATCTCTAAATTTTGTAACCCTGGCGATAAGTAATTTGGCTGTACGTGCAGCCAACTAAGATCGGATACAATTTCGCAAGCAGCGCCTATTTGTAATTGCCAAGAACGCTGCACTAAGCGATCGCATTCCACTTCCCCAAAATCCAATATCGCCGGAATATCCCAGCTAGCGCCTGACCAGCGAACATTTTCAGCTATTCCAGTCAATCGCACTCGCTCTAAAATAGGTAATGTTCCTGTTTCAGCGAATAGCGCCACTTCTCCCTTGTCGCCTCCCACCGTGCGTGCGATCGCTAAATTCTCGATCCGCACCCCAGGTACTTTCACTATCAGTGCTGGCTCATCAGCTGTAAAAATAACCGTATCTTCACCATTTCCGCGAATCGCGATCGCTTTTTCAATGGTAAATGGCCCTTTGTACTCACCCGCCATCAAGTTAATTTCGTAACCATCCCGAATAATTTGCAGTAAATCGCCAATATTGGCAGGATCGGCTGAAAAACTGGGCATAATTACTCCTATTTATAATTCTTACGGTCATTATAGCCTTGCGCTTCCGTCCTGTCGAGGGTTTTAACCTCCAGGCGGGTGATGTCGCTAATGCAAGATTTAAATAATAACCCAAGTTGCTAGTTATAAGATTGGGACTGCTCTTTGGTACGTTGTTGCGCTTTAGCGCTCTTATTACAGCTAAGATAAGAGCGCTGCAACAACATACCTTTATCCAAATAACTAGCAACTTGCGTTAATAGGTTATACATATCTTACCGAATTAGAAACCGGGTTTCTGCGATCGATCGCCTACAATTGTTCCGGGTCAATTCCCTTTTCTCTCAATCGTTCTATCAAAGCTTGATATCGCTGTCTTTCTGCTTCCAGTTGTGCGATCGCATCCTCTGCGCGTTGGCGTTCCTGTTCCCTCAATCCATCGAGTTCAACAGAGGTAAGAAATCGCTGTCCATCGGGACGTAAAATTTCTAAAGTATCAGATGTAAGCTCAAATCTTATCCCCAATCGCGGACTTATCCAACCATTCATCTCCTCAATCTCTTCTAATCGATTTTCAGAACTTATCAAACCAGTCAATTCCACCTCTTCCGGGTCATAAATATAATATTCTTCGACTCCGTGACGTTGATAAAACAGAAGTTTTCTTGACATCTCTTTAACTGTGTTCCCCGGAGATAAAATTTCAAACACTACCTGGGGAGGGATGTTATCTTCTTGCCATTGTCTGTAGGAACCCCGTTTTCCTTTTTGTCTGCCAAATGCTACCATAACATCAGGTGCTTGGCGAATTTTGTTATTTTCTTCGATGGGATACCAAAGCAGGTCGCCTGCGACAAATACGTTAGGATCGTTGGCAAACAAAATTTCTAAGTTTTCTTTGATAACTACAATCCATCGAAATTGTTCGGTGTTATCTGACATTGGTTGTCCGTCGCTGTCGGGGTAGATGATTGTTGGTTTGATTTCAGTTGGTAGTTGTTGGATCATATAGGTAATTTTAATCTTATTTTTATTTTAGTGGGTGAGGGAAAGGGTGCGATCGCTCTCAACAAAGTTCCTAGCCAACCGATAATAGAACCATGAGATTGACTGTGGCTGCTAAAACCCACAGCGCCACCAATATAGACAATATTTTCTATCAATTCAGCTTTTTTCAAGTTGGTATGGCGTTGTAGCGACGCTCGAATTCATAGCGAGTCAGTTTGTCGCCATTTGCGAGAGGGGGAATTGTCTGATGCTGGGAGGGTGTTTTCACCATGCGATCGTACCTGGGATTAGATTATACCTATCTGACCGCAAGAGAAACCCGGTTTCTGACCCTTGTATTAACCTTCTACCAGAAATAGGTTAGAAAATTTATATTAACATAACCGCCTCACCTGCAACGACCTTTGTTATAATAACTTCATGCTGAAAATTAGAAAAATT
The DNA here is from genome assembly GCA_949128025.1 of Oscillatoriales cyanobacterium PMM_0008. Taxonomy (GTDB): domain Bacteria; phylum Cyanobacteriota; class Cyanobacteriia; order Cyanobacteriales; family Aerosakkonemataceae; genus Argonema. The sequence continues at coordinate 3,870 of CASBRD010000186.1, read as the reverse complement.
ATGATAATTATGAATTAATGCACGTTATTAGTCGGAAAAAGTTGCGAGAATACTGCAAAAACCACGCTGATTCCTGTGAAGCACTTGATGACTGGTACAGAATTGCCGAACAAGCAGAGTGGATGAGTCTTGTTGAAGTTCAGGCAACTTATCCTCAAGCTGAAGCTGTTGGCAATTTTACAGTTTTCAATATTAAGGGCAATAAATATCGCTTAATTGTTAGTATCAATTATGCAAAGCAGATCATCTATATCAAATACGTTTTAACTCATGGGGAATATGACAAAGACAACTGGAAAAATGACCCTTACTTTTAATCCCGAATTTTACAGTGAATTGCTGTCTAAACATCAACCTCGAATTATAAAGAATGAGGAAGAAAACGAAAAATTTCTGGCAATTGTTGAACAACTGCTTTATCGTCCTAACCTGACTCCAGAAGAAGATGCTGTGTTGGAACTATTGGTAAGACTGATTGAGGATTTTGAAGATAAGCAATATCAACTTAATGCCTCAACGCCACACTCAAGACTCCTTCATTTGATGGAGGCTAGAAGTCTAGAAAAATCAGATTTAGTGAAAATTCTTGGTGCGAGGGACGTGACAGCAGAAGTAGTCAACGGTCAGGTGGAAATCAGTAAAAAACAGGCTGAGGTTTTAGGGGAATTTTTCCAAGTCGATCCAAGTTTGTTTTATTTTACAAGTCTTTAAACGACTACGGTAGCCAAAACCACAAAAATAAACCATAACTAGAATAGGTAACTTTGTTAACCTGTGCAATTAGTCCAAACCTCTACGATAAAAATTTCCCTCTCACCCATCAATGACCAAAATTCCCTTTGTAGACCTCAGCTTTCAACACGAACCACTGATCGCCCAGATCGAACAAGCCCTCCTGACTGTACTCCACCAGGGAGATTTTATCATGGGCAAAGCTGTCGCCGAATTTGAGACAGCTTTTGCCAAGGCTTGCGGTGTAGAATATGGCGTTGGGGTCGCTTGCGGGACAGATGCGATCGCACTCGGACTCCAAGCCTGCGGTATTCGTCCCGGCGATGAAGTAATCTTACCAGCCAACACCTTTGTCGCCACCCTCATAGGCGTCCTCCACGCCGGTGCAACCCCGATTTTGGTCGATTGCAACCCCGAAACCGCTTTAATAGACCTAGCAGCCGCAGAGAAGGCAATTACGGAACAAACAACAGCGATCGTACCAGTCCATCTCTACGGACAAATGGTATCGCCAAAACAACTGCTAGACTTAGCTAACACCCACAATCTGATCGTATTTGAAGATGCAGCCCAAGCTCACGAAGCTTCGCGAGAAGGTTACAAAGCTGGTTCAATTGGCAAAGCTGCCGCTTTTAGCTTCTATCCCAGCAAAAACTTGGGAGCAGTAGGGGATGGTGGTATGGTGGTAACCAGCGATGCAGAAGTAGCCAAAAAAATGCGATCGCTACGCAACTATGGAGCCCCCCAAAAATATCTCCACGTCGAATACGGTACAAATAGCCGTCTGGATACCCTGCAAGCTGCCGTACTCAACGTAAAACTGCCCCACTTACAAGAGTGGAACACGCAGCGCAACATCGCTGCACAAGAGTACGATCGCTTATTAGAAGAACTGCGATCGCACGGTATTTTCCCGATCCAAAACCACAGCGGTAGCGGTCACATTTATCACCTATACGTCATCCGTATTAGCGAAACCTGTCCAGTCGATCGCGAAACAATCCAGACAGAACTAGCCGCAGTTGGCATCCAATCAGGCATCCACTATCCCCTGCCCTGCCATCTTCAGCCAGCATATCAGTATTTAGGTTACCAAGAAGGAGACTTTCCCAATTCAGAAACACTATCAAAACAGATATTATCCTTGCCAATGTACCCAGGTCTGAGCCACACTCAGATCGGTCAGGTAGTGCAAAAACTTCATAGTATCGCGATCTCTCCCCCAGCAGCAATCCCCGGTTAAAATCATGCAAGTAGGATTAAAAATTCCCAAAACCATAGAGCCACATTTACTAAGTGGCACTATATTAGCTTTTTTGACAATATTATACGCACCCCTGCTGTGGCACTGGTACGACGGCTGGCTGCACAAAAATATCGGCATCGTACACGAATATTTCAGTCACGGACTGATTGGTCTACCTTTTGCCGCTTATATCGCTTGGTTAAATAGGAAACTGTGGCGTCGCTTGCCAGATAATACCCATCCCTTGGGTGCTGCCTTACTTATAGTGGGGGGAATATTCTATCTCAGCGGCTTAAACGACTGGGTGAATTTATCCTTCCCATTAGTGCTAGCCGGACTGTGCTTGTGGATCAAAGGTATTGCTGGCTTGAAATTGCAATTTTTCCCGCTTTTGTTGGTATTGTTGGCATCGCCAACATCAGTACCCTACCTAATCGAACCATACGCTTTACCTTTGCAAAGCTTCATTGCTGCGGTAGCTGGGTTTATTTTGAGTCAGTTTGGCATAAACGTCACGGTCGAGGAGATTAACTTATATGTTGGCGGACAGATTGTCGAGGTAGCGCCTCACTGTGCTGGGCTCAAAATGCTGTTTACCAGCCTCTATGTGGCTTTGATGTTGCTTTTCTGGACGGGTGCATTGCGATCGCGAACCAAAACAATTCTATTCTTAATTAGTGCCGCTTTAATCAGCGTCACTGCCAACATCATCCGCAACACCCTGCTAACCTACTTTCACGGTACTAATAATCACCAAGCCTTTGAATGGCTGCACGAAAGTTGGGGCGGCGACCTATATTCTGCCTGTATGCTGGGAATATTGGTCGTGCTAATCAATTTAATGGAAAAATATTTCCCCAGCGACCTCGATGAGAGCGAACAGCTAAAAGAGTCATGAATTACTTGAATTCAAAACTCAAAACTTATAACTTAAAACTCTCTCAGGCGATCTTGCTCCTGTTTTTGTTAGTATTGATCGCGTTAGGAGCAATTCCCGGTTACCTGAAAGGACATTGGTCTTGGGAACAGCCGCCCCCAGTGCGTTCCCTCCAAAAACTGCAAGCATTACGTAAAACTGGACTGACCCTAACTGGTTGGCAGACTATCTCCCAAGAAGTCAGGGAAGTGAGCGGCCACAAATGGTCTTACCAAAATATACAGCGCGATCGACAAACCCAGGCTATATTAATGCTACTACCCCAGAATGGGCCGAAAGATCAGCCCCAGGTAGAATGGGTTGATATCAAAGGGTTTTGGCGCTGGAAAACAGATAAATATCGTCACGCACAGTTTATTGCGAACTCAACAAATAATAGTGCCAAGGTGGAAGCCCAGTTCTTTCAAGCCTGGAACCCAAAGCAGACCTACGCCGTACTGCAATGGTATGCTCTTCCCGATGGAGGCATTCCAGACCCAGGCAAATGGTTCTGGGCCGATCAAATAGCCCAGTGGCAAGGGCGTCGCGTTCCTTGGGTTGCAGTCAACATCCAAATTCCGATCGAACCCTTGGGTGACATCGAAAAAGTTAGGCCCCTAGCACAGTCCCTCGGCCAAACCGTTCAGTCCGCATTAATGGCAGGTTCGCTCCTGAAACAATAAAAACAATGAAAAATTAAAAATGAACGGGGTTCTTTTCCGGCGACGGTTAACTGCAATTCACCTGCTTACTCTTCACACTGGTAGCACACTCCTGCTAACCGGCACATCGTTATTTTGGACGATTCCTGAAAAAAGCTGGGCAGCAGGGGAATTGCAGATTTCCGATTTAAAATTGCCAATTGAAAAGAAAAAAATTCAATCCAAAATCCTCTGGTGCTTCGGTGGGCATCGTGACGGGAACCGCCAAGACGCCCACTTCGCGCAAAATCCAAAATCCTCTGGTGCTTCGGTGG
>CASBRD010000185.1 GCA_949128025.1 Oscillatoriales cyanobacterium PMM_0008 | reverse complement strand
CCCCGGAGTCAAATGCCCCCGCAGTGACAATTCAATACTCACCAAAGCCGCAATAGTTGCTCCTAAACGGGCTAAAACAATTGAAGGTTGATCCGTAAACTGATAAATTGTGCAGGATGGTCTTTCTGTGGCTAAGAGAAAATTAGCGCCCATAATGGCGATCGTAAATACCACCACTTCAAAAATCGTGTCATAGAGCCGATTTCGGAAAATAATCGCCGATACTGCATTCGGAATTCCACTATCTTTGACAATCAATTCTACTATTGCCAATCCAGATAAACCTGTAGTTGGATTCGCAAAAAACAGCATTTGGATGTAAAGCAATATCCCCGCCGCAATGTAAACCCATTTCATTGAGAATCCTCCCCTGAACCTGAAGCAAATTTATAGTCTAGACTGGTATTTATTGATGAAATCTCAGGCTGCATGATGTCATATAACCGTTGGATTCTAGTCACAGTTTGATAATGTTTTGTTTCTGCCTCACCTGCTGCATCACTATCTAGCACAGGCACACAACTTGCATGAATTTCTTTCTCCATCAGGGCGCGGTGTAAAGCCTGGGGAGTTGTGAAAGGTACTACCTCAATACGGAGATAATACTTGTTAAAAATTCTGCGAAAATCCTTCATCAATGAGTTAAAATCGCGGGGACTCTCTACCGTCAACTCTACCTTCAAAACATCGCCATCCGACTCGACTTTCTCCTCTTCCAACACGCCCAAACGCATCACCAAGGACGATCGCACCGCCACCGCATACAGCGTTATTGCCAGCATTGTACCCATCAATGCTTCCGTCAAAGCCACATCCGCCGCCCCAAACACTGAATATACCAATGCTGCGATCGCACCTAATATGCCACGAATGACTAGGGCATGGTAGGGATTCACCTGAACTACTACCATACAAGCAGCCAAGGGCAACAGCGCAGTTAAGATATAGATATAGCTATCATCATTCATAATGTCTCTGTTGGAAACTCCTTCTGATTTTCTGCCTCGTCACTGGAACAATGCGCCAACACATATCCCAGCATTGTATTCCAAATTGCTAAGGAAATAATTGCTAAAGTTAGCAGCGGCCATCTACTAGGTATTTTGATCAGCAGCCCGATCACTATTAGGATGGAACCCAAGGTATCCGCAACCGAAAGACTGTGTAACTTAAATAATACCGATCGCTTGCCGACTAGGTGAGAAGTCCCCCAAAACCAGAAAAATATTCCTACACCAAAAAACAGATAACTCAACACATCAATCATAAATCATCCATTCGTTTTATTATGTGTGCTAACAGCATTAATCCCGCATTTCCGACAGTCAGAATAATCGCCCCCACCGCCCCAATCATCCAATCGTCGCGCAAGACAGAGATGAACAAAGTCATAATTCCTGCCTTGCTGGAAATACTACCCAATGCTAACATTTTTTGCCAAATATCATCATCCTTCAATGCCTGGTACATGGGGATGAGCATCGCTGCAATCATCGCAATTAAGAGCAAATTCATGGTTTTTTAATCGGGAAAACCCGGTGAACTTCGTAGCAGCCTTCTTGGTTGTGTCTCACCACAATTGTTTTGGGTGTAAAGGTGATTAGAAATACATCCAGAAATATCATGATCGGCGATCGTTTCATTTTGGCCCGTTCCAAAATCATGTCTTCTCCGTTATGGGGACGAATGATAATTTCAAAAGCCTCAATGTATGCTACTGGAATCGCAATCAGGATTTTTTTGAGCATACTTAGCCAATCCTTTATCCTTTCCGGGGATGTATAGCCACGAGGTAACAGAAATGCGATCGCTATACCAATGATGATATTTGGTACAGTGAAATCGGCGGTAAGCAAAAACCAAATTGTCAATCGTAATATCAAACTTCCAATCATCTTTTTTCCTTCTTAGACTTCTTGCATAAATCTTTGATGTGCAACAACCGCAGATATCAGGCAGATAAACAGAGATAAACGCAGATAATTACAAGATACTTTCTACTTTTGCCAAAGGTTTCTTGCATACCCTTACTGTTAGCGATCGCAATTTCGATTTAAGTGTGGGTTCCTGTCGCTAATGCCATCCAAAAGAGTACGATCAAAGTTAGAGTCATCACACCTACCAGATGATCGAATTGCTCAGGTACACGCGGCACAGCGATCGCTAACCGTTTAATAATTAAAACATAAATCAGCCACCCGATCGCGATCGTGCCAAGTGCTTTGATGATGCTTTCAATGCTATAAGCATCTAAGTATACTACATTTGCGATAATTAGCCCGCTAATTAAGAGGATGACGGCGGGCCACAAACCCGGCTTGACTTCCTGTTTTTCTCCGCGCGGGATAAAGATGAATTTGGCGAAGGCTATGGCTGTGCCTGCGGCGGCGATACTCATAGGGATTACCTGCCAAGGTTCTACACTTTTTAATGTCAACACTTTAGACCCAAATCCTGCCAACAAAGGAAAGCCGGAAATCGAGAGACTGGCGATAACTAGGGCAATCCAAAGAGTAGGATCGATCGCCTTAGATTGCAGTTCTTTGAAGTTTCTACTTGGTAATGAACCGGCGAGTAAGAAGAGACTTGATTTCACTAAACCGTGAGCTAGCGCATAAAAACCGCCGACTGCGGGTGATGCTAGAATAAAGCCTAACTGGGCAATTGTGCTGAAGGCTAACATCCGTTTTGTGTCTTTTTCAAAGATGGCATAGGAAACTCCCATTAAAGCTGTTGCTACGCCAAAAATTCGGACGATAGTATCAATATCATCGGAAACCAAAGCACAGCGCAATAAAGGTAAAATACTGGCTTTGATGACAATTCCTGATAGTAAAGCAGATACTGGGGTTTCTGATTCTGAGTGAGTTAGCGGCAGCCAGAATCCCGATACAAAAATCCCGCCTTTGAGCAATAATCCGAGAAAAATCAGGGCTAAGGCTTCTGGTGGCGCACCTTTTAAGCCGTCAAACAAAAAGGAATTATGTTTTTGATAGACTAGCACTGCGCCTACTAGATAAAATAGCATGGCGGTGTTGCTGATAAATAGATAGCGCAAGGCTATCCATAAAGAGCGATCGGTGCGAGGATAGGCCATTAACAGAAAAGCTGCTATTCCGCTGACTTCTAGGGCGACATATAAACTGACAAAATCTACACAGATAAAGGTAGCATTTATACTACCATGCAGAATAATCATCTGGGAGTAAAAGAAGGCTGATTTACCACTGTGCCAACAGTAGAAAATCACGGCAGCAGTTACTATGGCATTTGTCAAGATAAAGTATGCGCCTAACTGATCTGCGACTACTTGAACGCCGAAATTATCTAGTAAGTTGAGTTTGAGGGGTGACTTTTCGAGAAATAGCTGTAGCGCATAGCCGGCAGAAACAAAGGTGACTGCTAAGGCGAGATATTTGTCAAGCTTGGGGAGTAGATAAATGACGAATCCGATAAAAAATGGTATGGTCAGCCAAGCGATCGTAATAATATTCATGGATGGGTT
>CASBRD010000184.1 GCA_949128025.1 Oscillatoriales cyanobacterium PMM_0008 | reverse complement strand
CCCCAATCCCCAATATTACCTTTCATTACCGGAGAGAATTCAATCGCGACCTTTACCGCCAGTGGAAGTGGTGGATATGCGTTTGGAGTTGAGGGAAGGAAATCGATCGATTTTTAGCCGATCGCTCCAAGATGCCTTACAACAATTACAAGATGAAGGTAAACAGGGAATTCTCTTTATCCATCGGCGCGGACACAGTACATTTGTGTCTTGTCGCAGTTGTGGATATGTGATTGAGTGTCCTAACTGCGATGTCTCTCTGGCTTATCACCATACTGAAGAAAGAGCGCCAGAACTGCTGCGATGTCATTACTGTAATTTTATTAGTTCGCACCCGCGTTTCTGTCCCGAATGCAATTCTCCTTACCTGAAATTTTTCGGCAGCGGTACCCAGCGAGTCGAAGAGGAATTGAAAAAGCTATTTCCCCAGTTGCGCGTCATCCGCTTTGATAGCGATACCACCCGCACCAAAGGGTCGCACCGAACTCTGCTGACGCGATTTGCGAATGGAGAAGCTGACTTATTGGTAGGAACCCAAATGCTCACCAAAGGGTTGGATTTACCTCAAGTGACGTTGGTGGGTGTGGTGGCGGCAGACGGATTGCTGCATTTCGCGGATTATCGAGCATCGGAGAGAGCTTTCCAAACCTTGACTCAAGTGGCAGGTCGTGCTGGTCGCGGCGACGATCCAGGTCGGGTGATTATGCAAACTTATACTCCCGAACACTTAGTCATTAAAGCAGCTCGCAGTCACGACTATGAATCTTTTATCCAGGCAGAGTTGCAACAACGATCGCAACAAAATTATCCTCCTTACGGGCGATTAATTCTGTTGCGCTTGAGTAGTTTGGATGCTGCTGAAGTTGAGGAAACTGCTGAGTTGGTGGCAGCTGAGTTACGTCCATCTGAGGACAGTCCCACAAGTTACGAAATCCTGGGGCCAGCACCTGCCAGTATCTTGCGGGTAGCGAATCGCTATCGATGGCAGATTTTGCTCAAATTTAGCAGCGAAACACTGCCTTCTTTGCCAGATTGGAGCGCGGTGCGATCGCTCTGTCCCCCCGGTGTCAGTTTAACCATTGACGTAGATCCACTGAATTTCATGTAAAGGTACGGAGGATTTATCTATTTTTTCGTCCCCAGCTTCTCAAGGGACAAAGAAACCCGGTTTCTAGAGCGCCAGCTTTATAGGTTGGGTTCGCTTCACAAGAGCCCAACCCACAAAGAAATGGCTCAAGTATTTTTCAAAAAACCCTGTTTTTAGGGTGTACTGGGCTAAGTCGATTCTACTTAAGTTGCGGCTTACTGATTGTACGGAAAATATCCGGATAATTTTATGCTGTTACAGGTCTAAACTTTGACAATAACTTTATAAATAAAGGTGGGTTTACCTCTTTTTTCTTCATGATTTAATAGCTAATCTATAGACATAAGCCAAATAGAGCAAAACGAGAGAGAAGCAAAGCAATGAAAACTCCTAAATTCTCAAATTTATTAAAAGTTGCCGCTACCGCGATCGGGATCATCTCTGTTACCGGACAAGCAGCCTCTGCCTTCGACTTAAAAGGAGGAACGGCATGGAGTATATCTTTAGAGTGTTTGAACGACTCTGTAGGTCTTGTCACGGGAGCGCACGCAGTCGATGCTAATGGGTGGCAGTATGCCTTTGATTCCAACACAGATGGGATGAATGGGAATTACTGGGTTGGGTCTGCGCCGGGACAAAGAAATCCCTATGATTTATCTGGTCTGGCTATTAAGGAAACTGCTACCAGCGTTATTATTGCCATCAACGCCAATATGCCGTTAACCGGACAGGCTGAAGCGGGCGTTACAGGCGGTCAGGTTGGATATGGTGATTTGTTCTTGAATATGTCGGGTAAGAACTTTTTACCAGCCATGCAAAGCGGAGATTTATTTGGTATCCGCTTCGCTAGCGCGAATGCTTCTGGAGTACAACAGCTGGGTCTTTATAGCGGTGTTCAGGCTAAGACAGTTACTGAGATTAAGAATGGTTACACCGTTAAAACTTATGGAGGTTTGACAGGTGGCAATAATTCTTACGAAGGCCAGGTCGCACGAGGTGGTGGTACTGTAGGTTATGGCGATTTGACCAGTAACTATTTTACCAATAACGGACAAAACAAAACATTCAACCTGAACGAAATTGCTACTGGAACATATCGCGGTGGCATCTCGTTCCTTTCACAGGGTGCTGTAACGCAGGAGTTGCTCGCTACTGGCTATAATGCTAGCAAATTCGGTGGTACGCAAACGATCGCGTTCAAGTTTGATAAGTCTGCGGTTGCTGTACCCGAACCGGGTACCCTCGCCGGTTTGGCGCTTGTCGGCATGACCTTGGCTGCTAGCAAGTTACGCAAACACAACGCTAAATCTCAAGCAGCGTAAAGTTTTGATTGATATCCGGGGAAATAGTTGGCTCTAAATAAACAAAACAAAAATAAGTTTAGTAAATAGAAAATGGGGAGAGGTAATTCTTACCAGTCCCCATTTCTACTTTTGGTTTCAAGTTATGACAGTGGGATTGCTTCCTACCCGTTGCAGGATGCGATCGATCTGCTCTGCTTGCTGAGCTTTACCCTGCGCTTTGAACAAATCTCGCGCTTTCTTAAAGGCTTCTACCGCTTCCCGTCGGTGCCCAGATCTAGAGAAAATTAAGCCCAAATTAGCATAAGCTTCGGCAAACTCAGGCTGGATGCGAATAGCTTCCCGCCACTGCCCGATCGCAGCTTCTCGATCGCCTTGCTGTGCTAGGACGTTCCCTAAGTTATAATAAGCTTTGGCATAGCCAGGATTAATCTGAATTGCTTGTTTGTACTGAGCGATCGCATCTGCTAGTTCGCCCTCCTGTGCCAGCGTATTGCCCAAATTGTAGTAAGCTTCTGGCAGATTGGGTTGTAGTACGATCGCCTCCCGATAAGCTGAGATCGCTTCAGCACGTTTACCTAAAGCTGCCAAAGCTGCCCCCAAGTTCAAGTGTGCAATGGCAAAATCGGGATTTCGGCGAATAGCTTCTCGGTATTCGGCGATCGCATCTTCAAATTTGCCTTGCTGTTGCAGCGTCACTCCCTCGTTGTAGTGAGTCTCTGCTTGGTTAAGAGCTTCCGAACCTGGAACAGCAAGAGGGGGATTAGAATTGTTGGAAACAGACGTCTGGGAACTTCCAGCATTGCCCAAGTCTGGCAAAGGTAGGGCCAAACAGGGCGAACTCAAACTCATACCAGCGATCGCAACAGCCAGCAGTTGAATCAACGAATAAATTTTTCTAGACATACCCATTTATTGCAGGATTTCTTGTGGGAATACTAACTTAGTTTTCCCAGATTGAACTCAATCTTAACTTTAGGAAATCTAAGTAGGTCGGCGCAAATAAATCATTATTGGTACGTTGTTGCGCTTTAGCGCTAAAACACAACTACTTGCGAAATCCATAAATTTTACGTTTCGTTACATAGATTGGTTTTTTATTGCCGACCTACTTAATGCTTGTTGGCTAACAGTTCTGGTGCCACCAATCCTTTTTGGATAGCTAGAACTGCTGCTTGAGTGCGATCGCGCACCTCCAGCTTTTGTAAAATTGCGTGAACGTGAACCCGAACAGTACCTATAGCAATATAGAGCAGTTCGGCAATCTCTTGATTTGTTTTACCCGCAGCAATCAGCGCCAAAATCTCCTGTTCCCGCCTGGTGAGCGGATTTGCTAACGTTTCCGCAGCTTTAGAAACAGAGGGTGGGCTACTGGCAAAGACGGCGCGAATTTCAGCCGTGCCGATTTTATCCCACCACGACGCCCCCGCCGCCACAGAACGCAGTGCCAAAATCAACACATCTGCTTCAATTCCTTTGAGGCAATATCCCTGAGCCCCAGCAGCAATCAATCGTTCAATCAAAGGTTGTTGGGAATGAGAAGTTAAAACCAAAATGGGCAACTGCGGGTGCTGCTGCTTAATTTGCCGACAAGCCTCGACGCCGCCAATTCCTGGCAATCCCACATCCAACAAGACAACATCTGGAAGATACTGGTTAGTTAATTCTACAGCCGTCTCACCATCAACGGCCTGGGCCACAACTTCCAATTCTGGCTCTTGTTGTAGCCGCATCTGAAGCCCAAGACGAAACAGTTCATCATCTTCTACCAGCAGTATCCTCAAGGAGCCAGATTTCATCATTAAATCTAAAATCCAAAATCTAAAATTCCCCGACGCCCGACCCAGGTAGTCGGAAGCCAAACAAAGCACCAAGGGGCGATCGGTTTTCTGCCCAAATTGTACCCCCGTGAGCTTCAATAATCTGGCGACTGAGGTATAAACCCAATCCAGATCCTGTTGCTTGTCGGTTACTGTGACCTTGGTAAAAGCGATCGAACAAGTGGGGCAGCTCGTCGCTGGTGATTCCCTGCCCGCGATCGAGAATCTTCACAACTCCACAGCCAGAATCAAACTCCAGTACAATTTCCACTTTACCGCCGCGAGGGGAATGATTAATCCCATTTATCAATAAATTTGTCAAGACTCGCCGCAACTGCAAGGCGTCTCCTTTCACCCACAGAAAGCTGCGAAAGTCAGATGAGTCATAATTAAGCGAAACATACACCCGGCGCGTCGCCGCTAAATCAATTAGCGTAGCAGTTACCTCTTCGGCTAAGGACACCAAATTAATCGGCGCTAGCTGAAGTTGGAGTCCCTCGGCGTCGTTGCGATACACATCCAGCAGCGTCTGCACCAGTTCTAGTGTAGAACGGTGGCTGCGAGCCATCATCTCCAGGACTTTTTGCTGAGGGCTACTCACGACACCAAATAGTCCGCTCTGAAATGATTTGATTGTCTCAATTGCTCCCAGTAAGGGCGTTTTGAGGTCGTGGGTGAGCGTGGAAACAAAGTCCTCGCGGATACCAGCGAGCTGCTGTTGGGAGAGTAACTGCGATCGCTGTTGAGCTAGAGCTTCTTCGTAACGGCGATTGCTCTAGCTCAACCATCCCGTTACCAATAGTGCCATTACCACAATCAAACGATTCGCTAATGTCGAAGGATTAAAAGATTCTACAGTCGGTAAAACCAAATTCAACAGCGTTAAAGCGGCGACTGTTAGTGTAATTTTCAACGTTGCCGATCGACCTAAGCGCGAGTTGGCCATCAAAATTGGCCCGCTATATAGGTAGCCGAACACATACTCTGGCGGCGTGGTATACTCCAGCACCATCACCACTGCAAAGGCGGACGCGATCGGGGTACAAGTATTTGCGTGCTGATTCTTAGTAAAAATAATTGCATTGAGCATTAGGAAAGGGAAGATTTTAGATTTTAGATTTCAAAACTTTACTTTTAACTGGAGTTTAGTGATAACCTCTTCTAGTTGCAAACCCACTTCTTCCATTTCCAGACGTTTGGCTAAGAACTTACTTTCTGACGGGATTTAGATAGTAACTCCTCTTTAGTAATCGGGGTTCTCCTGAGAGTATCCAAGGGAATCAAAAACTCACCCGATTGGATTTTTATATCCAGGGCATCAACCACCGCCATTACATCAAGAAAACTAGCATCTTCATAGTCTTTATCTTCATATTTCTGAATTTTTTCTTCAGTCATTCCAGCTAAATCAGCGAGTTCTTTTTGGCTGAGTTTAGCGGCCATGCGAGCTTTAATTAGAAGCTGCGGTAGATTGTTAATCTCATCGAGCGTTAGCACTATTGGAGTCTGAGAATCGTGGTGTGTGAGGGTTTCAAATTCACTAATTTGTTCCTTTAGATCCTCAACTTGACTCTGGTATGAATCCCTCTGGAGTTTCCACCGCTTAAAATCTGCTTTCAAGCTTTCGTTATTATCCAATTCGGCTATCGATTGCTCAAATCTTTCCAACCAATATAGGGTGTTACGATATTCTTGTTCATTTCTGATCATCATGGCTCCCACCTCAATAAGTCTATGGCGATAATTCCTTTGCGGGCATTATTTCTCGTATCAAATTGGAAAAAATCTAAGTAGGTTGTACCATAACTATTTGCCGGGTAATTAGACGGAAAAATTTCGCCGCCATACCGCGTCTTTTGGTCGGCACGTTTTTGAGCGAAATTATATAAAGTCGGCGCAATAGATTCCAAGTAGTTAATATCAACCCCGTTGGAGTCCCAGCAGGCGTCAAAGTCACCGGGTTTTAACTTGTTGGTGATAAAACTTCCATCGATATAGATAGTTTCACAGCCTGCTTCTTTTAATTGCTCTATTGCCATTTTTAGTCCCTTTATCAGGCGTGACCGACGCGATGTAGTACTAAATCTATCTACAAATTCCTCCCATGTCGCCCAATGTATCCCTGGTGGCAGATAGCCATTTTCATCAAATTCTGGAATCATTACCTCACACCCTAACACACTTTGATTATCCGCATCTGACTCGCCGCAGAGCATCTGGAACTGGATGAGTACGAGCCGAGCGAACAACTGGTCATCATGCTCAAAACTGGGGGTCTTCTGTACTTAGTGTCCTAACTTATCTCAAAAACCGTCATAAATCCTTGCAGGGCAAGCATTTTTAGCATTACCTTAGTTACTGGAGTTTTAATTTTAGCTCTTATATTCCTTCTATATCTACATATATAGAAATTTTTATAAATACAGATATATTGATTTTTAGATATTATCCAACCAGTATATACCAATACTACATTTAGAAACGTAAGTTAGTTTCAAGCCAATTTATATCTTTTGTCTGATGTTTAGAATGTAGAAATGCTAGAAGATTTAAGTGTAAATTGTTTAACGAATTGACACAAATTTGCTAGTAGTAGACAATGAATTTTGCAGAAACCAAATTCATCCAGACAAAAATACAATTCAATAGCTGTTACTGCGGCTGCCCATTATCTGCTATAACCTTGCCCAAAAATTGTGGTTTGCTAGGCATTGTAAGGTCAGAAAAACTAATTTTAGCCAGCGATAATCCTACAGTGTATTATGGAGATGACATTCTAGCTGTAGCGGTCAACCCAGGAATGGCTCCAGAACTACAACTTATCCTCAAAAAGAGGCATCCGGTTTTGTGGTCTAATTACACTTGTTCCTTGAATGGTGAATACGACCCGTCTTGTGAAGAGTTATTTATTTTTTGAATTATGTGGCAAGGCTTTTTTCAAATAACACTGACAATCCTGATTTTGGTGCCGATCGTCCATTTTTTGGGACGCTACATGGCCAGAATATTCTTAGGAGAGAAAACCTTTCTAGACCCAATTATGGTGCCAGTAGAACACACCATTTACGCACTGGGTGATGTGCGTAACAAAGATGATATGACAGGTTGGCAGTATGCGCGATCGGTCCTATTCAGCAACCTTGTCATGGGCATTCTAGTTTATTTAATTTTTCTGTCGCAGATCATACTACCCCTAAATCCAACTTCCTTAAATGCGCCGACTTGGGACTTAGCGTTGCACACAGCTATCTCCTTTCTCACCAATACAGACCAACAACACTACTCAGGCGAGACGACTTTCAGTTATTTCAGCCAGATAGCGGCTTTAGGCTTTTTAATGTTTACTTCCTCCGCCACAGGTTTGGCAGTAGGAATTGCCTTTGTTCGAGGTTTGACAGGCAGATCGCTGGGTAATTTTTACGTCGATCTTACCCTATCAATTACGCGAATATTGCTACCTCTCTCAATCGTCGGTGGATTAATTTTAATTTTTCTGGGTGTACCTGAAACACTCGCTGGCCCAGAAACAGTGACCACCTTAGAGGGAGCTAAACAAGTAATTGCTCGTGGCCCTGTTGCCCATTTTGAATTTATCAAACAACTGGGAGAGAATGGCGGCGGCTTTTTTGGCATCAACTCCGCTCACCCGTTTGAAAATCCCAATTCCGCCAGCAACCTGATTGAAACTCTGGCAATGGTTTCTATCCCAGCCGCGTTGATATTCACTTATGCTATCTTTGCAAATAACCTTAAACAAGGATGGCTGCTATTTGGGATGGTATTCATCTTCTATGTTGTTTTGATTACGATCGCAGCCGTTGGTGAATTCCAAGGTAATCCCCTTGTTAATAACATTTTGGGCGAACAGCAACCTAATTTAGAAGGCAAAGAAGTGCGATTTGGCTGGGCGCAAACAGCACTGTGGGCAATTACAACCACTGGCACTATGTGTGGAGCAGTCAACGGAATGCACGATTCCCTGATGCCTCCCGGTGGTTTTTCAACTCTGTTTAATATGTTTCTGCAAATGGTTTGGGGCGGACAGGGAACAGGAACTGCTTACTTATTCGTTTACCTGATTTTGTCAGTGTTTGTCACTGGACTAATGGTAGGACGAACACCGGAGTTTTTTGGTCGCAAAGTAGAGAAGCGGGAAATCGTTCTCGCCAGCGTTATTTTGCTCGTTCACCCGATCGCAGTTTTGATTCCCAGCGCCATTACCTTGGCCTTTCCCGAAACTCTAGCAGGAATTACTAATCCTGGTTTTCACGGTATTTCCCAAGTCGTTTACGAATACACTTCAGCCGCTGCCAATAATGGTTCTGGGTTTGAAGGATTAGGTGATGGAACTATTTGGTGGAACTTAAGTACCAGTATTAGTTTGTTGGCAGGACGCTATTTACCAATTATTGCTCTTTTGCTTTTAGCTGATAGTATGGCTCACAAACAACCTGTACCGGAAACTACAGGTACTTTGCGAACTGATACGGTTTTATTTACTGGGGTTACAGCGGGAATCATTTTGATTTTGGGAGCGCTGACATTTTTCCCAGTTCTCGCACTCGGCCCGATCGCAGAAGCATTTCAAATTGCAACTGGTCATTAGTCATTAGTCAGTCGAAAAAAAACAACTGACAACTGACAACTGACAACTGACGACTGACAACTGACAACTGACAACTGACAACTGACAACTGACAACTGACAACTGACAACTGACAAATCCTACTTCTAAACCCAGACGCACCCCCCAAGGACGACGAGACTCGCGCAGACATACGCCGAAAGTAGATACAAAAGGACTTTACCAAAGAGCTGTGCGGGAATCTTTTGTGAAGCTTGACCCGCGAGTTCAGGTGAAAAACCCAGTCATGTTTATCGTTTGGGTTGGCACTATTATCACTGCATTGCTAGCGATCGATCCATACCTATTTGGGCCAGTCCCAGGTGAAAATTTGCGGTTGTTCAACGGTTTAATTGCGGTAATTTTGTTCTTCACCGTTGTATTTGCCAACTTTGCGGAAGCGGTGGCGGAAGGACGGGGTAAAGCGCAAGCTGATGCGCTGCGATCGACTAAATCGGATACGATCGCTAAAAAACTCTTACCCGATGACTCAGTACAAGAAGTAAGCTCAACTACCCTGCGTCGGGGCGATCTACTGAAAGTAGTTGCCGGTGATATCATCCCCGTTGACGGCGAAGTAATTGCGGGTGTAGCATCCGTCGATGAATCGGCAATTACGGGCGAATCCGCACCAGTACTGAAAGAACCCGGTTCTGATATGGCAAGTTCCGTCACTGGCGGCACCAAAATTATCTCCGACGAACTCACGATCCGAGTTACTGCCGATCCTGGAAAAGGGTTTATCGATCGCATGATTGCCTTGGTAGAAGGCGCAGAACGCAGCAAAACGCCCAATGAAATAGCCCTCACCGTACTCCTGGCAGTTCTCACCCAAGTATTTCTGATTGTTGTCGCTACACTCCCCACCATCGCCAGCTATGTAAACAGTCCCGTCAGCGTAGCAATTTTGATTGCCCTGCTGGTAGCCCTAATTCCTACCACAATTGGCGGTTTGTTGAGCGCAATTGGGATTGCCGGGATGGATCGAGTCGCCCAATTTAACGTAGTTGCGACTTCGGGACGGGCGGTAGAAGCTTGCGGCGATATCAACACGCTGGTATTAGATAAGACAGGAACCATCACCCTGGGCAACCGCTTAGCTGAGGAATTTATCCCGTTAAACGGTCATCCTATGAAGGAAGTTGCCCAAGTTGCTTTAGCTGCAAGCGTATTTGATGAGACGCCGGAAGGCAAGTCGATCGTCCGCTTAGCTGAGAAATTGGGCGCTGCGGTGGATTTCGATCGCACCAAAGCGGAAGGAATCGAGTTTTCTGCCAAAACTCGCATGAGTGGAACAAACTTACCCGATGGCGGTGAGGTGAGAAAAGGAGCTGTAGACTCTGTTAAAGGTTTTGTTCGTTCTCGCGGCGGACAATTAGCACCCGACTTAGAACAAGCTTACGAACGAGTTTCGCGACTGGGGGGAACTCCTCTAGCGGTTTGCCAAGATAACGATATCTACGGCATCATCTATCTCAAAGATATTATCAAACCGGGAATTCGCGATCGCTTCGACCAACTGCGACGCATGGGTGTCCGCACCGTTATGCTAACCGGCGACAACCGCATTACCGCATCTGTGATCGCCCAAGAAGCAGGCGTAGACGACTTTATCGCCGAAGCGACACCGGAAGACAAAATCGCCGTAATCCAACGCGAACAGGCGGAAGGCAAACTGGTGGCCATGACTGGCGATGGCACCAACGACGCCCCAGCTTTGGCGCAAGCAAATGTGGGGGTAGCGATGAATTCTGGCACCCAAGCGGCAAAAGAAGCGGCGAATATGGTGGATTTGGATTCCGATCCGACTAAGTTAATTGATTTGGTGACAATCGGCAAACAATTGTTAATTACTCGCGGTGCTTTGACTACGTTTTCGGTTGCTAATGATATTGCTAAATACTTCGCCATTATCCCGGTAATCTTTGCTTCTGCGGGTATTCAAAGTCTCAATATTATGGGTTTGGCGAGTACTAAATCTGCGGTTTTGTCGGCGCTGATTTACAATGCTTTGATTATTCCGGCTCTTATTCCGATCGCGCTTACTGGTGTTAAGTTTAGGCCGCTGACGGCTAATCAGCTTTTGCAGCGCAATATCTTGATTTATGGATTGGGAGGTGTGATTGCTCCGTTTATTGCCATTAAGGTTATCGATGTCCTGATTGCATCTGTTGGTTTGGCTTAAAGTAGTTGCACCCAGAAACCAGCAGTTTTAGTACGCGAAGGAAGAAGAAAAAATTATGAAGCGAATTGATTTGTTTGATGGGTTTTTACCCAGAGATTTTAAGGAAGGCGTTGAGTTAGTAAAATCGCAATGGCGCAGGCGACCTTTGCCAATTCAGTTGTTTTTGCTAATGTGTTTGAATCTGGTAATTGCTCCGGCTGTTTATGCAGCGGCGGGTACAGAGATCGATCGCCGTTCTGCCTGGGCTCTTGGTATGCTAGGTTTGCTAACTTTTGGTCTTTCGATTTACGTTTTTGTTGTGATTTTCCAGCCCGAACGCTTCTGAATTTTGGATTTTAGATTGAACAATTGATATCAAATAAGGTAAGACACAGTGCCTAAAAATTCTCCTTCTCATATCTGCGTTCATCTGCGTTCATCTGTCTTCATCTGCGGTAAAAAATTAACCAACGATAACAACAGAGAATTTCAGTATTTCGCTCATGTATAGCAACCGCCCAGGCGGTTATGACATTCTTAATTCCTAAAACCCTTGATTCTAGATCCTTCTTCCCCTAGCCCCTAGCTATATGTCTATCTTTCGAGAAACTGTAAAAGCAATTCGCGTCACGCTTGTTTTCTGGCTTCTGACCGGAATAATTTATCCTCTAGTTATGGTATTAGCGGGTCAAATTGTTTTTCCATATCAGGCAAATGGCAGCTTGATTAAAAACGCTCAGGGAGAAGCGATCGGTTCGGCTTTAATCGGTCAATCTTTTTCGTCTGACCGATATTTTTGGAGTCGTCCCAGCACCACTAACTACAGCAGTTTTCCTGCCGCCGAGTTCGATCCCAAAAATCCAGATAATATAGCTCAAAGAACTGGTACATCTGGCGCTAGTAATCTGGCTCCCAGCAATACGCAAGCTTTGCTTAAAGATAATAGAAAACCAGAAGATCCTGATTTGCTCAAACGTATTCAAACCGATGTAGCGAGACTAAAACAAGCAAATATCCAACCAACTGCGGATATGGTTTATACTTCTGGATCTAGCTTAGACCCCCATATTAGCGTGCAGTCGGCCCGATCGCAAATTGCACGGGTAGCACAGGCCCGATCGCTTCCTACTAACCAGGTTGAGATTCTCGTTCCCAAATATACAGATGATAGATTTCTGGGCATTTTCGGCGAACCGGGTGTCAATGTTCTCAAGCTAAATCTGGCTTTGGATACTTTACAATCTGGTAGTGGGGCAAATGACTAATTTGAGATTTCAGCAAATGACCAATGATATCATGTACTGTGGCATCGGTTTCCTAAAAAAATACCACTCTTATCTGTGTTTATCTGTGTTCATCTGTCTTCATCTGTGGTAAAAAATTTAACCACCGATGAAAACAAACAATTTGAGGATATCAATCTTACACTAACGATGCTACCGGACATGATATAGCAATCGCCAGGGCGGTTAAGACATTATTAATTCCTGAAACCCTTGATTCTAAACCCTTCTTTCCCTAGCCCCTAGCAAGAAAGCCCCTAGTCCCTAGCTATATGATTCATTCCAGCGATATCACAAACCATTCCCACATTCCGGGTATCAACCCGGATAAGCTTTACGAACATTTCCGCCGTCGCGGTAAACACAAAATCTTTATTGGGATGGCTCCCGGTGTCGGCAAAACTTATCGTATGTTGGAAGAGGCTCGCCAAGTCAAGGAACAAGGGATTGATGTTGTCATCGGTTTATTGGAAACCCACGGTCGCGAAGAAACAGCACAAAAGGCGATCGGATTTGAAGTAATCCCCAAACAAAAAATTGTTCGCAAAAGCGTCGCCTTACAGGAGATGGACACAGACGCTATTATCGCCCGTCAGCCTCAGCTAGTTCTCATCGATGAACTCGCCCATACTAATGTACCTGATTCGCTACGAGAAAAGCGTTACGAAGACGTTGAAGCGGTCTTAGCATCTGGCATTGATGTCTTTTCGACTGTCAACATTCAGCATATCGACAGTCTCAACGAGATAGTAGCAAAAATTACTGGTGTTGTAGTGCGGGAACGTATTCCAGACCGCATTCTTGATGAAGCTGACGAAGTTGTGGTAGTAGATGTGACGCCACAAACTTTGCAAGAACGGTTACAAGAAGGGAAAATATATGCTCCTGAAAAAATAGAACAATCTCTAGAAAACTTCTTTCAACGTCGCAATCTAGTAGCTCTACGGGAGTTAGCGCTACGGGAAGTAGCGGACAATATTGAAGAGGATGCAGAAAACTCGGCTAAAAACGATCGCTTCTGCAATGTCCGCGATCGCGTTCTGGTCTGCGTATCGACTTATCCTAACTCAATACAACTGCTCAGACGAGGCGCTCGAATTGCCACACAGCTGCACGCTCGCCTTTACGTGCTGTTTGTAGCACATCCAGAACGCTTCCTCACCAAGCAAGAAAGTCTACATATTGAAACCTGCGAACATATTTGCCGCCAATATGAGGGCGAGTTTTTACGACTGAACACTACTGACGTTGCCCAAACGATCGCAGAAACTGCCCGCAAGTATCATATTACTCAAGTGGTACTCGGACAATCCCAGAAATCTCGTTGGGAGTTATTCTGGCATGGTTCCCTTGTCCAGAAATTAGTGCAATATCTCAAAGACGTGGATTTGCACGTCATTGCGACTGAAAAGTCAAACTCTAAATAAATTTAGATTGACAATTGGTAACATCGTGGCGCTCCTCAACTGTTGGGCGGCGCGTTGCCGTTACCGCCCTGTCTGAGTAAATATTCCCAGATGCGCCGAATTTCAGCCTGAAACACCTCGCGATCTCGCTCTATTCTCCGTAGAGCCATCTGGTGGTCGCGTGCAATGCTGGCTAACTGGGTAACGGTTCGCTCTAATCGTGCAGTGGTCTGTGACAAAGCCCGTATTTCCCTGCGGTTGGCATTTTGGATCGTGCGAATTAGATCGAGATCATCGGCTATCTGTTCTAGCTGCTCATCAATGTTAGAAAGTCGTGCAGCGATTTATTGTGGTTGGTCTTGGTTCGTAGTCATTAGTTTTTTGTTTGCTAGAGATTGGTGTTTTCTTTGCTACATTTTACGTCCGCCATGAAGACGGTCGAGCCAAAATGTCCGCTCGCAGGCCGCGCAAAGTAAAATCTAAAATCTAAAATCTAAAATCTAAAATCAAATGGTTCGTGTAATTGGTTTAATGAGCGGGACGTCAGTGGACGGCATCGACGCCGCTTTAGTAGAAATTGACGGTACAGATGTCGATCTAAAAGCCGAGCTTATTGCTGGGGCAACCTACCCCTACCCACAGGATCTCAGAGAGAAAATTCTAGCCGTCTGCGGTGGGGCTGCTGTTTCAATGGCAGACTTGGCAGAATTAGATGATGCGATCGCGCTTTCCTTCGCCCAAGCTGCCTTAGCTATTCAAGCCTCTAGTACCCCAGCCCAGCTAATTGGCTCCCACGGGCAAACCGTTTACCACCGCCCACCCAAAGACGATTTTGGATTAAAAGAAATCCAAAATCCAAAATCCAAAATGGGATACAGCCTTCAGCTAGGACGAGGAGAGGTCATTGCCCAAGTAACAGGCATTACTGCGGTAAGCAACTTTCGGGTAGCCGATATAGCCGTCGGAGGTCAAGGTGCGCCTCTGGTATCGCGTATAGATGCCTTTCTTCTGAGTCATCCCACCGAACATCGCTGCGTTCAAAATATTGGTGGGATCGGCAACGTCACTTATTTACCAGCTCGTCAGGGCAACTGGCTCGAAAGCGTGCGCGGTTGGGATACCGGCCCCGGAAATGCCCTCTTAGATCTGGCGGTACAGCATTTAACGAGTGGCAGCAAAACCTACGACAAAGATGGAGCTTGGGCTGCCACTGGCGCTCCCTGTATACCCCTAGTAGAGCAATGGCTCCAGCATAACTTCTTCGAGCTGCCGCCTCCCAAATCTACAGGTCGAGAACTATTCGGAGCGGACTACTTTCAAACCTGTATGGCAGATGCCGAGAATTACCAACTTAGTTCGGCAGACCTGCTAGCAACGCTTACCGAACTCACGGTAGCCTCGATCGTTCGCAGCTACAGCAGTTTCTTGCCTCATATACCGGATCTGGTGTTGTTGTGCGGTGGTGGCAGTCGCAATCTATACTTAAAACAACGATTGCAAGCTTATCTTTCACCAGATGGGCATGGAACATCGGGTATGGGTTATAGGCAATTTTCCCAATCCCCAATCCCGGTACTGACAACTGATGAAGTCGGGTTGGATGCGGAGTATAAGGAAGCGATCGCGTTTGCAGTTTTAGCTTATTGGCGGCATCTAGACATACCTGGTAATCTTATGCAGGTAACTGGTGCCCAAAAAGACGTCCTTCTGGGGGATATCCACCAAGTGACTGGAACCGCTGCGTGTTAGCATAGAGTCTTGCGATCGGGCAGTGAGCAATCAAGGCAAGGATATAGAGGCGTGTCTCACACCTTTTTAATTGAGGCTGGGCGCTGGAGGCTACAGGGAAATTGGCTTGAGCGCAACGGTATGCCCGTTAATGTCAAAGGGCTAACCCTAGTAGCGTGGGGTCGCGACAACTGGTTCACAATGGTGACAAAGCTGGTATTTCCAGACAGCGATCGCGAAGAAATTTCCCTGCAATATCGAGGGCGTCTGGATGCTGGCGAACGTCAGTATACTTTTGTACTGCAACACAGTCTGCTGGGACGAGTGGAAGGAGAAGGCTGGATTGCACAAGAATCAATCGTGCAGCGCTACTGGGTGCTGGGCGATCGTCAGCGCCGCAGTGGCTTTGAAACACTCCATCGGGTAACTGAAAACCAATACTATATTTCCAGCAGCATTCTGGCAGGCCATTATTTGACCAGCACAATGGAAGCAACGTTGGAGCGTCAGCCAGAATCGAATTATCCTTGAATAGTAGATCGTGTTGTTAGTTCAACTGAGTTCGACGCTAAGCCGTAAAGTTTACCAGACAGAGTGGAGTTAGATTTTACTTCCACCCTTAAACTTTATAGGCAAAGCTTAGTTATTGGGAAGGAGGTTGAGGCCCCTCACAGACTCTGTTAGGGTGTACCAAAAACAGGGATTGCATGATTTGCCAGTATAGTTTCGCATCTTGCGGAGGGGCAATGATTCACGCCCTTTTTTCCATCTCAGGGTTAGGGCGGGTTTAACTAGAATGGGCTGGCATAATCAAAATTCTGCATAAACCCCCCTGACTACCCGGTTGTGAGACAACTGACCGGCAGATATATTACTTTAACGCTCCTTCTGTAGGTGGAGCTCGATCGCAATGACAGATCCCAACATTGGTCGCTTACTTGACAATCGCTATCAGCTTGCGGAGTTGGTAGGAACTGGGGCTATGGGTCGGGTTTATCGCGCCAAAGATGTTTTACTCGGAGGCGTCCCCGTCGCCGTTAAGTTTCTTTCTCTAACGATTCAAAATCCGAAGTTGCGGTTGCAAGAGCGCT
Source organism: Oscillatoriales cyanobacterium PMM_0008 (assembly GCA_949128025.1). Taxonomy (GTDB): domain Bacteria; phylum Cyanobacteriota; class Cyanobacteriia; order Cyanobacteriales; family Aerosakkonemataceae; genus Argonema. Next base: position 9,252 of record CASBRD010000184.1, on the reverse strand, counting down.
TTGAGCGAGAAGCCAAAACCTGTGCTTTGTTAGGCCAAAAAAGTCTCCACATTGTCAGAGTGATGGATTATGGCGTAGACGAGAATAAAACCCCCTTCTACGTCATGGAATACCTCCAGGGAGAGAGCCTTAGCGAAGTAATTCGCTCCCGCGCTATTACTTTACCTAAGTTTTTGGCTCTAGCACGCCAAATCTCTTTGGGATTGGAGTGCGCCCACCAAGGCATCCCTGTAGATGGCGAAATCTGTCCCATTATCCACCGAGACATCAAACCCAGCAATATTCTGGTAATTCAAGACGCCAGTCTTGGACAGTTGGCTAAGGTTCTTGACTTTGGGATTGCTAAACTGCGTCAGGCAGACAGCGACCAAACGAGCTATTATTTAGGAACTTTGGCTTATTCCTCTCCAGAACAAATGGAGGGTAAGGAACTGGACAACCGTTCCGACATTTATAGTCTGGGCGTGCTGATGTTTGAAATGCTCACGGGTAAGATGCCCCTACAAGCAGAAACTCACTCGTTTGGGGGTTGGTACAAAGTCCATCACTTCCAACAACCGCGCTCTTTTGAGTCAGTTAACCCAAATTTAAAAGTGCCCAAAGCTTTGGAAAATTTGGTGATGAGCTGCTTGGCAAAGGAACCGGGCTCCCGCCCCAACAATGTGGGTGAAATCCTCAAGGCGTTGGAACCTTTAGAACAACGCTTCCATACGGGTAGGCAACTCGGTGAGCGCATTGAACCAACCCCGGTTAACGCGCCCTTAGCAACGGAATCAAAACCCCATGCCCTAGCAATCCCATCAAAACTTCAGCCGGTAGCAACCCCATCAAAATCCCAGCATCCCCCTTCGCTTGATGAAATCGAGAGTCTCGTTCGACAACAAACCTGGCCGAGCAACAAACCTCTAGCCCAAATTGTGTTTGCTCATTCCTTATCTGCTAGCCAGGAAACTTTGGCCACTCTATGGGTGATGTTAAAAAAAGAAGATATTCAGAAGCGTCATGTTTGCAAACGCTACAATCAATTCTTATTTTTAATGTCTCCCCATCCCATGCTGATGTGGATTACAGCACTTTACACTCGCGAAGCTGGCCCAAAATGGCTTCGCTGCTACTTGGATATGAAAACTCCCCAAGGCGAGGAGATGACAAAACTATTAGGCGAAAAAGGTCGCTACTGGGTGTTGTTATTTGCTTTGGAGGAACATAAAAATTGTATGCACGCCATGAGTGTTAGGATAGCCCCCTCCCAATGCCAATTGCTACAACAGTGGGTTAAGACCAGTCAGACATTGATATCGGTAGGCTCGTCTAAGATGAGTAAAGAGCTGCTGAATGCCCAATTCGAGAAGATAAAGCCCCAGATTGTCACGAAACTGGTAGGCAATTCATCCTTGAATCTAAAGGACTAATTGGTCACTAACCTGATATCATATCGTTTCCGGTTGTGTCTGAATCATTATGGCCGCAGAGGGGCAGAGGGGCAGAAGGGCAGAGGGGAAAAACGAACAATTCCGACGCAGACGGATTTGATATCATACTATCGCGTTGCTGCTAAAAAATCCGTCTGTCGCGAAGACTCCCGCTAAGCTGTTGCTATAGCGGGAGCTAGTAACAATTAAAGAATTTCCATATTTCTTAATAACCCTAAAACCCAAAGCAGTGGTTTATATTGCCCGTGAGCGATGAAAAATAAAAGATATACCAAAGTGCTGAGTGCAACTGAAGCTGTACAAACACAGTCTCCGCCTTGCTTTGAGCGTTTAATATTGTCCTAACCGACTTTCATCGGTTGCTATATTACTTCCAACTTAGATCTTAAGCCGATCTCTGTCTTTAAAACCAGACCAGTCCGGAAACAACGCGCACAAATAAAGTTGACGCCCCAGCATCCCCAGCTTCTTTCCCCCAAGGAACAAAGCAAGAGAAGGAGGTCGCCGACTGCGACGTTATTCATCTCTATTCAAACTGAGGGCTTGGTTCTAAACCCCATTGATGCTTGAGGAGATTCTTGTAAGTCGCTTCGCGTACCATCATTTGCTCATAGAGCTTAACCAAAAATTCCTGCGCCTGCTCGTGGTTCATTTTCTCGACCTGATTTTTAAAGGAAAAGATGCTGAATTGTTGTTCGAGAGACAGTTCGATTGGTGAATTCATAACTAACTCCTAAGAAAGATATAGCGATGGCTTATCGGTTGTAGAAGGGCCAGTTGGAGAAGGGCTGGGCAGAACTGGTGGGTTACTGCCTTATATTACAAAAGATAACAATCATTTGACAAAGTGCCCATACCTCCTAAGTGGGTACTTCTCGATCCAAAAGATAGATCTATCGTTCCGGAAGTTCTTTAGCGCTTAATGGTATTTTTATCAAGTTCTAAAACTCAAAATTGCTCAGAATGAACAAAAAACTGGGTAGATATACCTACCCAGCTAAATTTATTCGTTCTTCGAGCTAATGATTAATTTTGTTTATCGATAAACTCTTCAATGGCCACAACGACCGTCGTGATGTTGTCTCGACCGCCTTGTTCCTTCGCAGCCTCAATGAGATCCGTAGCGGCTGTTTCACACAAAGGGGATTGGAGGTAGGAAGCGATCGCGATATCAGAGAGTTCTTCCGTCAGTCCATCGCTGCACAGCAAGAGGCGATCGCCCACTTCCACATCCAGGGATTGTATCTCCACCTGACCTAAATCCTCGCGCCCCAGACATTGGGATAACATATGCCGCCAAGGATGAATTTTAGCCTGTGACGGACTGAGGACACCACTTTTGAGAGCTCGCGCCACCCAAGTGTGATCTTCAGTAATTTTTTCCAGCTTTTCAGCTCGCAGCCGGTACAGACGAGAATCACCCACATGAGCTACCAAAGCCTGTTCTTCTCGGAACAGCACCACCACTGCCGTTGTGCCCATATCCGATCGTTCTGGGTGTTCCCGCTGATCCTGGACAATAGCCTGATTTGCCTTCCAGAAAGCTGCCTCCGCCAGTACTGGGGATTCCTCTTGAGAATCCCAATATTCGTTTAAGTAGGACTTAATCGCGTCGGTAGCGATCCAGCTTGCTTCCTCACCTCCGGCGTGTCCGCCCATCCCATCTGCCACGATAAAAAATCGCCCATCCGGGTCAATATAAAAAGCATCCTGGTTCACCGGACGAACGAGTCCGGGGTCAGAAAGACCCGTGCAGCGACTTTTCATCTCAAAACCTCGCCCTAGTGTGGAAACCGCTTATCTTTAGCTCGCACAGGAAACACGACTCGCAGGTTTTAACCCGCGTCAAATATTTACAGAAATACAACGGGAATCAGAACATCCGCTCAGATTTGTCAATCCGTCGGAGCAGTCGGATTAAAGCCACAGCTACCCCAGCTGCAATCAAAGCAGCGATCGCAGCCAGAACTACCTTATCATGAACCAGTAAGATAGTTGCTGACACCGTAAAAGCACTGATTATTAAAGCATAAGTCGTGCCCATCTGCGAGCTGTTGAGGCGGCGCAGCACCCGGTCTGTTTCGGTCGAACGCACCCGCACGCGCAAATCGCCCCGCTCTAGCTTTTCTAGGGTTTCCTCAATCCGGCGGGGTAAGCCTAAAGCCGTACTGCTAACTTGAGCCGCTTGACGGCCTATTTCTCCCAGCAGGCTATTAGTAGCATCGAAACCATTTCCATCGCTCATAAGCTGCATTGCAAAAGGTTTGGCAACTTCCATAAAGTTAAATTCCGGATCTAAACCTTTCCCCACACCCTCCAGGGTTGAGAAAGCTCGCATCACAAACGTGAAGGTAGCTGGGAAGCGAAACGGCTGGTCGTAGGCAATTTCATAAAGGTCATCAGTAATTTCGCTCACAGACTGATTTTCAAACGGCTTATCCATAAAGTGATCCAGCATATACTGGATCGATCGCCGCACTGGCCCCATATCATCTACTGGCGAGATAGCACCCAAATTCACCAGAGAGGAGACAACCCGGTCAGCATTTTTTTGGGAAATGCCAAACAGCGTTTCCATCAGCTGCTCGCGAACATTAGACCCAATCTTGCCCATCATACCGAAATCGTAGAAGATCAGGGCACCTTCTGCGCTGGCGGCAATATTTCCAGGGTGAGGGTCAGCGTGGAAGAAGCCATCGTTGAGCAGCTGTTGCAGGTAAGCTCTCGCACCCATTTGAGCTAAAGCCTTGCGATCGAGCCCAGCTGTCTCCAGAGCTTCGTAGTGACTGATTTTAATCCCCGGTAGGTATTCCAAAGTCAGAACTCGTGGCGACGTATAGCGCCAGTAGACGCGGGGCACCTTTACCCAATCCTGACTGCGAAAGTTGCGGCGGAAGGTATCGGCATTGCGACCTTCATTGAGATAATCAATCTCTTCCCACAGAATACGACAGCACTCCTCGTAAATTCCCAACCAATCTCGACCGCGACCCCAATCGGGATGATTTTGGAAGTAGCGAGTAATTCCCTTGAGAATTTCCAGATCGATCGTAAACAGCTTTACCAGACCGGGGCGCTGCACCTTCGCCACGACTTCTTCACCCGAATGCAGCTGGGCTTTGTGTACCTGTCCCAAGCTAGCTGCGGCCAGAGGAATTGGGTCAAAGCTGCGGTAAAGTTCGGGTACTTTTTTCCCCAAGTCTTGTTCGATAATGGCCTCAGCTTGCTCGTAGCTAAAGGCAGGCACCCTATCTTGCAACTTGGAGAGTTCCTCCACATACTCGGCGGGGAACAAATCCGCACGGGTGGAGAACAGCTGACCGACTTTGATGAAAGTAGGGCCCAAATCCAGAAAAGTTTCTCGAATCCAGATGGCTTGTTTTCGGCGTCTTATGGCTCGTTTGGCATCCGTTATTCCACCTTGATAGCTCCAAGGTTTACTGTCGAGCCATAGCTGAGACATTAGAGTTAAAACAAAAGCCCAAATGTCCAAAAAGCGGCGCTGACGAGAGTAATTTTCTCGATTCCAGCGGTAGGCTTTTTCGCTATAGGATTTTGCTGTAGCCCGCGACCAGGCTATTTCCTTATGGGGGGCAACACCTTCGCCACGTCCGCCCCCCTCAAAAGACGGACGACTTTTATATCGCTTAGGCATAACCGGATCATCAGGCAGGGCAGACACTTGGGTTTACAACTTTATAGAAATCCACTTAGAAAAACCACTCCTTTAGGGGTGGGATCGATCGCAAACGGCTAAAGCCGCCGTCTCTTCTATACTATACAGGCGTAACGCATTAAGGGCGCTTCAGTTGCATAAACTACACCCTAAGGATTCAGGTCAGGGTGGGGGCGGTAGTCAGAGATGCAGGGACTCTGACTACCGCCCCTGGTCAAAGAATAACTTACTCATTTTGTTTTGCAGCAGCTTGCAGCCGCGTGAGGTACAATCAAATGATTTTCTTTATAGCGCGAAAGTAGGGGCTCTTTTGGCAAATAATTTGTGGCTAACCGACAAGAATCATAGCAAAACCCGCCCCTACAATTTACCTGTACCGTTCGGACTTCGCCGAACGTCTCAGTCGAACGCTGACGCTCACGGAATCCTCACCCACTCGCAAGCCGCTGTAAACATTCAACTACAAATATAGATTTTTTCATCTTTACTTTGAAATTAAATTTTATTGCAAAGATGTCTCATAGGGAACAAAAACAACTGTTTTTTCGTCTTGACAAGGAGCCTATCGATTGCGATCTCCTTTAAAGCTTGCGATAAAATTTTCCTGATGTAATAGCCAAAATTGCGAATGATTGATTAGTTAGCAGATTTGGCTAGAGCATCATGAAACTTAAAGTTATTAAAGATACGGTATTCAAGCAATCTTCTGTCCAAGGGATCGAGCTACCCGAAAATGAAAAAGTGGCAGTGGGGGCTGGTAGAGTATTTGAGCTAAACTCTTATAAAGACATAGGAAGTCATATAAGGGTCGCCCTAGAAAAAACTTTTTTCAAAGGGAGAAACACTTGGGTAGCTTATCAAGAGCATATCGAGATTATTGGCGACGATGGGGTAAAACGCATCGGTAAATTCAGCCCTAACGATAAGCTTCCCAAGCAAGTAAGTTTACCAGTTCCTTACTTCAGCCAACTCAACAACCGATACAAACCAGAAGGCACCTGCAATGTCACCAGCGTTGCCATGTGTTTGTATTACTATGGCATTAGACCTGCGCGTCGCAATAAGCAGCTAGAAGATGAACTCTTTGAACTGGTAAAAACTAACGGATGGGATCGCCACGTTCACGATCACCTACGTAGAGTCTTCCTTGAGTATGATATGAATGATGTCTTCAAAATGGATGCAACTTGGAATGAAATAAAGGCTCACCTAGCCAATGGAAATCCCGTTATTTACCCAGGTCGGTTGACTGGAGCGGGACATATTATTGTCCTTCGCGGCTATGACGATACTGGCTTCTTCGTTAACGATCCCTATGGTGAATACTTCGATTCAGGCTATCGAACGGATCTGACTGGCGAAAACCTCCATTACTCCTATAATCTAGTCAAGTCCAAGAGTTATGGTGAGGGTGGAACCACTTGGGCGCACTTCCCTGAGAAGAAGTGATATCATGTCCTTAAGCATCGGTTACATAAAAAATTGTGCGATCATTCTTATCTGCGTTCATCTGCGTTCATCTGTCTTCATCTGCGGTAAAAATGTAACCACAGATGACAACAGACAATTTGAATATCTCACTCATATACTAACGATGTAACCGGACACGATCTGATAATTTCAGAAACCGGGTTTCTCAAAGAAACCCGGTTTCTTGGTTTTGTGTCTTCATCAATAAATTTGTTCAAGACGACGAAAATCTCTTTCAACTTCAGACCAAAGAGAGCGATTGTGGGGGTCAGTGCGTAACGCTTTTTTTAAATAAATTCTAGCTTTATCCAGTTCTCCCTCAGTCACCAAATGACGGCCCCAGCGCTGATAAGTAATAGCCTGCCACTGACGTACTTCGGGGTCTTCTGGTAGGCGTTGTGCTAAACCTTCTACTAGAGCGATCGCACGAGGGAACCTTTGAGCTTTCAGCAGCAGCTGTAATTGCTCATAGGATTGCCACTTAAGTTGTTTTTCCGTTTCCGATAGCTGTGGTTCCGGTTGAGGAGGCTTTTCCTTGCGAGTCACCTTCGTTTTTGGCGGGGAGGCTTTTGCGGTGTCAGAGGCGGTGGGTGGTGGAGTCTGGGATTCGATCGACTCCTGGGAAATTTCAACCTCTTTGACAACGCCCAAAAGGAAGTGGTAAGCCTCAGTAATAGCAATAAACTTATCCTTCGCTTGTCGATCGGTCGGGTTGACATCCGGATGATACCGTCGTGCTAAACGACGGTATGAAGCCTTAATTTCAGCCATTGAGGCTCCAGACTTTAGCCCCAGTAATCGATAGCAATCTGCTAGGTTCATCAAGTTAAGCTTTAAACCTAATCCCGATAATAGCAAACACAGCTTCAAGCAAAGCTTGGTCAAGACCAAAGGGAAACTCCACGGAGCTAAAAGAAACCGGGTTTCTTGAAGAAACCCGGTTTCTGGGCCTACAAATACCCTTTCGCTTTTTCTCTCCGTGAAAGCCCAAAGGTTATGCGATTGCTGGGGTTTTCATTTCAGCAGAGCGCTCCTCAATGACACGATCGATCAAACCGTATTCTTTCGCTTCCTGAGCAGACATGAAAAAGTCGCGATCCATATCTTTCTCGATCCTAGATAGAGGCTGACCCGTCTTTTCGGCATAGATATCATTCAACTGGCGGCGAATCCGGAGGATTTCTCTTGCCTCAATCTCAATATCCGTCGCTTGACCCCTAGCACCGCCAGAAGGTTGGTGGATCATAATCCGCGAGTGGGGTAGAGCCAAGCGTTTCCCCTTGCTGCCAGCTGTAAGCAGGAAAGACCCCATTGAAGCTGCCAAACCAACGCAAATCGTCACAATATTCGATTTGACGTGCTGCATGGTGTCGTAGATAGCTAGACCAGCCGTCACCGAACCACCAGGGGAGTTGATGTAGATATAAATATCCTTGGTTTGGTCGTCGGAATCCATATAGAGCAGTCTAGCGATGATGGCATTAGCCATTCCATCGCTGACTTCTCCACTTAGGAAGACAATCCTTTCCAAAGCAAGGCGCTCGTAGATATTAATCCACTGGGTGAAAGGCTCTCCTGGGAACCGATAGGGTACTCTTGGAACACCAATGGGCATATAATTTTCTTCCTTGTAGCGAATAACTAGAACTTAACCGTGAAGAGCCGCGATTGGTTGAGGAAGTTCTTTAGGACTTTCCAAAACCCGATCGATCAAACCGTATTCCTTGGCTTGGTAGGGGGTCATGTAGAACATCCGATCCATATCTTTGGCGATCTTCTCTGGCGATTGACCCGTATTTTGAGAGAAAATCTCCAGTATCGCCGTTTTGTTTGCCAAGACTTCCTTAGCTTGAATTTGAATGTCTGTGGCTTGACCGCGAGCGCGAGAGCGAGCGTGATGCAGCACAATAGTAGCGTTAGGCAGACTGGCTCTGCACCCTTTCGTTCCTGCTGATAGGATCATTGCCGCCGTCCCCATAGCCTGACCAATACAGATGGTATGGACTGGAGGCTTGATGTAATTGAGGGTGTCGCAGATGGCAAAGGCTTCCGTTTCAAAGCCTATAGCATCGCCGCCATACCAAGCAGTCCCCGTGGAATTGATGTAGATGGAGATCGGCTTCTCCGGGTCATCGTATTGCAAAAACAGCAGTTGGGCAATGATTAACTCGGTTACGTCTACACCTACTTGAGCTTTGATCTCATCAGATGAAAATAGCGGCAGTCCGAAATAGACAATCCGTTCCTTCAACAACAAGGAAGGCAAATCTGGAGGGGGTGTTCTGTAAAAGGAATCTCCGTAGTAGGGAGATTGAACAGCTTTGATAGGTGAGTTCATAGGTCGGGTTATCGCCCAAAACTTTCTTCAGTGTTTTTTCATGGTAACGCGCTGGGGGGATGTCTTTGCAGCACGTCCAGTAGTGATCCCAACACCTGCCTGTTCAGATTCTCTGGCTGATTACAGCCGCTTGCCGTTGGATGAAGTGCTACATAGAAACCCAGTTTCTTGAAGAAACCGGGTTTCTGCGATCTAGATATCAGACCGCCCCGCGCTGCTTGGTTGTCCCACTTGACACTGTTGCAGATATCTGTTTCGGTCGATCGCTTGGGTCAAAGCCGTTTTGCTCGATCGGACTTTCTGCCCAGCATATTCACGATAGCGATCGATCGGTT
>CASBRD010000183.1 GCA_949128025.1 Oscillatoriales cyanobacterium PMM_0008 | reverse complement strand
TGCCCCTCTGCCCCTCTGCCCCTCTGCCGTAGCATAGTAAGCACGGAAGCTCCCCCTATATTAGCTACACAATCATCTGTGGATGAATCAACTGATAACCCGCAGTTTTGATTTTTTGATTCGACACCAGTGCATTATAAGGTCGGGTACTTTTCTGGGATGAATCCCAAACAACTTTGGGTAAATTGTGCTGGGCAAACACGCGATCGAGTAGTTCTCTACTTGTCAGATGTGCGTCATCGACCAAGTTATAAATACCTTGCAGTTGGTTAGACCGGGCAAATTCGATCGCCGCAACAATGTCATCGAGATGAATCCAATTTGTGACATCTTCACCATTACCCGGACGAGTTGTGCCAGCAGATCGGCCAAATATTTTTACCAGTTCCCGATCGGGCCCATAAATTCCTCCCAATCGCATGATACAAACCTTGATATTCTCATTGGATGCCGACAGCAATATTTCCTCAGTTTGAGCGAGAATATCACCATTTTTGCTAGCCGGTGTAACAGGTGATGATTCATCTACCCAGTCCCCATTTTTGTCGCCATAAACACTGTAACTCCCTGTGTAAATTACTTGTTTGACAGTTAGAGTTTCTTTGAGTACTGAAACTAGGGTTTGGGCGGTATGCAGATAAGTTTCTTCATACAGATTGGCGTTCTTGGCACCGACACTTAAAAGTACGGTATCCTGATTTTTAAGCACAGATTTTAGCGCCGCTGCGTCATTTCCATTCACTACGGCGACTTTTTGGGCTACAACTTCCAGTGCTGCAACTTTGTCGGGAGAAGTTGTGGTTGCGGTGACAAAAAACCCCAACTCTTGACGCCAGTGGCGAGCAACTGAATATCCAACATAACCGCAACCAACGATCGCAACATTCATGGTTATTTTTGACCTCTATTACTTGGCTAACTCGCTCTCAATTGCTGCTATCAATTCCGGTGAATCTGGTTTAACGCTGCTGCGAAACCGCGCCACTATTTCGCCAGTCTTACTAACAAGGAATTTCTCAAAGTTCCAGGAAACATTTCCTGGAACTTTAGCTGAAGAAGTGAGTCTAGCGTAAAGCGGGTGCTGGTTGTCGCCAATAGCATGAACTTTGTCGAACATTTCAAAGTTGGCACCATAATTAGTGGTGCAGAATTTCATAATCTCGGCATTACTACCAGGTTCCTGTGCCCCAAAATCGTTACAGGGGAATCCCAGGATGCGTAACCCGGATTGTTTATACTTTTGGTTCAACTTCTCCAGTCCGGCATATTGGGGTGTGTAGCCGCAGTAGGAAGCTACATTCACAATCAGCAGGACGTTTCCCGCGTAGTCACCGAGCTTCTTTTCGGAACCGTTGATTGTCTTTACTGCTAGGTCTGAGACTGTATTGTTCATTTTTTATATCCTCCAGAGGTATTATACCATGAATGGGTAATCGGTGATTACTGATTAATCATTTAACTCACGCTCGTTCGATTGATGTTATGTTAAATTAGTAAAAAAGGATAAGCATCAACAAAACAATTACTTTGAATAAAGAGAGTTAAATAAATGAGTTGCAGCGCCTATTTTGTGAACCTTTTGTCTCGCCGAGAGTACAGTGCTTACGAACTCAACAAGAAAGGAAAAGAGAAGGGGTTTGATGAGAGTGCGATCGCAGATGCTCTCCAGGAACTTCAATCAAAAGATTACCAGTCAGATACTCGCTTAGTCGCTACTCTAATTGCCTCATCTCAAGGCAAATACGGGAAAGCTGGAATTAAGCGTAAATGCTTAGAAAAAGGGATTGCAGCCGATGTGTTTGAGGAAGTATGGGATTCGCAAGTGGAAGAAACAGAGGATGCAGAAACAGGGGAACTGACACAGTTAAAAGCTAAGCTTATGCGGAAATACCACATTGATGGTTTTCAAAATATCGAGCCAAAAACTAAAGCTAAGTTGATCAATTACCTGAACTACAGAGGGTTTAATCCCTTTGAGGTTTTGCAGCAGTGGCAGCAGGATGAAGGATGAATGTATTATTTAATCTGATTCGTACATTACTTAAGTTAGGCGATCGCAGCCTATTCTCACCTCTCGCCGCCGACATAGTACCAAAGAATTGTGAGGCTCGATCGAATTAGTTTTTTCAGGGACTGGAGGCGCGGTGAAGCGATCGCAGCGCCTTTGCTTTCACCCTACGCACCCAGATAAAACCCAAGGTACATCCCCCTCCATAGTAGAGAAAATCGTCCCATACAAAGGAATTGCCAAGCAGCAGACGCCCGAATAAAGTGGCTCGGATCGCTTGTAAAAAGGGAGGTTGCCACAGCTGGAGAAATTCGATCGCACAGTTAAAAATGAAAACCCCCAATGAAGTCCAAGCGGGAGAAGCTTGCGGCCAGACGAAAGTCACCAGTAGAATCAAAAAGATTTGGTACAAAAAATCTCCAAAATAATTGTTGAACCACTTGTGTCCCGGCCCAGGGTAAAATTTGCTGGTCAAACCCAAGACGAAAATAGGGATTATGGTGAGCAGGAGAGCGACTCGATAGTTGAAAAAGGGATGCTTGCGAGAAAATGGCGATGTCATGTTAGGGTAATGTCGTTTCTTTCCCCCGTCAGTGCGGGATGGCAATCCTCTGCTAAGCTAACGCTATACCAAAGGAAGATGTCAAAATAAAAGCATGGAGCTGAGCCATATCTACCGAATCAAGTCTAGCACACCGATTCAGTAATACTTGGTGGTGCGTTTTTAGCTTGTAGGGGCGAAGCATTCGGGCAGAAAATTTATCACTCTTACCCTAGATTTCCTGCCCGAATGCTTCGCCCCTACGATTACTAAATTGGTGTTCTAGCACCCAGCAAGTCGCCATTATGGTGTCACATTCATCATAATTTGGTAATAATGTTTAAGTCTGAGCAGTTTTGTGCCACTTCCAGCGTTTTCAAAAAGCGAATTGCCACATGGATACATATTTAATTCATTTTGTCTACTACACATCTTTTGAACATAAAAACAATGGCGCACCCACTGAAGATAAAGAGTGGATCAAAGCCTATAAAATTATTCCCAGAGTCGGGGATTGCGTTTTGAAAGAGGGAGAATGGTTTCAAGTAGAAAGAGTTTTTCTTTATCAGTCACACGCTAAAGGCATAGATGCCCTGGCTCAATGCTCATTTTATGGCAGCGATACGGAATAAATTAAAGAGCAGGGTTTTGTAGTTGCCAAGTTGTGAGGATCGCGCCAAGCTATGTTAAGAAATCGGTGGCTTCTGGGTTCAGTTGCCTTCATTGTGAGTTTTGGCCTTAGCTTGCTTTTGATCCGAGACATCAAAGCAGCATCGATCGCAGCTGCGATCGCCGTACCTGCTACCTTCTGTGGAGCGATCGCCGTAAACGGCAAGCAGAGAATGCAGCACAAACGCATTAGAACTGGCCTTGAAATGGAAATTCGCCAGTTGGAAAAATGGGGAATACAGCTGTACGATCACCTCTCAGCTATGATAGCGGAACAGCAGAGAACAGAGATTCACATAAATTTTTTGAAAAGACAGTTGAATCAGCTGTACGTTCAAACCGCAGAACAACAAAAATACAAGCAGCAGCTAACCCAAGACTTAATTGCTTTGGAAGAACAAAAACGCTTGTTATCAGCAGACGCGCATCATTGGGAAACAGAAGTTTACCACCTGGAACAACAGAAACAAGAGTTAGATTTGTGTTTGCGATCGCTATTATCGGAAAAACACAACGCAGAAGCAGAACTCCAGCAATTACAGCTACAAATTACCGAAAAAGATAACCAAATATCTCAGATAGAAACTGATGACTTTTCATCCGATAAACTCCCTGATGAATGGACAGAATTTGTAGCCCACTTGACCAATTCAGAACTTCAGGTACTCAAAGCCATAGTATATCTAGAAAATCCGAATCCAGAAATCAAAAAGATTGCGGAATCATACATAACCATGCCGGAACTGTTAATTGATGGCATAAACGAACGTGCGATCGCTACAATTGGCGATATAATTATTGAGCCAGGATCGGTTTCTCCTCTAATTGCCGAAGCCGAATATTTGACCAATATTAAGGAAATTCTCAAATTCAAGGAATAAATATGGCAAAATTGAAAATACCCAAAAGAGTTTCAACTACACTACTCAGTTCCTTAAGTGCAGGAGTTGTGCCAAGAATTGGACTCGAACATATTGCCGTCGGTCGAGAAAAAGAAATGGCCGCACTATTACAAGACCTCGACAACCTAGCCGCTGGCGGTGCAGCATTCCGCTTCGTTGTCGGACGCTACGGATCTGGCAAAAGCTTTATACTGCAACTGCTTCGGAACCACGCAATGGAACAGGGTTTCGTAGTAGCTGATGTTGACTTATCCCCCGAACGCCGACTAGCAGGAACAGACGGTCAAGGTGTAGCAACCTATCGCGAATTAATGCGAAACATCGCCACCAAAACTCATCCTAACGGCGGTGCTTTAGGACTAATTCTAGAAAAATGGATCAGCAGCATTCAAACCCAAGTTGCCGAAACAAGCGGATTGCGCCCCAACGACAGCGGCTTTGATGACCAAGTGGAATCGACAATTCTGTCAGCAGTAAAAAATATTGAAGGCTTAGTTCACGGGTTTGACTTTGCCACAGTAGTTACTAACTATTGGCGCGGTTATCGATTGGATGAAAAGGAAAAAAAAGATGCGGCACTGCGTTGGTTGCGAGGCGAATTCGCCACCAAAACAGAGGCAAAAGCAGCCCTGGGCGTGCGGATAATTATTGACGACGATACCTGGTACGATTACGTCAAGTTATTCGCCAAATTTGCCGCCGACATTGGCTACAAAGGACTTTTAGTGCTATTTGATGAAGCCGTGCATTTGTGGAAGATAACCAATGCGGTTTCGCGCCAGAACAACTACGACAAACTGCTGGCAATGTTTAACGACACCATGCAGGGTAGAGCGGAACATCTTGGTATTATTGTAGGTGGAACGCCCAAATTTTTGGAAGATCCGAAACGGGGACTTTTTAACGACCCAGCATGGACTAGACGCACAGCCAAAAGCCGTTTTGCGAAAGCGGGTTTGCAGGATAATTCTGGCCCAGTTATTCAGTTAGAGACTTTGACTCAGCAAGAAATATTGCAGCTTTTGCAACGCTTGGCTGATGTTCATACCACTCAATACAGTAGTGAAAAGAAAATCACCAAAAGCGAATTTGATGAGTTTCTGCAAGAAATTATTAGCCGCTTGGGTGCAAATGCGTTGCTAACACCGGGAGAGATTGTGCGGGATTTTCTGAGTGTTTTGAATATTCTGCAACAAAATCCAGAAATGTCGTTCGGTCAAGTTATTCACGGTGCAGGTTTGCAGCTTACCACGGCTGGGAAGAAAACTAATGTAGATGAAGATGGCGAAGTTGCTGAGTTTACTCTGTAGGTAGACTGCTTCCAATACTGGAGGGTAATTTTGTGAAAGTCCTAGAGGTGCGGCGTCGCGTGGAAATCAACCAGCAAAAAGAACAGTTCAGTAATGCTTATATACAGGCTGTGGCATCAGTAGCAGGCTATTCACTCTACAAGCCAGCGGTGGACGATGACAGCGTAGACTGGGGGATTGCCGCTAGGGGTGGAACAGGACGTATCCGATCGCCTCGGCTGGAATTGCAGTTAAAATCTACTTCAAGGGATCTTCTCGACGACAGCAATGTTAGATACCCTGTCAAGCTTAAAAACTACGATGATTTGAGAATGGATAACTTTGCCATTCCGAGAATCTTAGTTGTAGTTTTACTCCCCGACAATCTAGACGAATGGTTACAACAGTCTGAAGAAGAACTCTGCCTAAGATATTGCGCTTATTGGCTGTCACTGCGGGGGATGCCTCAGACACAAAACACAGTAACAGTGACAGTTTCCTTACCCAGAAGTAACCAATTTACAGTGTCATATCTTCAGTCTTTAATGCAACTTATTAGTGGAGGAAGTCAACTATGAAAGTAACAGTAAGAGATAGTGAAACTCTTAAAACTATAGAGCATAGTCAATTGACTGCTTATTTGCAAACCCACGGCTGGTACGAAGATCGCCCCTTTTTGGATAATGCTACTATTTGGCTTTATAAAAAGGATGATGTAGATGAGTTTGAAATTTTGGTACCCAACAAGAGAAGTTTGGGAGATTATGCAGTTCGGATTAGTGACGCTCTTTCCACACTAGAGGTAGTAGAAAAGCGTTCTCAACTTGATATCTTAAGCGATTTGATCACCAACGTTTCCCATATAGAAATTCAGGGAATGGTAATTGAAATTAAAGAGTTTGATGCAACTGGCATTGTCATTCTGATGGGAGTTGTGGTGGGAAAACTGCGGAGAATTAAAGTTGAGTTAAAGCAACCAGAATACAATCTGGCGAGCAAAGCTTATCAGGAACGTCTACCAGTAATCTGCACTGGAGATTTGATTAAAAAAGGTAGTTTCTTTGTGCTGAATAACCTACGTAAATTTGCCATTTTTGACGTTGTGGCAAATTAAAAAATTACGCGCTAAGGATGTCTTTTATGCTATATTACTTAATGGTGCGTTACGCTTCACTAACGCACCCTACTACTACGGCGGATCAACTTCACCGTTATACCGCCGCGCTAAGAGAGCATCGTTGTGATCGTCACTGGCAACTCAGAAAGATTCAGCAGTGCGATCGTTCTAGCGGTGAACCGCGATCGTGACAAAGCATAAGAGTCGGGTGTATAGTTAAGGTCAAGTAGTGCGATCGTTTCTGTGAGCGCCGCTGTATAACATTGCGTTGCAACGGACGAAACAGAGATCTTGGTGGGGATGCCAAAACTGCTAACCGCCGTTGAACTACACCGTTAGCCGCGCGACTCGAAGTCGTTCGGGGGAGTTGGAAAGGACTCCAAAATCCTTTCCCTGCCAGTGTTCAGGCAGATGTCCGCCTCAGAATGTTCAACCAGTAATGGGAGGGCAGCATCAGCAGATGAGGTTAAGAGAAAGCCAAGCAATAAATGATCCATTGTCATTTTGAGCAGAATGTCGTCAAGCAAAGAATCTATAGTTAATTTTGAGATCGAGCTTCTTTGCTAAGCTGGCACTTCGTTTGGCACTACAGGATCAT
>CASBRD010000182.1 GCA_949128025.1 Oscillatoriales cyanobacterium PMM_0008 | reverse complement strand
GGCTAGGGGCTAGGGGGGAAGAGAGGAATTGTGGATTTTGGATTTAATTTCAATTCTTTAATCTTCTCCTTTTCCCCTAATTTCCCCAATACCATTTCACCTTTGATTTTGATAAACATCACAGTGAGGAGGGGATCGCGATCGCTAGAAGACAATAGTTACACTATGTAGCATATCAAAAGGAAAATGGTAAAACTTCGATATCTCTCGTATAGAAAGCCAAACTTGCCCAGTAGAAATAGTCAAAGACAACAGATATTGGCTATAACGGATATAGTTGTCATCAAGTATCGTTGAGCATTTTCAGTTCACAGCACGAGTGCCAGCTGGCACAACTTGAATTAGGTTTTATGGTTATATCTCAGTCTCCTAACTACTCGCCCACCAGCTCGCACTACTCGCCCATATACGACTTGCACCCCAGCAACACGGTCGTACCTATGGTGGTAGAACAGTCTGGTATGGGGGAAAGAGCGTTCGACATTTACTCGCGCCTATTGCGGGAGCGAATCATCTTCTTGGGAACGCCGATAGACGATGAAGTGTCGGACACTATTGTGGCCCAGTTGCTGTTCCTGGACTCAGAAGATCCCGAAAAAGACATCCAGATGTACATCAACTCTCCAGGGGGATCGGTGACAGCGGGTATGGCGATTTATGACACCATGCAACAAATTCGCCCCAATGTTGTTACCATCTGTTTTGGATTAGCTGCAAGTATGGGAGCATTTCTGCTCACAGCAGGAACCCGTGGTAAGCGGATGTCGCTTCCCAACTCCCGGATTATGATTCACCAGCCACTAGGCGGAGCCCAAGGTCAGGCAGTTGACATTGAGATTCAAGCCAAGGAAATTCTTTATCATAAACGTCAACTCAATGAATTACTGGCTTATCATACTGGTCAACCTATTGAAAAATTAGAAGTCGATACTGACCGCGACTTCTTCATGTCAGCCGCAGAGGCCAAAGATTATGGCCTTATCGATCAGGTTATCACTAGGCAGAACCTACCTATTTCAGGAAATGCCGTTACCACACTTAAATAAGAGGCAGCTATGTCACCTAAGTACGACTCCCATTTGAAATGTTCCTTTTGCGGCAAGTCTCAAGAGCAGGTTCGCAAATTGATTGCTGGTCCGGGAGTCTACATTTGTGATGAATGTGTTGACCTATGTAACGAAATTTTAGATGAGGAGCTGTTGGATTCGAGTCCAGCATCTCCTCAGCCAGCACCAAAGTCAGAACCAGCCCAAAAGCGGCGTACCCGGTCATCAGCTCTCTCGCTGCATCAAATTCCGAAACCGAGAGAAATTAAAAAGTATTTAGACGAACACGTAATAGGTCAGGATGAGGCGAAAAAAGTCCTCTCGGTAGCGGTATATAACCATTACAAGCGGCTCAGCTTTATTCAATCAAAAAGCAGCGGCAAAGTGAGTGCGGAGGACTCAATAGAAATACAAAAATCCAATATCCTGCTGATGGGGCCGACCGGATGCGGAAAAACACTTTTGGCTCAAACTCTGGCAAATATTTTGGATGTGCCGTTTGCTGTAGCTGACGCTACTACGCTGACGGAAGCAGGATATGTCGGGGAAGATGTAGAAAATATTTTGCTGCGATTGCTTCAGGTAGCGGATTTCGATGTGGAGGAAGCTCAGCGAGGCATTATCTACATTGATGAAATTGACAAGATTGCCCGTAAGAGCGAAAATCCTTCGATTACGCGGGATGTCTCCGGCGAAGGGGTTCAACAAGCTCTGCTGAAGATGTTGGAGGGGACGGTGGCAAACGTGCCTCCCCAAGGCGGACGCAAGCATCCCTATCAGGACTGCATCCAGATTGATACCAGCAATATCTTGTTTATCTGCGGGGGTGCGTTTGTTGGTCTGGAGAAGGTGGTAGAGCAGAGAATTGGCAAAAAGTCAATGGGCTTTATTCAAGGTGGAGAAACGCCATCAAGGGAAAAACGGACTGCGGATATCCTGAAACAGCAGGAGCCGGACGACTTGGTGAAATTTGGCATGATTCCGGAGTTTATAGGCCGGATTCCGGTGATCGCAGTAGTCGATCCGCTGGATGAAGAAACTTTGACGGCGATTTTGACTCAGCCGCGCAACGCCTTGGTGAAGCAGTATCAAAAACTGCTGAAGATGGACAACGTGCAGCTGGAGTTTAAGACGGATGCGATTAAAGCGATCGCGCAAGAAGCCTACCGCCGCAAAACTGGTGCCAGAGCTTTACGCGGTATTGTGGAAGAGTTGATGTTGGATGTGATGTACGAGTTGCCATCTCGCAAGGATGTTACCCGTTGCATGATTACGCGGGAAATGGTAGAGAAACGTTCTACAGCCGAACTGATCGTACACCCTTCTTCGCTGCCAAAGCCGGAATCTGCTTAAATTAGTCATTAGTCATTAGTCATTGCCAGAATTCTACTTTTGACAAATGACAAATGACAACCGATCGCTGACAATTGACTATTGACAAATGCCGTTAATTCAAGTTCGTGGCGTCGAGCATTATTACGAGTGGATTCGCTCACCAGAAGCTGGCAAAACTAAGCCGGTAATGATTTTTTTGCACGGCTGGGCTGGTTCTGGTAGATATTGGGAAAGCACGGGCTTTGCGCTAGCAGATGAGTTTGATTGTCTGCTTTACGATATGCGCGGCTTTGGGCGATCGCGCTTACCATTAGGTGAAGCGCCTACGCTGAAATACCAAATGGAAGAGTATGCTGACGACTTAGCAGCATTATTAGATACTTTCGAGCTAGATCGCGTTTATCTAAATGCCCACTCAATGGGCGCTTCTGTTGCTACGCTGTTTTTGAACCGTTACCCAGAAAGAGTGGAACGGGCAATTCTAACTTGTAGCGGAATTTTTGAATACGACGAAAAAGCATTTGCTGCTTTCCATAAATTTGGCGGTTACGTCGTTAAGTTTCGTCCCCCCTGGTTAAGTAAAATTCCTTTTGCCGACAAACTCTTCATGAAGCGCTTTTTGCATCGCCCTCTGCCAAGTACAATCAGTAAGGCTTTTTTAGAGGATTTTATCATAGCAGATTACGAGGCAGCTTTGGGGACAATTTTTACTTCAGTGAGTAAAGAAGCATCTGAGGTAATGCCCCAGGAATTTGCTAAGTTATCGGTGCCGACGCTTTTGGTTTCTGGTGAACACGATATCATCATTCCAGCAGAAATGGGAAGACAGGCGGCAGCTTTAAGTGAAAAAGTGGAGTATGTTGTGATTCCCCATACGGCTCATTTTCCGATGTTGGAAGATGCGGAAACTTATTTGCAAAAGGTGCGAGAATTTTTGGGAATTAAGAGAGAAGTTGTGGCTTAAAGGTAAGGTGCGTTACGCAAAAGCTAACGCGCCCTACATTGCTTGAAAGCCCCCCTTTTTAAGGGGGGTTGTGGGGATCTCTGGGTAATACCAAATCCGGGTTAAGCTGTCGCGCATCTAAGTTGTATAAATGAGGCAGGCAAGATGCCTTGCCCCCTCCCCACAAGAGTTTCACAAATTGCGATTATTCAAATTAGATGCGCGTTAGCTTAACTACCCCCTTTTTCTTGAAGCCCGCGCAGGCGGGCTTTGTTTGTGTAGCCGCTTTTTCTTGAAGCCCGCGCAGGCGGGCTTTGTTTGTGTAGCCGCGACTTTAGTCGTCGGGTAAAAAAGGGGTCAAGGCTTGCGGATTTGGTATAAGTTCTGTTCAACTAAAAGTTAACCAACCAAAAACTTGTTCAACTGTCAATTCTAACTGAATTCCATCAAGTACAGGTAATTGAGT
>CASBRD010000181.1 GCA_949128025.1 Oscillatoriales cyanobacterium PMM_0008 | reverse complement strand
CTCCCCCACTCCCCCACTCCCCCACTCTCCCTCTATGGGAATAGTGGCAGGGGTCGATGAAGTGGGGCGGGGTTGTTTATTCGGCCCGGTAGTTGCGGCTGCGGTGATTTTACCGGATGCCGCATTAAGCGAACTTGCCGCCGCCGGTATTAAAGATAGCAAACAACTAACTAGCGTTGGACGACAGCGATTTGCCTCTAGAATTCGGGCAATGGCGCTAGATTACCAAATCGGAATGGCCTCTGCCCGTGAAATTGACCGGATCAATATTTTTCAGGCATCCTTGTTGGCAATGAAGAGATCTGTAATAAGGCTATCGGTGCAGCCGACTCTTTGCCTGGTTGATGGCAAATGGCCTCTTCCAGACTTACCGATGCCACAACAGTCGATCATCAAGGGAGATGAGCAGTTGGTAGTTATCGCAGCTGCCAGTATTCTGGCTAAGGTGTGGAGAGACGAGCTAATTCTTCGCTTGGCCGCTAAATACCCAGAATATGCTTTAGATGCCAATAAAGGTTACGGCACTGCGCGACATATACAGGCTCTACAGGAGCATGGCCCTTCACGCTGGCATCGGCGTTCTTTTCGTCCGTGCCGCGAAGCAAAGTCTGACTACTGACCGCTAACCAAAGGTGACTGACCTGCTCTAGCTGGTGCTTGAGCAGAAGCACTATTTGCCGTAGCACTCGCCCATTTGCGATAATCCAACAGCAGTTGGTGCATCAACCGATGTTTAATGGTTAACAATACACTTTTAAGCAGACCGTTGCCAGTAGCTTCCAGGACTGGCTTGGGGGTTAACCAAAATAAAGGTGGTAGTTCAACTTGCACTTGTAAATCCGCTTTCCCCTTCAGGTAAGTGACTCCGTTGATTTGGGATGCAAACAGCCGTCCTTTCAGGTCAAGTGCAAACCGTTGGTTAATGTATTCCATGCCCAGGATTTGACAACCCACAGACTTTAAATGGACACTACCGTCGCTTTCTGTCCACACCCGCATATCTACAGTGGGTTGAATCGTCAGCATCATAAAGCTGAGGGGGCGCATTTTCAGGCGAAAAAGTTCCTCGCCCAGCTGCGAAATCCGACTTGACTCGACCAGCGCTTGCACGAGACGTTGAGGCTGACGCAAATAATGCTTAATTGGGATCGGTTGCTCTGGAACAGCAATTTCAACAGATTGGGAAGCGACAAATTGGGTGTGCATGGGTAGAAGGGAAACAGAGGGTTGTTTTGTATGATTATTAATTAATTTTACGTTACAGTTCTTAAAATATCCGATTGGAAGTCTTAATCATATCATTACAATACAGCCGCCAGCAGTCAGCTGTGGTGCAATTCTATCTGTCTGCGATCGTAACAAGTTCATCTAGAGCTTCCGCCTCTACCAAAGGCATCAAAAGTAGGGACTGTTTTAGGGGGGGTAATAAAAAAGGAACAGTTTACACCGTATTGCTGATAAAAATTAACAAACTGAGAGTTGAACTTTATGAGTATATGTATTGCACACTTAGGGCCGACTGGCACTTACGCTGAAGCAGCTGCTCTAGCTTACGCTAATTGGCTGAGTCTGGAAAAAGGCCAGGAATGCTTTTTGTGTCCTTATCCCAGCATTGCCCAAACGCTCCAAGCAACGGCTGATGGGCAAGCTCATCTAGCTGTTGTGCCGGTGGAAAATTCTCTTGAGGGCAGTGTATCTATGACGCTGGATACGCTGTGGCGACTGGATACCCTGCAAATTCAACAAGCTTTGGTATTGCCGATTTGCCATGCTATGCTATCATCTGCGGACAATTTAGAAGCAATTCGGACAGTTTATTCCCACCCGCAGGCTCTAGCTCAGTGTCAGGGATGGCTGGAAAAGTTTATGCCATTGGTTCAATTAGTACCGATGAATTCAACTACAGAGGCGCTAAAGTATTTGGAAAAGGATGTGACGGCTGGGGCGATCGCTTCAGGGCGAGCTGCCGAAATCTACAACTTACCCATTCTTGCCTGCCCAATTAATGATTTTTCGAGTAACTACACGCGGTTTTGGGTGCTAAGTTTACAACCATCTCCCGGAGGCAGTCACACCTCCCTGGCTTTTAGCGCTCCGGCGAATCTACCAGGGGCGCTTGTCAAACCGCTGCAACTGTTCGCAAAACGAAATATTAACCTGAGTCGAATTGAGTCGCGGCCAACAAAGCGATCGCTCGGCGAATATCTGTTTTTCATCGATATAGAAGCTGACGGCACTCAACCATTTGTGAAAGCTGCTTTAGATGAGTTAATAACTTACAGTGAAACTTTGAAAATTTTTGGTAGTTATAGTGTTTTACCTATTGAGTAAACATCTAAATTATGTTTGAAGCTGCTCAAGGCATTCCCGGCTTACCCGATTTGACACAGCCAACTCAACTGATAGAATTTGGGTCAAGGTACGTCCGCGTATTCTTTTTGATCGCAGGCATAGTGGGGTTTTTGGGAATCGTGCTTGCCTTACTCAACTTTTCGGGCCGCCGAAACGAACCAGAACTAGGGATTGCGATCGGACAATGGTTAGAAGGCTACTCAGTATTGCTGCGAATATTACTGCATGGAGCTTTAGTCTTCATCCTAGTAATAACAGGTTTTTTTCTTTGCTCGACTTTGGGTACTCGTTATCACTTTTGGGAACAAGCACGAGTTTCTCAAATTGCCGAAAGCGTTTCTGGAGAGAGGTTAGAACAATCAGCACCTCAAATACGTTATGTTATTCAAGAACCTTACTCTTACAATACTCAAGCTGGTAATAGAATTGTGCGGGTACAGGAAACGCGCACGATTAACCGCTTTTTAGCAGTCGCCGGATCTCAAATTCAGGTTAAAATCGACCAAACCTCAGATCCGCAAAAGAAAGGACGAGGAATTTATCTGGTAGACTTTAGCGCTGATTACCGAGTTGTTAACCAACTAGATTCCACTCAAAATTTTTTCTTTGAATTATCTCCTCCAAGCAGCTACTCATTACTGCAAAACTTTAAGGTAGAGCAAAAAGGTACAAGGCTAAACCCAACTAATCCTGGTGAATATACTTTTCCGTTTAATATTGCGCCAGGACAAGAAACAAGCTTTCGGGTAACATATAAGGCTCAAGGTTCCCCACGCTGGGTGTATAACGCTAACGGACAATTATTGTCGAATTTTCGCCTCTCCGTGCTGGCAAATTTCTCTGGTGCTGATTTTGCTAGCGGTATTGTGCCAACTGAACGAAAAGTTGAGGGACAAGGGACTCGATACACTTGGATATTTGATGATAATGTTTCCGTTCAAAACCCGTTTGGCGTGTTTACGGCTACAGAGCGAGTCCAAAATACAGGTATTTTACCGCGTTTGCTGATATTGGCTCCCGCTTTATTTCTGTGGTGGTTATTGTTGCTGTATTTGTCGCTACCGATGAGTTTACGGGATGTAGCTCTAGCAGGTGGCGTCTTTTTTGCCTGTATCCTAGCTTTGACTTACTTTAGTCGAGTGATAAATCCCCAATTAGCTTGGTTAGTAATTTCACCGTTCCTTTTAGTTTTAGCTTGGGGACTGGGAAGAACTTGGCGTGCTTCCCTTGCCGCTTTTATTAGCACCATTGCGGGAGGAGTCCTGCCAGTTTTAGGATTATTAGTACCGTATAGCGGTTTAACTTTAAGTCTGGCAGGATTACTCTCGGTAGCTTGGTTAGCAGCGCTAAATTGGTATGGTTTCTATCGCGTAGATCGGGAAATTCGCTAACTGCGTGCTGAGTAACTATGGAAAACCTTTTTCTTCTTTAGCATTGAACCAATGCTGAAAATACTTACTATCATTAACCCAAACAGATTTGTAGGTTCGGGAACAGATTTAGTATTGGGAACCATTGCTTCTAGATGGATATTGTCGAAGTAAACATCGCCAGCAACTCCCCAAGAGTAAAAGTAGTCTTCCAGTGTTAGCTGAATGCTTTTATTAGTAGTAAATGAGATGTAAATAGATTCCCATTTCCCCGTGTCTGGCAATTCCAAGAAGTTCGATGATAATTTAATAGAGTTGCGACTTGTTCCAGCCAACCACGAATCTGCATCTCCCGATAAGCTAGTACGATATCCTACAAAACCTCCCAAATCATTTGGCTGACTCCCGCTTTTTGGTAAACCGAGATAGTCGAAAGATAATCGGTATATTTGCGAAGGGCTGCTGAAACTGTTGAGTGTAAAAATGTCCCCACCACTTTTGCGGCTAATGAAAGAAAGTGCCTTGTCATTTCCCAGTGGATCGTTAACTATTACCCCGGAATGCGTACCGTTAGATTTTCCCGTCCATTGAGAGAGATTGGATTCAAAATCTTCAAAGAAAAGAGTGCTAAAATCTTCTGCTTGGGCAGGGTGATTTTGGATTACTGCCAAAGATAGAATTGCTCCAGTAGTTGCAACTAGGAGTTTCTGAAAATTCTGATTCAGCATAGTTTAAAGCTAGGAAATTTTGTTTTCTGGAGTTAGTTTAGGTTTCTTTCTCTAGCTAGCGATCGATCTCGATCCAGATGTGAAGTTTTATTAAGGATCGGGGTAAGTTCCACCAGTCCCAGAAGCATAAACAATTTTTCCTTTTTTCCACGCAAAGCTTCGTACTGTGCGGCTGGCTGTAACTGCTACGCTAAGTGCTTCTTTTAGGGATTGGTTATATGCGATGAGCTTATCTTTGAGTAATTTATCTTTTGGTGCTTTCAGTTGACATACAAAGAGAGTTAATCCTAACCAAGAAAAGCCAACTTTATCCCAAACTAGATTCTTTTTTAGCTTTTCAGCTTCTTTGGGTTTGAGTTGTGGATAAGTGCCATCTTGGTTAGAGTTATCGAAAATATTAGTAATTTGCTTGGTTGCTTTTCGCCACTTTTTAATTGGTACTTCATAGTAGCTAAGAGAACAAGAGAAAGCTTCATTCTTTTCTTGTATTAAAGTTTGGGCAAATAAATCGTAAGGCGATTGAAAAGGATATTTTTTTAAAAAAATATCTCGAAAAAACTTATACCATACCTGGCAGATCGGTTTAGGTAGCACTTCTAGATGATTGGTTAAATTTTGCAATTGAAGATGGTAGCTTTTCACATATTCTTCTGCTACTTGGAAAAGTTCCCAGCGAGCTATATACTGTTTAACCATCAGTACAATCAAGTCTCGTTTGTGGAGGGAAATTTCTTTTGAATCGACGGCTTCATCTAGGAAATAATCTGGCTGGTTATGGAAATGCGATCGCCAAGTTTTAGCAATTAAAATGTTATCTTTTCTAAGTTGATGCCATTCATTAATTTGGTCTTCAGTGAGACGATATTGTAGAAAATCATCGCTAGGCAAATTTTCGAGAAGTTGGGCAATCTTCTCAATTATTTCACTATCTTTTAGGCTCATTATTCGATCTTCTAAAGCTGCATAGTACAGTTTATACCAAGTTTTTAATTTTCCTACAAAAAGGGTGTTCTCTACCATGAAAGAACACCCTTTTTGGTTAATTTTTGTAACTTCTATTCTTTAAAAGTATCTTTGAGTACGGTTCTTGCTGCTAAATGATTGCGAGTGGAAGTGAGAATTTCCGATTCCCGTTCCAGTCTGGCAACTGTATCCTGCATTTCTAGAAGCGCCTGCTGTTCTGCTGGCACACCGTAGAGGTTGCTAGCAACCCAGTAAGACAATTCCCTGGGTAAAGAGGGAATATCATCGGGTAGTTCAATATTTTGGTCAGTTAACTTAGCGGAAAGACGTACCACATCTCGCAACAGTTGTTCCACATCTATTGCCAAAGAATTTAATTCCCTTTGAGGTGGTTGATCCTCAATCCATTCAACCAAACCAACACGGTAAGGCTTTTCTCGGACGTACTCTAGGACGCGGAACCTTTGCTGGCCCAAAGTTAATACCTTCATGCGATCGTCAGGTAGACGCTGATACCGGATAATTTCGGCACAGCAACCTACAGATGCGGGTTTACCGGATGATTCCATCAGCAATACCCCAAAGCGGCGATCGCTTTCCAGAATCGTGTTCATCATGATTCGGTAGCGAAACTCAAAGATATGCAGCGGCAGAGGTCTACCTGGAAACAAAACGACTTCCGGCAATGGGAAAAGAGGAAGCTCTCGCACAGCAATTGAAGAAGAGGGTGCCATAGTACAGTCGGTAAAGGCGCTTCTTTAACTACTTTAGCCGATCTGCATTCTAAAAAAGCAAGAAATATCAGTGACATGACCCCGGCCTAAAGGCACGGGGCTTCTAAGAATCACTTCAAAGACTTCCTAGTTGCTCCCTTACGGGTTTTCGACTTTGACCTAGACTGAGACATCTCAATCCCCAGTAAACCGTCTGCATAGGCGTTTTCAATTCCCGACTGCCCATCGGTACTAATTAACTCTATTCCCCTATTTCTAATTACAATTCCACTTGCCACATCCCTATCAGCAATGAATCCACACCCTTGGCAATGATGTACTCTGACGCTCAAATTCTTTTTAACAGTTGCGCCACACTCAGGACATTCTTGCGAAGTCCCCCTAGCGCTAACTTCCCCAAAGAATTTACCGCGCTTCCAGCACACATACTTGGTGATAGTTCGGAATTGTCCAAAACCAGCATCAAGCAT
>CASBRD010000180.1 GCA_949128025.1 Oscillatoriales cyanobacterium PMM_0008 | reverse complement strand
GTGGTAGCTGGCGGTTTAGTTTGCGTAACTGTTGTAACTTGCACTCCTAGTGGCAGGCGATCGCGAACATCCTGTAGTATGGCAGACCAAGGCTTCATCTGATCGAACACAGTCACTAAATCTTTGGTCTCGGACTCAATTTGACCAACCTTAGCCAGGGAATTGTCTCTCTGGGTCTTTTTAGCCTGCAAAGTACCCAACTCTTGATCTAGTGTGGTGCCTTTATCCGCCAACTGTTGTATTTGGCCTTGCAGGAAGAACCACGCACCTCCAACCGCTACTGGCAAAAGTACGCCAAGCCCTATTCCCGCCAACATGAGTAACCTGTCGTTGACGGGTACTGCCTTTTTGGGCCCAGCAGTGTTATCTGCTGGTTGCGTAACGTGACCGTCTTTGAGAAAATTAATTTCTAGGCTATACATTTTGTTAAACCTCTCGTAATCCTAAACCCAGGACAACTCCCAATCCAGGTCGTTGCACTGCGGGGATCTCTTCGGTCACTTCCAAGGATAATGCCGCCACCGGGTCTACTTGAGTCGTTGGCAAACTTAATCGGGATGTGAAAAATTCATCCAGCTGTCCGATGCCGCCGCCAGGACCTGCAAGTAGCAACTGGGCTACTTCCAAATTGTTGCTTTGATTGAGATAAAAATCGATCGAGCGGCGCAGTTCGTCGGCTAGTTCTCCCAAGACTCTCATCATAGCGGCCATTCCCGGATTGAGGCCGGTTGAGCCACTCCGCACAGTATCCACCGGCGCGGTGGGAATTGTCATCCCTCTGAGCAAATCGGTGTTCCGAGAGGCGGGTAAATTCATGGCGCGGCTGAGGGCGCTTTGAATTTGATACATCCCGATCGCAACGGTGCGAGAAAATTGGGGTACACCATCTACAATAATCGCAATTTCGGTACTCTCAAATTCAATGTTTACTAGCACGGCAGCTTCTTGAGAAGAAAATTGTCGCAGTTGCTCTCGAATTGTCCGAATCAGAGCAAAACTGTTAATTTCCAGCACGTCGAGCTCCAATCCAGCTTGCTTAAAAGTCTCGATATAGGTTAGAGTTACTTCTTCGCGGACTGCGGCTAGCATCACTTGTACTTTTTCTATGCCATCTTCATCGGTGAAGAAACCGAGTTTCTGATAATCCACATCGGCTTCTTCGCGAGGAAATGGCAAGTAGAGACTTGCTTCATGATTTAATATCATATCCCGGAGTTCTCGTTCATCTAGCTCTGCCGGAACTGGAATAATTCTCACAATTGCTCCTGCCGATCCCGGTATGGCTGAGGCGACGCGAGTGGCTTTAATCTTTTTATCTGCCAGCGCTGTCTGGATGATTTCCGCCATTGTCGGCGGGTCGAGAATCTGTCCTTCTTGAAAGACTCCTTCGGGAACTTCGACGGAGTGCAGCGTTACAAGTTTGAAGCCCTGACCTTGCTTACGCAGTTGGGCAATATTTATCCGTTCGGGGGCTAATTCGATCGCAATTCCTGGCTTGCGCTTGGAAAATAGATTCTTTAAGGCGTTAACCACTGTTGTAGTCCGTTTTAGTCTATGAATAATCAGGCTGTGGCTGAAAAATTGTCTTGAGGTAGATTAAGGCAATGTACCTGCTAATCACCAATTTAGTCTAGGATTACTGCGTTTGTCTGTTGAGGATCTGAACCTTGTGCTGAGCCGATATAAAACCTGGAAACGTTTGGGAATTTTTGGTTTGTTGGGATTGCTGCTGTGCTGGGCGGTCAGTTGTAGTACTGGCAATACGGGAACTAGGCAAGCCCGGACCGATCGCCAGGAGGTTGAGTTCTGGACGATGCAGTTGCAGCCCCAATTTACAGATTACTTCAATAAGTTGATTGCCACCTTTGAAGCTTCCAATCCCACTGTGGCGGTGCGTTGGGTGGATGTACCCTGGTCGGCGATGGAGAGTAAGATCTTGACGGCGGTTTCGGCTAAGACTGCTCCTGATGTGGTAAATTTGAATCCCGATTTTGCTTCTTTGTTGGCTGCTCGCAATGCTTGGCTGGATCTGGATACTAAGGTTTCCGATCGCGATCGCCAACTGTATTTACCCAATATCTGGAAGGCTAGCACGTTTGGCGGTAAGAGTTTTGGTATTCCCTGGTATCTGGCGACGGATATTACGATTTATAACAAAGATTTGTTTAAGCAGGCTGGGATCGCCAAGCCTCCTGTTACTTACGAGGAACTGGCGCTTTTGGCTCTTCAAGTTAAGGAGAAGACTGGTAAGTCTGCTTTTTTTGTGACGTTTGTGTCGGGAGATTCGGCGGAGGTGCTGGAATCTTTGGTGCAGATGGGGGTACAGCTGGTGGATGCTAAGGGTAAGGCTGCTTTTAATAGTCCTGAAGGTAAGGCGGCGTTTCAGTATTGGGTAGACCTTTATAAAAATGGGCTATTACCAAAGGAGGTATTGACTCAAGGACACAGACGTGCGATCGAACTTTACCAAGCTGGTGAGACGGCTCTGCTGAAGTCGGGGGCTCAGTTTTTGAGTACAATTGCTAAGAATGCGCCCGCTCTAGCTCAAGTTTCTGCTACTTCCCCTCAAATTACTGGCAAAACTGGCAAGAAAAGTGTGGCGGTGATGAATTTGGTGATTAAGCGCGATAGCGATCGCGCTGATGCCGCTCTCAAGTTTGCTTTGTTTGTCACTAATGATGAGAATCAGCTGGCTTTTGCTAAGGCTGCTAATACTTTACCTTCTACGGTGAAGGCTTTGCAAGATAATTATTTCAAAAAGCTATCTCCCGATGCTACGCCTGTCGATCGGGCTCGTGTCGTCAGTGCTAGCCAAATGAAAGAGGCGCAAGTTTTGATTCCGGCGATGAAGGATGTCAATGTTCTCCAACGGGTGATTTACGACAATTTGCAGGCGGCGATGCTGGGTGAGAAGTCGGTGGATCGGGCTCTGGCGGATGCTGCGACAGAGTGGGATGGGAAATAGCCCGAATGGCACTAAGATAAGCGAGGCGGAGCCTCCTGTGTGCCCGCTAAACTTAGTGCCATTCGGAGATAACCCTCACCCTCAAGGGTGGGGCTACACAAACGAAGCCTGCCTACGCAGGCTGGGGATTTTCCGGATATTTTTTTGGTGAGCCGCTTGCTTTTATGGGATGTTTGGGGTATTCTTTTATCATGGGAATCTGTGCGCCCAGGTAGAGTGGTTTAAATAACAATTATATACTTGACAATATACAAAATAATCCAAAATTTCTAAACTGTCAATAACCTGGAAAAAATAAGGGTTTTGGGGATTAGTTTTCAGACTTGAGAAAGCCCAGATATCAGATATCATATCGAGTCGATTAGCCATATTTAAAAATTTGGTATGTTGTTGCGCTTTAGCGCTATCTTATGTTTGCTACATCAGGACATGATATAGCAGTTCCCGCTGTAATGGAGTACATTTTAAGTAGGGGTGTAGGGGCGAAGCATTCCGGTAATTAACCTCTGCATATAACCAATAAGTTATTTGCCGGAATGCTTCGCCCTTACT
>CASBRD010000179.1 GCA_949128025.1 Oscillatoriales cyanobacterium PMM_0008 | reverse complement strand
CCCCCGTCAACAGGGAGGGTTCCGACTTTTTCGCCCCCCCCGTCAACAGGGAGGATTCCGACTTTTTCGCCCCCCCTGTGGACGGGGGGGGTTGGGGGGGGTTCCCTGGGTAAGCAAAGGTAACATTGCGATATTCTACTTTCCCAGTAACTTGTGGAAGTTCTTCTGCATCTGGTTTTTCCAGCACTTTCGGCTGAATTGCCATCAATTCAAAAATGCGATCGACAGACGCCTCACCCTGTTTAAAATCGTTGTAATTGCTAGTAATATGGGCGATGGGATCAATTAGCAATCCCACACCGGCGATATAGCTGACAAATTCTGCGCTAGTCAGGTTACCAATAGAAATTTGCCAACCTCCTAAGAAAAATAGCAGCATTACGCTGATAGCATACAAAAATCCCACGACTGGATTCTGAATTGCCTTTAGCTTTTCAGTTGCATACTTAGCTTGGCGGTTATATTCCGCTTCGGTAGCAAAACGCTGAATTTGATATTCTTCTGCCGCAAAACCTTGCACCAAACGAATGCCGCTGAATACTTCTGTCAGCAAAGAAGATAAATTGGAGATCTGATTTTGACTGCGGCGGGAAAACTTGAGCATCTGTTCGCCAAACCAACCAATTAAAATGCCCATTAGCGGTGCAACTATAAAGGTTGCTAGGGTTAGTTGCCAATTGAGATAAATCATGTAACCCAGCACTACTATCAGCTGCAAAACGCAGGGGGTAAAGTCGTGAAAGATTTTATTGACGACTTCGCCAATGCGATCGATATCTTCGGTGAGTCGATAAGTTAAATCACCTGTTTGTGCTGTTTCAAAATAACTAAGATTGAGACGCAGCAGGTGAGAGTAAATTTTTTTCCGCAAATCTAGGGCAACCGCGAGGGCTGCTTTGGCCATAATCGAATCCTGACCGTATTGCATGATTTTCTGGAGTAGAAAAACCACGGCAAGGATGCCCGATAACCGCGCCAGTGCTATGATATTTCCCTGTCCGATAAATTCGGCGATTCGCCCTGCCAATGCAGCTTGGATCGGCCAGAATACTGTAAATCCAAGGGTGCAGGTCAATGCCTGTGCGATCGTTTTCCACTCTTGGCGGATGTAGGGGATGAGTTGGTAGTAACTAGAACGAGTTTTCAAGGCAATATCCGGGATAAGCTGTGCTTTGACATAGGCTACCACCACCGCGCCCTTAGAAACCGGGTTTCTGGGTCTTCACCACCGCGCCTGGAAGCGCACCCTTTACAAAAGTAAAATATGCTGCTTTGGACACGGCATAATTAAATCTTTTGTATGACCGACATATTTATGATGCCGTGTCCCTACAAAAATGAGGAACATTACCATAATGATTCCGAAAGACCTACCATTCCGTGAAAAAGTTTTGGTCAGAAGTACGAATCAAGCTAAACTTGTTGTGGATATCATTCAGGCTAATAATTGCTTCGGTAATTGCAACTGTTTGAACCATAAGACAGCAGAGGAGGTGTTTAAAATATGTCGCTAGTTAAAAATTTTAGCGCATTGGTTGAAAGAGAAACCCGGTTTCTGTCATGTACTTCATGCAACTGAAACCCGCTATAAGGGGGGCTAGGGGATCTAGGTTTCAGGCTTTCGGTGCGTAAGTCCTATTGAAGTTAAGGCCAAACAGTGATATAACAACCAAAAAGCTATACAACTAAATTCCTGCGAATGAAAAGCTCTCCTCTGCGATTTTGGGCTGGATTAGGAATTGTTACGGCCTGTCTGTCGGCACCAAACCCCATAGTGGCACAGATTGTGCCAGATGTCACACTTCCCAATAATTCAATAGTCACACCTGCTGGCAACACTCTCACTATCGAGGGAGGAACGCAAGCCGGTGGCAACTTATTTCACAGCTTCCGAGAGTTTTCCGTACCCACGGGCAAAGAAGCATTTTTTAACAATAGTTTGGATATACGGAATATTTTTACCAGGGTAACAGGTAGTTCGATATCTAATATAGATGGATTGATTAAAGCTAACGGCACAGCTAACTTATTTTTAATTAATCCGAATGGAATTAGTTTTGGACTCAATGCCAGATTGAATATTGGTGGCTCATTTTTTGGGAGTACGGCGAGTAGCATTAAGTTTGGTGATGGGATAGAGTTCAGTGCTACCAATCCTCATGCTTCACCTTTGCTGACAATTAATGTACCCATTGGTTTGCAATTTGCCGCCAACAGCCCCAATCCAAATGCCGCTATCATCGTCCAAGGTGTGGGTAATAATCTGAGTTTCGATCCAGACACATTCGCGACTATTAGAAATAATAGGCCAGTTGGTCTGGAGGTGTCACCCGATCGAACCTTAGCCCTAGTGGGAGGTGACATCACACTCTTTGGAGGAAATTTGACTGCACCAGCCGGAAGAATTGAACTGGGGAGTGTTGCACCAGGGAATTTAGTCACCCTCACCCCAACGAATACAAGTTGGCAGTTGGGATATGAAGGAGTGGAGAATTTCCAGAATATCAGTTTATCTCAGGCGGCTTCTGTCGATGCCAGTGGCAGTGGGGGTGGAAGTATTCAAGTGCAGGGACGGCGCGTGACCCTTGCCGATGGTTCGGCAATTTTGAGCCTCACTCTTGGCAGCGATGAAGGAAAAAGTGTGACTGTACGTGCGTTGGAGTCGTTGGAAATGACGGGTGCCGCACCTAATAACAGTAAGTTTACCAGCTACTTGGCTACTGATATTCAACCAGAAGCCAAAGGTAATGGGGGCAATTTGACCGTTGAAACGGGACGGTTGACTCTCAAAGATGGGGCAGGGATAAGCACTGTTACCTCTGGGAAAGGTAATGCGGGAAATATGTCGGTCAAAGCGAACGATGCGATCGACATAATTGGCACTTCTCCCGATGGTGTGTTTCCCAGCTTCTTGGGGTCTTTCACCTATGTTAATTCAACAGGAGATGGGGGCAATTTGACCGTTGAAACGGGACGGTTAACTCTCAAAGATGGGGGATTTATCAGCAGTACTACTATTGGAGAAGGCAAGGCGGGAAATGTGTCGGTCAAAGCGAACGATGCGATCGAACTAATTGGCACAACCGCCGCTGGTCTGTTTGCCACCGACTTGAGTGTTAATACTTGGCCAAATTCAATCGGAGATGGAGGCAATTTGACGATCAAAACCGGACGGTTGATTGTCCGAGATGGGGCACAGATCAGCGCTTCTACCGTTGGGCAAGGTAAGGCGGGAAATCTTTACATTAAAGCGAATGATGCGATCGAAATCATTGGCACTTCCGCCGATGGTCTGTTTGTCAGTAACTTGGGTGCTTCCGCTGAGTCACCATCAACAGGAGATGGAGGTAATTTGACCCTTGTAACGGGACGGTTGATTGTCCGGGATGGGGCAACTGTAAGAGTCCGCAGTCGTGGCACAGGAAAAGCTGGCAGGCTTGTGGTGGATGCGGAAGAGATCGAGCTTTCTAATCAAGCTTCTCTGGATGGAAATACTAAAGCAGGCGGCGGTAGCATCGAACTGCGATCGCCCACCATTACATTGCGCCACAGCAGCATCATCACCAACGCCACTGGAGGTACTAGCGGCGGCAATATCGTAGTGGATTCTCAATTCTTGCAGTTGCGAGACAGTAGTGCGATCGCCACCAACGCCACTGGAAACGAAGTCAAAGGCGGTAACATCACCCTCAATACCGATGCGATCGCCGCTTTAGAAAATAGCGATATCAGTGCCAATTCGATCAACTCCTTTGGCGGTAGAGTCACTATCAACGCCCAAGCTATCTATGGGGCACAGTCACGCACAAGGGAAGAACTGCAAAGCTTACTCAATACTGACGATCCTACCCTTTTAGACCCCAGGAAACTGCCTAGTAGCGACATCACGGCC
Organism: Oscillatoriales cyanobacterium PMM_0008; assembly: GCA_949128025.1. Classification (GTDB taxonomy): domain Bacteria; phylum Cyanobacteriota; class Cyanobacteriia; order Cyanobacteriales; family Aerosakkonemataceae; genus Argonema. Next base: position 10,129 of record CASBRD010000179.1, on the reverse strand, counting down.
ACAGGAGCAAATTCTTCCTTAAGTGGCACTGTAACGATCGACACCCCTGATGTTGACACCAGCGCTGGGTTAATCACTTTACAAGATAATCTCGTTGATGCCACCACGTTAGTTGCCTCTAGCTGTCGCAGCAGGGGAAAAGAACAAAACCAATTGATCCTTACCGGCAGAGGTAGTTTACCGCCTAATCCCTATGAAGAACTCAATAGTTCTTGGGTAGATTTAAGACCAAGGTTACCAGCGGGGCAGAGGGGCAGAAAGGACACTTCACTCAGCACGGCTGACCTTGCACTCAGCACTGAGATTGTCGAAGCGCAAGGATGGGTGATTAACTCCTCTGGACAAGTGGAACTGGTAGGACAAGGAGTTTTACCGCCTTCCCTCACTCATCCCTCTTGTCAGGCGTCTCAATAAGGGCGTGGCATAATTCACTCCCCACGTAGCACTCAGCACTTTGGTATAATATCTGTGAGGAAATAGACAAATGAACTCAAAAGTAAAGCTATTATCCCTGACTGTTTGGATCACTGTCTCCCTCTTGACGATCGGTGCAACGCTAGTCGTTTTGGGAATTTTTAACAGCGCACTGCAATGGGATATTTTCAGTGACCAAGTTGAAGCTGTTTTATATGGAATCTTTTTCTCTTGTATTTCTCTCAGTGCTTTCGGCGTCGCCATGACTTTTGTGCTTGGCATAAAAAAAATAGTCGAAGCAGTCGAATCTCTCGAACGAAACCGTAGTTTAGATAGTTCTTTAGTTGTTCCCGAAGCACGACGGATTACTTATGCAGGATATATGCTGGGAATTGTAACTGCCATATCCGCTTTAATAGGGGCTTTAGCTTTAGTAGATTATCAAGTTCAACTTCACCGCAGCCAAGTGTTTAAACGGGTAGCGTCGTCACAAATGGAAACTTTTAAAAATAAACTCGTTCAGCAAGTAACTATTTTGAAAAAACCTCCAGTCAGTAACGTTCCTAAAACTATTACTGATTTGATAGATAGTTTAAATGGCTTGTCATTTGTTGAGAATCTTACTCTCTACGTTCTAGATCCTCAAGATGATTCCGTGATGTGGCGATATCAAAGATATCAGAAAAATGAGAAAGGCCAGCCAATTTTTGCAAGAGTTTACGTAGCTAAAGACTATGAAAAAGCTATAAAACAAGCGTTAAACAATGATTCTAAATTGCTTAAGGATCTGAATAAAAAGACTAATTTTGAATTGTACTATCCGATTAAAGATGCAAGGGGTAGTTCGATCGCCGTACTCAGAATAGACGGGAATAAACGAGAAAACTTTAGAGACTACAAATTTTAGCAGTTAATGATTACAAGTATTAGTTAAATATTTGGTATGTTGTTGCGCTTGGGCGCTCTTTAAGATAGCGCCCAAGCGCAACAACATACCTAAAAAGTTTTATCATGGGAAATCGACCGGACATGATATAATACCAAATCCGGGTTAAGTATCCCCTTTTTCTTGAAGCCCGCGCAGGCGGGCTTTGTTTGTGTAGCCGCGACTTTAGTCGTCGGGTCAAAAAGGGGTTATGCAAGCGGACATGATATAAGCGCTATAATGACCAAAAAAAACGGTAGGACAAAAAGCCCTACCGCTATCCAACCCAAAGGAGAAAACTTGCTTTAACTAAAAACCAACTAATTCTCGCGCTTCTAAACCAGCGAGTTGTTGTGCGATCGCTAATCGCGCTTCCAGCTTAGCAACGGTAAACTGATTGCGGAGATATTCCAGGTAAGCGATCGCATTCGCTTTTTCAGTATTTAATTGCGTTAAAAGATCCAGCGCCTTTTGATATTCATGATTGAATTGCAACAATTCAAAACGACGCGCCCTGCGTTGAACTTCATTTCTTAGTTGGGAACTAACCGCCACCATCATATCAGCTCTGCCTTCAAAAGCATTAATTAGCTGCCGCATTGCAGATAATTCGTAGTCCAATTCAGCGATTCTTTGGGCGGCTTGAGAAATAGCAAGGGGATAATCACTGAGTTCGATCATCAAGTCATTTCCTCAGAAAAAAACGGCAGTCAAAAGTCAGTATGGGCGGGTTTTGTAAAATATTCTGTTAGTAATGAGATGTGTGTAGCTCAACCCGCCCGTACAAAAGTCAAAAGTAAAAAGTCAAAATTTTCTTTTTTTTGCCTTTTTACTTTTTTTAAGCAACGAGTTCCTGCCGTTGAGAATGAGCGGAAATCTCAGTAAGATTGAGAGGAAGCTGCTCAACTTGCGATAAAGGCGCTTTTTCCAAAACTTCGATTTCGATCCGCACAGAAACCAGGTAAGAACCAGCTTTTTCGCCAACTGCATCAGAAATCAGCTTGGCGAATTCCGGGCGCTTCGCTGTGAGGGGGTCTCGCAAAGTGCAACGATCCCAGTCGTGCTTGGCATTCGGATTGAGGCTGAGAATGTAGTGCTTAGTCATAGGGCAAAAACCTGAATCCATCCTCTAGAAAGTCGCCATTGAGCCATTTTCAAGGAAACTGGGCTCGATGACTCTACCTTTATATTATAGTACAAACGTACTGTTTTGGCAAGAGTGTGCGATCGAAAGGGAAAGACCCACAGAAACGGAAATTTGTAAGTTTTTAGTCCCCAGTCCAGTAATTGCCCTTGACAAAGCAGGCAGTGTGTGTATTGCCAGAAACACCTGGAGGGGCGAAGCATTCGGGTAAAAAATCTTCGGTCTACCCAAAGATGGATGGAGTAATCTAGATTAGACCTGGAAGTTTAATATTTCTCAAAAAACCAATTTCATGACTGCAACTTACACACAGCCAAAGCACGAAGTAAAAGACCTGTCCCTCGCGCCTCTAGGAAGGCAGCGGATTGAATGGGCGGGACGGGAAATGCCCGTGTTGCGGCAAATTCGCGATCGCTTCGCCGCTGAAAAGCCCCTCGCCGGTATTCGCCTAGTCGCCTGCTGCCACGTAACCACCGAGACTGCAAATCTCGCCATTGCCCTCAAAGCAGCAGGTGCAGACTCCCTCCTCATCGCCAGCAACCCCCTGAGTACCCAAGATGACGTAGCCGCCTGTCTCGTTGCCGATTATGGCATACCAGTCTTTGCCATCAAAGGCGAAGATGCCGAGACTTACAGCCGCCACGTCCGCATTGCCCTGGATCACCGTCCCAACGTAATCATCGATGACGGCAGCGATGTCGTCGCCACCCTCATCCAAGAACGGCAAGACCAGATTGCCGATTTGATTGGCACCACCGAAGAAACCACCACAGGCATTGTGCGTCTCCGCGCCATGTTCCGCGATGGCGTACTCACCTTCCCCGCCATCAACGTCAACGACGCCGACACCAAGCACTTCTTCGACAACCGCTACGGAACTGGCCAATCCACCCTTGATGGCATCATCCGCGCCACCAATATCCTACTAGCAGGTAAAACGATCGTCGTCGCCGGATACGGCTGGTGCGGCAAAGGCGTCGCCCTTCGCGCACGCGGTATGGGCGCTAACGTGATTGTGACAGAAATCGACCCGACTAAAGCGATCGAAGCAATCATGGACGGCTTCCGAGTCATGCCAATGTCAGAAGCCGCATCCCAAGGCGACTTATTTATCACCGTCACCGGCAACAAGCACGTCATTCGCAACGAACATTTCGATGTCATGAAAGATGGCGCAATTGTTTGCAACTCCGGTCACTTTGATATCGAAATCGACCTGAAAGCACTTGGTGCAAAAGCCACTGAAGTACGAACAGTGCGGAACTTCACCGAAGAATATCGCCTGCAAAATGGTAAATCCGTTGTCGTAATAGGTGAAGGGCGTCTAGTTAACCTAGCAGCAGCAGAAGGACACCCCAGCGCCGTCATGGATATGAGCTTTGCTAACCAAGCTTTAGGTTGCGAATATCTCGTTAAGAATAAAGGCAAACTAGAACCAGGTTTGCACTCTATTCCAGTTGAAGTTGACAAAGAAATTGCTCGTCTGAAATTGCAAGCAATGGGTGTTAACCTTGATACCCTAACGCCAGATCAAATCGAGTACATGAACTCCTGGACTTCTGGAACATAAGGTATAGAAACCCGGTTTCTCAAACAATACCTTCGCCATTTTTTTGTAGGTTGGGTTGAGTGCAGCGAAACCCAACACTCAAAGAAACCGGGTTTCTAGGTTTTCTCAAGAAACCCGGTTTCTCAAAGAAACCGGGTTTCTAACAATATGCAAGGGATCGTCTTTTTTACAACTGAGGAATTTCGCCAATGCAGGAATGGATAATTAACATCATGACTTCCCTGGGCTATTTGGGAATCGGACTGCTAATGTTCTTAGAAAATTTATTCCCTCCCATCCCCTCAGAATTAATTATGCCGTTTGCGGGATTCACCGTATCCCAAGGGAAGATGGAACTTGCGCCTGCAATTCTAGCAGGAGTGGTTGGCACTATGGTGGGCGCATTGCCGTGGTATTATGTAGGCAAACTCGTCGGTGAAGAGAACATCAAGCGGTTAGCCGACAAGTACGGCAAGTGGATTTCGGTATCAAGCAGAGATATTGAAAAAGCAGATAACTGGTTTGACAAGCACGGTCAGAAAGCGGTGTTATTCTGTCGCTTAGTACCCGGAGTTCGTACCCTAATTTCCTTGCCAGCAGGCATCAGCGGCATGAGTTTGATACCATTTCTAATCTACTCAACCGTCGGTACAGTATTGTGGGTGAGTTTTCTAACCTTTTTAGGTTACACTCTGGGTAAAAACTATGCTCTGGCGGAACATTACATTGACCCCATTTCTAAAATAGTTCTCGTTGTTCTGATTGTAGCTTTTGTTGTCTGGGTAGTAAGAAAAAGGCAAAAAAGAAAAATGCTGTAATCGGGAGAAATTGGCACATAAACTAGGTGGTAGGCAACTAGATTTGTGATTACTCGTACAATAGGAAAAGATGGCGATCCGTGAAACTAATCTGGGTGAAGCCCAGATCGATCGCCCAGACCCAAGCCGCAAGTTCATTACCACAGAGTCACTTGGTCAAAGCGGACAGAGAGGCGAACGCAAGGTTTGGGATGCCGTCAAAAGTTATTTTGCAAATCGGGAATGTATTGCTTACTGGCGCTATCCCATCTTTTCTAAAGTCGGAAAAACTCGCAAAGAGCCTGATATCTTAATAGCCGATTTTGAACTCGGTCTTATTGTTATTGAAGTAAAGTCGGTCACTATAGATCGAATAGTAGCTATCAGCGGTCATCGGTGGGAATTCCACAATTTTTACATCAGAGATGGCAACCCCTACCAACAAGCAGAGAATCAGTTGTTTGCATTGTTGGGATATTGCGATCGCGAACCCACTCTTCGCCGCCAAGTTAATGGTAGAGCCATTGTTGCCTTACCATTAATTACAGAAAAACAATGGCGGGAAAAAGGCTTTAACCAACTACCAAGTTGTCCCCCCATCATCTTCCTAGAACATCTTAACCTGGTAGCGCAAATTCAAGAAACCACGCCCGTAATAAAAGGAAGTAACCTGAATGATGAACAGTGGAAGTTAGTGTTAGCAGTACTGGGTGGAACTCCCGTATTTCGCAAACCGCCAAGCAAACTTTCCCAAAACATAGAAGTTAGTCAACTCCCCATCCCTGGAAGTCGCGCCAGCATTTTAGCTAAAGCGCGACAACACTTATCCGAATTTGATTTACAACAAGAACACATCGGCAAACAAATTCCACCTGGTCCCCAGCGAATTCGCGGTATTGCTGGGTCGGGGAAAACGGTACTGTTGTGCCAAAAAGCTGCACATATGCACTTAAAATACCCTGATTGGGATATTGCTTTAGTGTTTTTCAGTCGCAGTTTGTACGACCCCATCACCAAACAATTAGATAAGTGGTTGCGTCGATTTAGCAGCGGCGAAGTGGAATATAACCCAAACAATGCAAAATTGAGAGTATTTCACGCCTGGGGTGCCAAAAATCAACCCGGACTCTACAGTATAATTTGCAAAGCAGCTGGCGTTCAGCGTTTAACTGCTTATGAGACCGATCGCAAGCAACCCAACGAAGCGTTAGCACAGGTGTGCAGTCTGCTACTCCGCACAGCAGTAATTCCCCAAATATTTGATGCCATCCTAATTGATGAAGGTCAAGACTTAATTGTTGATGACGAGTTTAAATTTGAGGACAAGCAACCTTTTTACTGGATGGCTTATCAAGCATTGCGATCGGTTGACCCCCAATATCCAGAACAGCGGCGCTTAATTTGGGCCTATGATGAGGCGCAAAGTTTAGAAAGCTTGAATATGCCAACAGCGGGGGAATTGTTCGGTGATGAATTAGCGCATTTGGTGACTGGGGAATATCCCGACGGCATCAAAAAAACCGAAGTTATGCACCGCTGCTACCGCACTCCCAGCCCAATTTTGACAGCGGCGCACGGTATTGGCATGGGATTGTTGCGATCGGGCCGAATGCTATCGGGAATTACTAGAACTGAGGATTGGAAAGCGATCGGCTATGAAGTGACGGGTCGCTTTACTCGCGGTCAACGAATTACCCTCAAACGTTTGAAGGTAAACTCTCCCAATATTATACCTGAACTTTGGGAAAACCCAGTAATAGAGTTTGAAGTTTATCGCGATCGCCAATCAGAATTAACCGCTTTAGCACAAAACATTATATATAACCTCAAACACGATAATCTAAACCCAAGTCGCGATATCTTAGTAATAGTTTTAGGCTCCTTTTTCGATGCAACTATCCTAGAAACTCATGTAGCTGAATTTTTGATATCCCAAGGCATCAATATATTTATTCCTAGTACAACCAACTGCAATATCTTGAAAGCAGATTCAGAAAACCGCGACCCCAACAAATTCTGGTGTGAAGGTGGCGTCACAGTGTCTCGCATCCACCGCGCCAAAGGCAATGAAGCGGACATAGTTTATTTAGTTGGTTTGGATAATATCGCCAAAGAAGAAAGTAATATTATCTTACGCAATCAGTTATTTATCGCTTTAACCAGGACACGCGGTTGGGTAAAATTGAGTGGAATTGACAACTATCCTATGTATGAGGAAATGCGACGGGTGATTAAGAGTGGCGACACTTTCACCTTTACTTTTAATCAGCGCCCAAAACGGGAGATTAGCCTCACGGATGCCGGGGAATTGCTCAATAAATATGCGGCTGGTACTAGAAATTTTCAAGGTGCAGATTTGCGTTATATTCAATTGCCTGGTGCGGATTTGCGGGAGGCCAATTTAATTAGTACGCAATTGACTGGTGCTAATTTGAAAAATGCCAATTTGGATGGCGTAAAATTAGTGATTTCTGATTTGAGTAATACCGATTTGAGTAATGCCAGTTTGAGGAAAGCGAAGCTGATGGGTGCAATTTTGAGGGATGCAAATTTAAGTGGTGCTGATTTGAGTCGCGCTGATTTGAGTGATGCAGATTTGCGGAATGCTAAGTTAGTTGGGGCGACTTTGGTGGGTGCTAATTTGAGTGCGGCTGATTTGAGTGGTGCGGATTTGACGGGTGCGGATATTGCGGGGGCTGAATTGAGTGATGCGAATTTTAGTGGGACGAGGATGGAAGATGGGAAGATTTATGAGTAAAATTATTTGCTACTCTAGCTTATGCCTAAAATAATAGAACGCTCACGCATCACAAAATGACACAACTAACGCTATCAGAACTCAAGACTTCTGCGCGAGAATTTGTTCAACAATTGAGTGCAACATCTATTTCAAACCTGTATGGCATTACAGATGGTAAAGCAGTAGGGACGTATGTTGAACAGGTATTTAATCGGTATCTTTTAACAAAATACTCCTACATACCTGGGAGTTCTGCAAGCGGTATTGATTTTCCAGAATTAGAGGTAGACTTAAAAGTTACTTCTATCCGACAGCCGCAGTCATCATGTCCCTTTCGTGACGCCAGCCAAAAAATCTATGGACTTGGTTATCATCTTCTCATATTTGCCTACGAAAAAATTGACGATCGCATATTACACGCTACTAGCTTAAACTTCCAGTATGCAATCTTTGTAGCACGGGAGAGAACAGGAGATTATCAAACAACTTACGGTTTACGAGAAATTTTGCGCCGCGATGGTAATAAAGATGATGTGATTGCATTCCTTGAGGAACGCAACCTCCCTTTGGACGAAATTGGACGCGAACTTCTGGCTGAGCGAATTATGCAGCAACCTCCAAAACTAGGCTACCTGACAATTTCCAATGCTTTGCAGTGGAGGCTCCAGTATAGCAGAATTATCACTCTGGCAACTACAGGAACAACAGAAGGATTGGAGAATATTCTTGTCTAAAGAACTCGGCGACTTTCAAACACCACCCGCACTTGTAACCGCTGTTATTGAATCTCTGAATTCCACTGGCAAAAAGTGGTCTAGAGTACTTGAACCAGCTTGTGGTCGCGGCAATTTTATTAAGGCATTGCTCAATCTTCCAATACCCCCGCGTGAAATTCATGCAATTGAGCTTCAAAGCAACTATGTAAAGATTGCCGAAAAAATAGCTGCGGAGTATTCATCAACTCGGGTATTAATTCAGCAAAGAAAACTGTTCGATTTGGATCTGAGCCGAGACTTGCAATGGAGAGAAACAGGCTCTCTCTTAGTTGTAGGAAATCCACCTTGGGTGACGAATTCCCAGTTAGGGATTGAGGGTAGTACGAATCTGCCCAAGAAGACAAATCTGAAAAACTTTCGGGGAATTGACGCATTAACTGGTAGTTCAAATTTTGACATTGCCGAGTATATTTGGCTTAAGTTAATTAGAGAACTTGCTTTTGAAGAACCGACAATTGCACTGCTTTGTAAAACAACTGTAGCCCGTAAGGTTCTACAGTTTGCTTATGATAATGACCTACCCATTACCAGCGCGTCTATCAGAATTATAGATACTAAAAAGTGGTTTGGGGCTGCGGTTAGTGCGTGTTTATTTTCTGTAGAAATAGGTTCTGGAAAACCACACTACGAAGCAGCAGTATATCAAAATCTATATACTACTGAACCAGAATCTACTATTAGCATTGCTGGTGGGCAATTGGTTGCAGATCTAAAAGCTTACAATCGCTTAGCTTTCGTTGATGGAGTTTGTCCTCTAACATGGCGTCAAGGAATAAAGCACGATGCAGCTTCGGTTATGGAGCTGGCTTACGATAAATTGGGGTGTCTTCATAACAAGCTTGGCGAAACTATTATCGTTGAACCTGAATATACCTATCCCTTATTAAAAAGTACGGATCTTTTTCATCAGCTTTCGGTTATAACTGAGAAAGCTGTGATAGTAACTCAAAAGCATCTTGGTGAGAATACTTATCAATTGCAGCAGGTTGCTCCAAAATTATGGAGTTACCTTACTGCCCATTTTGATACATTTGATCGGCGAAAATCATCTATCTATCGCGGTAAGCCACCGTTTTCTATGTTTGGAATTGGAGAATATTCTTTTGCTCCTTATAAAGTAGGGATATCAGGTCTGCACAAGACACCAAAGTTTCGAGCGATCGGGCCAGTAAATTGTCGTCCTGTTATGCTTGATGATACCTGTTACTTTATTCCCTGCTATTCTCCCGAACAAGCAGCTTTCTTAACCACTATTTTGAGTCATCCAATATGTCTGGATTTTATCTATTCGCAACTGTTCTCAGATGCAAAGCGCCCTATTACTAAAAAACTCCTGCAACGCCTCAACCTCAAGGAAGTATACGACCGCATTGAATTCAAATCATTATTGTCCCAGGCTAATATTGAGTTTGAACGCCTGACAACCATAACAAGCAAACAAAAAGCCATATGGCCTTCATCATTAGAGGAACTTCTAGAGCGCTAGTCCATTCATCGCTGTTGACAAAAGCAACATAGTGTGAATCTCTATACAGACCTCCGCAAGGCGAAGCATTCGGGCAAAAAGATTGTTGGCAATCGCTAAACTTATCTTTGAAAAATTGGGAACTCTGCCAATTTTGGAGTCCCCAAAATAATAGCTCGATCGCTACTAAACCTTAGCCGCCTCAGCAAACTTAATTTTCAGATAATCATCCTCCATCTTCGCACCAGCAGGTTGTAAAGCTGCCAAAGCTTGAGGCAAAACCAAATTGCGGCGGTGATTGCCAATCCGGATATTTAAT
>CASBRD010000178.1 GCA_949128025.1 Oscillatoriales cyanobacterium PMM_0008 | reverse complement strand
GTCTTATACTGACATTTTTAATTGTAGCACAAATTGGATTCACTACAATGCACCATTAGGTGCTTCCGCTTACCCACCCCGTCCATCTGGTGGGCTTGCGCTCCTTTAATAATCTGTCAAGAAAGTGCGATCGCCTGTGGTAAGCTGAGCGATCGCACTTTATACAGCGGTTCTCGCTGTTAAGAGGTACAGTATGCGAAGGGGAAGGGGGAAGCATGACCGTATTTCATCTTTGCTGATTACCAATAAATTATCTGCCGGAATGCTTCGCCCCTACTTAAAATGTACTTCATTACAGCGGTTCCCGCTGTATCATATCGCGTCCGGTTGCATCGGTAGTGCATGAGTGATATCGTCTAATTGTTTGTTTTCATCGTTGGTTAAATTTTTACCGCAGATGTAGACAGATGAACGCAGATGAACGCAGATGCAGAAGAAGAACATGAATTTTTTAGGTAATGATGTGTAAGGACATGATAAGCTGAGGCGCATTTAAATTTTATAGTCAAGTTTGATGAAATTTTTGTGGGTTGGGCGTCCCGCCCGCCCAAGAAATACAATTTAGATGCGGAACAGCCGATCGGCCAAAGTTAGTACGTCTAATATTGTTATCCACAAATATGGTAAGAAGTTTTGTCAAACGCCTTCTTATAGCCTCTACAGTCAGGCTTTCCTCCTATAGCCACCACTTGAGTCATCAGCTACAGCCTCACAAGCGCAGATGGTTTGCCCTTTCGATCGCTTTTTGCATCATAATTGCAGCAATAACACCCCGGATCTCTTACTCTCAGACGACATCTAGGGATATCCAAGGACATTGGGCACAACCTTGCATTGAAAAGCTAATCCGGCAGGATATCATCACTAGCTACGAGGATAGAAGCTTTCGACCCAGTTTGCCAGTCAAGAGGGCTGAATTTGCAAGGATGCTTGACAAAGCTTTTCCCAATGCACCTAAAGTCCGCAACGCTGTTCAATTTGCCGATATTCCTTCAAATTATTGGGCAGCTGGTGCAATTCGCCGAACTTATCAAGCCGGATTTCTTTCCGGTTATCTTAGTGAAATTTTAAACCCACTCAAAAAGATTTCGCGAGAACAACTGCTGGTGGCTTTGGTGAGTGGCTTAAAGTATTCGCCCACCCAGCCAGTAGATGAAACTTTGAATGCAGTTTTTACAGATGCCCAGGCAATTTCCAATTATGCCCGTCAGGCAATAGCCGCTGCAACCGAAAAACAGCTAGTCGTCAATTACCCTGAAGTCAGCACACTCAACCCCAATCTGTTAGCGACGCGAGGAGAAGTCTCCGCTTCCTTATGTCAAGCATTAGGGTATTTTGGATTAGTGCCAGAGGAATATATTGCTGTAATTGAAACGCCAACATTACCGACAACGCCATCAACAACATCACCGACAACATCACTGCTAAAAACATCGCTGAGTACATCGACTGCCGAGATCCGAGGCGTTTGGCTGACAAATATAGATAGCGATGTGCTGTTTTCGCGCGATCGCCTCACTACTGCCATGCAGCGCTTGCGAGATCTAAACTTCAATACGATATATCCCACAGTTTGGAACGGCGGTTATACCCTCTATCCCAGCCGCGTAGCACAACGAACTTTCGGGCGATCGATCGGCCCTGAACCCGGTTTGCAAGGGCGAGATATGCTCAAAGAAATTGTCGAATTAGGGCATAAAAACGGTTTAACCGTCATTCCCTGGTTTGAATTTGGCTTCATGGCACCAGCTAATTCCGAATTAGCTAAACGTCACCCCGACTGGCTAACTCAGCGTCGCGATGGCACAAAGGTTTGGAAAGAAGGAATAGAAGATCGGGTTTGGCTCAATCCTTTTCACCCAGAAGTACAGCAATTCATCATAAATTTAATTACCGAAATTGTCAGCAACTACGATGTAGATGGGATTCAATTTGATGATCATTTCAGCTTGCCAATTGAATTCGGTTACGACAATTTTACAGTCGGGCTATACAAGAAAGAACTCCCTGGTTTTTCTCCTGACGATAATCCCAGCGAAACCTATTGGGTACGCTGGCGAGCGGATAAACTCAACGACTTCATGGCCAAGCTATTCCGTGCTATTAAAGCCAGTAAATCAAACTGTATTGTTTCTGTGTCTCCTAATCCGCTACATTTCTCTTTACCGGCGCACTTACAGGACTGGTTTACCTGGGAAAGACGCGGTTTAGTGGAAGAAATTGTCTTGCAAGTGTATCGAGACGACCTCAAACGTTTTATTACTGAATTGGAACGCGCAGAAGTGCAGTTGGCTCAAACTCATATCCCGGTTGCTGTTGGGATTATGACTGGCCTCAAAAATAATTCTACTCCCATCGAACAAATTCAAACTCAAGTTCAGGCAGTTCGCGATCGCGGTTTGACTGGAGTGTCGTTTTTCTTCTATGAAAGTCTTTGGAATTGGGCTAAAGAAACACCGGCAGAGCGAGAAAATGGATTGAAATCCCTTTTCTCTGTGCCAGTGTCAAGACCCAATATTTTGCAAGGTGGTCAGCCGCCTAGCAGTAATGAAGGATTAATATAATTTCAGATTTGAGATTTTTAATTTTAAATTAAAAATCTCAAATTTTAATTCTGAAATTCATAGCGATCGCCACTTCTTGAATCTTTGTACTTGATGAAGGAATTGTATTATCCAACTTGACTACAGAACCAGAAGTATTTGTCAAATAAATCCAGCGTTTTTGTGTGCTGGCTACCGTTACTTGCCAACCGGGGACTAGCGCCTGGGAACACCAGACGTCAGAGTCAGCGATATTCAGACAGCGATCGAACCAAGTCAGCTGTTTAGCCTCCACTATCCGCAGCGCAGATTTTGGCAACGCCTCACGGTGGGACAAGTCCTGTATAACAGCATCCTTCACGGATACTGACAAACTTGTGTTAGTTTGTGATGACTCAGAGACAGCAACAGCGGTATGGGACACCGGCTGTCTAACGCCGAAGTACAAGGCGCTAGTCAACAGCAAAGCTAAGAAAAAAGGACGTGGCTGCTTAGCTGTTTTATTTAAGGTGGCTGCGGGAGATCCTGTGGTGGTAATTTCTTCCATAGCTAGCCTCGCAAGTGGATGCTGTCAGCGGAAAGGGTACTCAGATGTGCTACTACACTCCGATCCTTAAAGACTCCGGAAAACTTGAAATCTTTCTTCAAAGGTTGAGCTTGAAATGCTTTTGCACAATGCCTTTACCTATGACGGAAAAAGATTTTCCTCGTCTCGCTTTACCCAAACGCACACAGCTTTATTAGAACCAGACACTTGCACCCTGCGAGTTATTAATGCAAATAATTTTTATTTGCTACGCTTCTATAAGTCGAATGGCGCTAAGTTTAGCTGGGACGCAGGAGGCAAAGCCTCCCTTAACTTAGCGCCATTCTCTATAAGTCTTCTTAAATACTAATTTCCTACATAAATGCTCTTTTTCAAACCCAGAAAATACTGAATTTAATGTTATATATGATACTGAATTTATTACAAATTGTAAATTTTGCTACAAGCTATATCATCGTAAGTCCCGCATAAGTTGCGATCGCACGAACTGCCTGAACGGGTTACTAAGTATAAATATCCTCAGCATCTGCTCACCAGCAGTAGTTTAACAAACTATTTACCACACTAAGCTTTACTTTTCATATATCTCCAGAGGTAGATCGTCTGGATCTTTAAAAAAAGTAAATCGCTTGCCTGTAATCTCATCAATTCTGATATTTTCAACCTGTACGCCGTGGGATGTTAAATAAGCGACAGATTCATCGATATCATCAACTTCAAAAGATAAGTGTCTCAGACCGCAAGCTTCAGGGGTATTCGGTCGTTTAGGAGGGTTAGGAAATGAAAAAAGTTCAATTCGATCGCCGTTACCGACTCTCAAATCTAATTTGTACGAATTTCTTGCGGATCTGAAAGTTTCTTCAATAATGGAAAATCCTAAAACTTCTACATAGAACTTTTTAGATTTTTCGTAGTCAGAGCAAACGATCGCTACATGATGGATTCCTGTTGTTTTCATCCCTGTCTTGCCTGTAATCCCCGCTCTCCATTTCGGATTTTTGCATGAATTGCTTCATTCCCTCAATACCAAGGGCTTTCGTCAGCGCCTCTGTTCCCATTTGTCTAATCTGTGCTTGAGTCAGCTTGGTCACATCTATCATTTTTGTGAATTTAGGAGGAGCCGCATTTGAACTTTCAGCCTGTTGTCGCCGACGCTCTTTGATTCTGCCAGCAATCTCCTCGAACGTGGGATTTCCCAGCAATTTATCTCTGTCTCGCGTGTAATCCCCACTACCCATCTCGAATTGGTGCATGAATTGCGCCATTCCCGCAGGGCCAAGAGCTTGACTGAGCGCGTCTATTCCCAGTAATCTAATGTCCTCTAGAGTCAGCTTACTCACGTCTATCATTTGTTACCGACCTTACCCACTGAAATGGATTTTCTACTCTCACTTGTAGCATAGCGCTGTGCCTTGCAGCCAAACGCAACATTCTATCATCAGTTGTTAAGAGGATGTGGGCATTTCCTGCTTCTGCACAAGCGATATGGAAGGCATCCTGACCTTTAAAGCCCAGATTGACGAGTTCCATAGTACGATATTCGACCTGTTCGTTTAAAGTGACTTTGGTCAGCTCTAAAGCAGCCCAAATCGTCATCTGTAGTTTTCTTTCCCCGGCGGGGGTGTTCTCAAGCTCGTCATCAATAGCTTCACTTCCAAGTAGCTGCCACTCACCGCTTTGGCAACGAGTTAAAATCAGCCGCACAGCCTCGGCTTCGAGACGAATTCGTTCCTGCGTCTGGTCATCGAAAGGGCGATTCAGGCAACAAACATCCAAATAAATTAAAAACGCCAATCTCTGTTCCTGGGAATTTTACCTTCGTGTCTGAAATTCAAAATTTGAAATTATTTTATTTTTTGACAGGTTTTGATTGCTGACCGGGTAAAGCAGGCAAACCCATTTGGTGCCAAAATTGATCGAAACTGGCTTTTTGAACAAAACGCCATGCCACTAAACCCAGTCCTGCAATTAGAACCAACGCCACCGCACCGCCAATCAGACGAGACAGCAAACCACCTCCAGGGCCTCTTCTGCCAGATGAGGAAGGCGTGGCGCGATCGGCTGATGCAGGCCCTGCCATCGTCGGTGCAGGACTTGTTGGATCGGAACTCTGCCTATTTCCAGCAGCTTTTACTTGTCCGTTTCCCTGCACTCCCTCCGAACTGCTGAAGATTTGCAATTGCTGAGTAACAGCTGGCGGTCGCTGTCCAGTTCGCACCCACTGCAAAAGTGCCGCCGCCGTGATGCCGCAAAGATTGGGCATACCCAAAGATGGAATCCGTTGCAGTATGGGCTGAGTGTTAGATACGAAAACAACCAGATTATCGTTATTTTCCAGGGCGAAACCGTAAGTACATTGGGCAACCGCCACTACCAATCTGGCTTGTTTGCTCATGTTTGAACCGCCGGGTGGAGTGAAGGCGGGATGGGTGGCATGAGCATTAGTCAGTTGCCAACCGCTATTTGGGAAAAAGCGCAAAAACTCTCTAGCGGTTTTCTCCGCTTCGGGTTCTGGGGCGCGACCGGAGAGAAATTCAATCTCTTCATGGACCACTTGAGGTAGATAGCAGGCTCCTATGCGCGAGTACTCCTGCCATTCGCGGGTGCTTTTGCCCATCAAGGCGCTGTGGTCTAGAAGAACTAGAACGGGCGGTGGTGTAGGCATAACCGTTACTAAAAAATTGTCAATTTTAGATTTTAGATTTGAGATTTTAAGTAGGACGGTATTGATAAACGCAGATGGCTAGGGCGGGTTTTGACTGGAGTTAAACTGTTTTAGATCAAGCACTTTGGCTAAACCCGCCCCTACAAATCCACCTTCGTTTTTTCATCCCTACCTACTTAGATTTGAGAATTGAAATCTGAAATTTTAAATCTGAAATCTAAAATACATTATTAACTCCAATTCCCAGACGCCCTGCCAATCCCGGCGATAAGGGGATGAGAGTTGCTAGAGCGAGGAACAGAGCTAACAAAGCCAAGGCGGCTCGCGCATCATCGGGTTCGGTAATCTCATTTAGGCTGGGACGCTCTAAATCCCTTTGTAGGAACACTATTACAATTGCCCAGTACATGGCAAGGGGATTTCCCAGAGATACAAGCGCCAGTAGGATTAAAGTTGCGATCGTCGTTCTGCCAGCCACTTTGCGTCCGTAGATAGCCATCACAATTCGACCGCCATCCAACTGTCCGGCTGGCATCAAGTTTAGCGCTGTAATTACCAATCCCAACCAACCAATGATTGTCAGGGGGTGAACATCCACCAAAGGCTGTTGCAAGGCAGAACCCAGGACAACTCGCGCCAGGGTTCCCACCAGAATCGAGCCAGAGAAAAATTCAGCTGGAACTTGAAACAAACTGCCTTGATGAGAAAGCAACAAGCCTGAGATCAGCATCAGTAGGGATAGAATTCCACCAGCAGCAGGCCCTGCTAAAGAGATATCAAACAAGACGTTTCTGTTGAGCAGGATAGATTCAAAGCGGGTGATGGCACCAAAGGAGCCTATTTGTAAAGTGGGTAGAAAATAAGGCAGACTTAAGCGGATTTGGTGACGCCTTGCTAGAAGCCAGTGACCGATTTCATGAGCTGCCAAAACAGCTATGATTCCCACAGCGATCGGCAAAGTTTCCGTAACCCGGCTTGGATTTTGGTATAAATCGAAGCCCAGCAGCATCCCAGAAGTGCCTAAACAGGTGGCAATTGTCGCCACCATGAGGACGATCGCCAAGATTTTTTGGTTTAAACTGGCTGGTTTAGGGTCATTCCGGCTGGGTAAGATGACAACTGTCGGCTTACCTTCTGGATTTTCGATCAAAAATAGCCGATAGCGATCGCCCAGTCGTTCCTGCAAAGCCGCTGACAATCGCGTATGGACTGCTTGAGCTTCTCCGCGCAGGTTACCTTTGAAGACAGCGCCTTCCTGGTAGGGAATCGTTTCTGTGGCAAAGTAGGTATCGATGCCAAAAATCCCTTGAATCGTCTTGAGATCTTCTTGGGGAATCGGGATCATCTCCATTTTCAACTGCGCTGATTCAGGTTGTGCCGTTTGATTTGCTATCTGGGCCGATCGATCGGTCTCTTCTGTGGGGCTTGCTTGGCGATCGACATTCGCCATCTTCTCGGCACGTTCTTGCCGGATGATATCGTTACCTGCCGATCGCAGTAGCCTACCCAGGTAGATATACAGCCCAGCCGAAACCACCAACATCAATATAATACTGACCAAGTTGAGGTAAATGCCTATGGCAAACAAGCCAAAAAACAACAGCCAGGGAGTCATCAGCGCCACCGACTGCAACCAGGCTAAGATTCCCAGTTTCCCAAAAGGCTTGGCACGGTACAATCCCCAGCCCAATATACCTAAAGTGGCTAGCAGAATTAGTGCTATTACAGAAGTCTCCGATCCAGTCAACATTTCCAAACCTGTGCTAGTCAGACAAACGGCCCGATCGAGTCAAGCGGCGATCGCCGCACTCCTCATAGTAAAATTTACGGAATTTCCAGCTTTCGCTGCCAATGCTTAATATTTCTTCACTCTAGCAGTTATCAGTAGATGTACTGTTATTAGTGCCTATTCCGTATGAATGGATGATTAACCAAATATTGAACTCTTAGAAACCCGGTTTCTCCAAGAAACCGGGTTTCTAAGGGCCTGGCAGTTTTACGTCTAATTATAGTTAAGGCTATGCTGGAAAATGCCCACCCTACTGTTTTTGGTGACTTTGTACGGCTTGTCTGAGATTGCCTTGATTTTCGGTAAGGAGACTTTCTGCTTCTTCCTTGTCTAAATCCGTCCAGTGCATCAGCAGGGCTAGTTTGACCGATCGCCCACTCTGTTCTAACAGATATCCGGCGGCTTCGCGACTGAGATCGGTAAGATCTTGGAGGATACGCAAAGCGCGATCGCGTAGCTTAGTATTCGTAACCGCCACATCCACCATGCGATTGCCGTATACTTTACCCAACTTTACCATCACGCCGGTAGATATGATGTTCAAAGCCATCTTTGTCACCGTCCCAGCTTTGAGCCGCGTGGAACCTGCTAAAATTTCCGGGCCAACCACCAGGCGGATATCGATATCGGCATTAGTGCTAACTTGTTCCGCTGGGACGCAAGCCATGAAAATAGTCGTAGCGCCCCTAGCTTGAGCCGCCTGCAAAGCGCCTTGAACAAAAGGAGTCGTTCCTCCCGCAGTAATTCCTACTACCACATCTAGCTGAGTGATATGTCGAATCGCGATCGCACTTGCCCCATCCTCAGCTAAGTCTTCCAAATCTTCCGAACTGCGGATTAAAGCACCAGCACCACCCGCTATAATCCCCTGTACCAGTTCCGGCGGACTGCAAAACGTGGGCGGACACTCGGCTGCATCCAAGACCCCCAGACGCCCGCTAGTACCCGCTCCCACATAAAAAAGGCGTCCCCCTTGACGTAATGACTCGGCTGCGATATCGATTGTCTTAGCCAACTCAAACCGGGATTTCGCGATCGCAGCAATAGTTTGGGCATCTTCGCGATTAAACAGTTCCACCAACTCCAGAGAACTTAGCTGGTCTAAATTATGACTGTTAGGATTAATCTGTTCTGTGAGAAGATGACCGCGTTCCTGGAGATTACTCATCATTTATCCTTATCAAAGTAGTCCTTCTAATTGGCGGCGAATGCGATCGAGTTCCGACTCGGCGAGGTCAGCTTTAGTCTCCTCCGGTTGCCAATCGGTTTTTTCCAAATTGGTTTCCGGTGGTGCTAATAATAAACGATCGAATGTTTCTTCGGGAACAAAACCTGCCGGGACAAACACCCACTCATAATCAAGTTCTTGGATGTCCTCTTTCTCCATTCCCTCAACCGTCGGAACCATAAAATCTTGAGCTTCCAGCAGCAGCGCATAGCGAGTGGCGTCGTCCTCTGACTCAAACATCAAGACTACGTTGCGATCGCCAATCTGAAGGCTGTGAATACCCTCATTTTCCTTCCGAGCGTTATATAACAGTACAAACACACGCATGAGAGCCACTTTATTTCGATCGTCGTTATTTATTTTAAGGGACTAGGGGCTAGGGAAAGAGGGGAGTGGGGGAGTGGGAGAGTGGGAGAG
>CASBRD010000177.1 GCA_949128025.1 Oscillatoriales cyanobacterium PMM_0008 | reverse complement strand
GGGGAGAGTGGGGGAGGGGGGGAGAAAGAAGAATCACTCTCCTCTGCTCCTCTGCTCCTCTGCTCCTCTGCTCCCTTTTCTCCAATTGCTTCTAAAATCCGACTGATGCGGCGAATATGACCGGAAAACGTAGATAAACTTTGTTCTAGGGATTGTTCATCCCCAATATCTGCTAAAACTTGGTCAAACCAAGGCAATTCTACAGGTTCTCTTGCGGGTACAAATAAACCCACTTTCGCCATCAGGGAAGCTAAACCCAGCGTTTTCAGGGTAACCGTTTTACCGCCAGTGTTGGGGCCGGTAATAGTTACAACTCGAATTTGCGGCCCAATCAGTAAATCCACTGGCACTACTGCTGCGCCTTGTTCGTGCTGATATTGCCAAACCAGTAGAGGATGGCGCAATTGCCGTAGGGTAACGGTTTCCCCTTCTGCGCGATCGACGAATCTGGGTGGATTAGCTTGCAACCAGTAACTGTAACGCGCTCTAGCAGTTGCCAGATCTAATGTAGTTGCGATCGCCAACAACCTCTCTAAATCCGGTTGAACTGCGGCGACCTGCTCAGTCAAAGCTTTGCGAATTGTTTCTTCCTCAGCTTGCTCTTGGCGGATCGACATCCGCATCTGGTTCCCCAGGGACACTACTGCATTGGGTTCCACATAGAGGGTAACGCCGCTCATGGAAGAATCGTGAACGATACCGGGAATGGCATCTTTGCTAGTTGCTTTGACGGGAATCACAAAGCGATCGCCACGCTGGGTAATCACCTGTTCCTGCACCGCACCAGATTGTCGCTGCAAAATCCCCTGCAATACTTGGTATATCCTGTCTCGCAGTTGCCGCATTTGCAGTCGAATTCCGGCGAGTTTGGTGCTAGCTCTGTCTGCTACTTGGCCGCGATCGTCAATGCAGCGGTGAATTTCCTGCTCTAGCTCTGGATATGTCCGCAAATCTGCGACTAGCTCTGTCAGGACGGGCAAATCTTCTTGGTTGTCGATGACTCGGCGCAGCTGCCTTGTCCCCGCCAGGGTCGTCGCTATATTCAGCAACTCTTCCCCAGACAAAATACCTTGGAGTCCGGCTCGCTCCAAAGCATCTCCTATATCACAAATTCCATCAAAAGTCCAGCTTGATGTCAGGCGATTTTCGAGTTTGTAAACTTCTTTAGTTTGTGCTATTAAAGTCAGGCTCTCATCCTGAGTTGGCGGGATTTGGAGATGACGAGATGCGATCGCTCCCAGCTTAGTGGCAGCAAACGTAGACAAATGTTGGCACAGGCGCGGCCATTCGAGTAGTTCTAAAGTCTCAGATTGAATCAAAGCTTAATATTATGATTTGAACGTAAGCTAAGTCATATCATGTCCGGTTACATCGGCTTTGTCTGTGGGAATCATGGGTTAAATTTTTACCGCAGATGAAGATAGATGAACGCAGATGAACGCAGATGCTGAAAAGAGATTTTTTTAGGGTCCCGATGTTACCGGACATGATATCAAGGGCAAAACGATGGAGAAAAATGCAGTCTTCTTGCCGAAGCTACAACTATCCTCAGACCGCCTGAGTGAACCTCCCGCACCCAGATAGATGTTCTTGCTGGCCGCAAGCTTTGCTAGTTCTTGCTAGCAGCAGCAACCGCTACAGGTTCGTAAAGATACTCAAAACCATTGCCGTCGGGATCGCGACCGTAGAAAGATGCAGTGCCATCTCGATGATCGTGAATATGGCTGACTTTAACACCTTGGGCTTTCAGCTGCTCGTAGGCGGCTTCAATTTCCGCGCGATCGCTGAAAATAAACCCAAAATGCGGCCCAGCTTGGTCGTAGCTGGGACTCATCAGCGCCAATCCATCTTCGCCAGCCTTGAGATAAGCCCAGTCTGCATCCTTCCAGACTAACTCCATCCCCAAGTTTTTGTAGAACTCAGCGGCCCGATCGATATCTTCTACGCAAATAGCCACGTGGCCCAGTCGTTTCAGCTTCATAGATTAAAAATCTTAACGTTTCTCCCTATATTTCATTGTATGGCAGCTATTTTAGAGTTAGTTTTGCTGCCTTCTTTTCTTTCATACTGAAGGCAGATAATCTGGCTCCGGCACGCTACGCAAACGCACCCTATGCTGTTTAACTCAGCCAACCTGCCCTACTGGATTTTCTTGATAATGGGAGTTTTATTATTCCTATTAGTGATTGTTTCGGGTGGGGGAGACGATGACCTCGATTTAGACGCCGATGTCGATGTTGATGCAAATGTAGACGATGGCGGTTTGCACTTCGACACAGACACCGATACCGACGCTAACTTTAACCCACTGCTAATACTTGGATGGCTGGGTTTTGGTAAAGCACCCCTGATTTTATTACTAGCTACAGATTTTAGTCTCTTGGGCCTGATTGGCTGGATGCTCAACGTCAGCTTAGCCAGCATCTTAGGCAATATCCCCAAAGGTTTTCTAGCAGGAGTTGTAGCGGTAGTAGCCCTAGTAATTAGTTTATTGGCAGGTAGCCTGATCGCCCGACCGATCGGTAAAATTTTCGCATCTTTTGGAGAGGATGCCAGCAGCGATCGCGTGATTGGTTGCATCGGCACAGTTACTTCTGCCACAATACCGATCGAAAACCAAGGCAAAATTGGGCAAGTGGACGTGATCGACTCAGCTCGCAATCTTGTCACCATCAGTGCCGCATTACCGGAATGGGCAAAAGTTGTCCCCTGCCGAGGTCAAAAAGTCTTGGTGATCGATCGCCAACCTCAAAGTTATCTCGTTGTTACTAAAGACAGTTCCGATCAAGACCATTGGCTAGAAAACTCGCCCCCAAATAAAAATTTACGATATACGATAGTAGAGTGGGCAATACCAGCCATATTCAACTCGACCAAAAACAAAATTCGCATTAGGTTTTAATCGCTATGCTATTTTGGCTAACTTTCATCCAATCTTTACCCATTGTCGCAACTGCTGAACTCGCACCTGCACCATTACCAACAGAGGCGAATTCAAAAGATTCGAGGTCAACTCTAACGGCTCAAACACTTTATCAAACCCCCGTTCAGCCTACACTCGCTCAAGCGGATATGTTGGGTGGAGGAGTCACCTTCTTCGCGGGACTCGTTGCTGGTTTGGTTATATTGCTGCTATTGAGCATTTGGGCTTATACGCGGGTTTATGTTATTACACCCACGAACGAAGCTTTTGTCAGAACTGGTGGAGTTTTCATTAAAAAGAAGACCGTCTTCCTCAACGGTGGTTGTGTTGTTCTGCCGGGATTTCACGAACTCACCCGCGTACCTCTGCGAGAAATTTCCATTGATGTTGAGCGCACTGGCAAACTTGCAGTTCGCACCAAAGACTATTTGAGAGCAGATATGAGAGTTACCTTTTATGTCTGCATCACAGCTTCAGAAGAAGATGTTTTGACTGCTGCCGCTCGACTTTCTCTGCAAGGAAAAATCACACCTGAAAACATTAAAAATGCTTTAGAAAAACGGGCAGATGATGCCATTCGTGCTGCCGCGAAAACTAAGGATTTGGCAGAAATAGATTCGGATAAGTTAGGGTTTGCCCAAGAAGTATTAAACTTGGTTGAGCCAGATTTGAAACGAGTGGGTTTAACCCTCAATAACATTGCTATTTCTGAAATTGAAGAAGGCGATACTTACGACACCAATAATTTCTTCGATGCTCAAGGGGTGCGCCTGCGGACGGAAACAATTCAAAAATCCATTCAGCAGAAACGAGAAGTTGAACTGACAACCCAAGTTTCGATCGAACAGAAAGAACTAGATGCCCAAAAACGCTCTCTTCAAATTGCCCAAGAGAAAGAAGCTGCCAAAATAGAGCAGCAGTTACAAGTAGAAGCATTGAAGGCTCAAAAAGAGCGGGAAATTCAAGGTGCAAAAGACACCGAAGCTGCTACAGTTCTTCGGACTAAGATATTGCAAGACAGGTCGGTTGAAGAAGAACAAATTCGCAAGAAACTATCGGTGCAACAAAGCCAAATTGAGGCAGATATTTCTCTGGAAGAACGCAATAAACAACTCAAAGTGGCGCAAGCACTGCAAAAACAGGAAGCAGAAACAGCGGAAATTACCCGTCAGCAAACGGTAGAAGCTGCTAAGCTAAAAGCGCAAGTAAAAATAGCTGAGTCCGAACGAGAAGCGCGACTAGCTCAAGAAGATGTTGCTATTGCAGTTGCCAACAAAAAACGCGAAAGCTTTGTCGCTGAAGCACAAAAAGCCAAAGCAGAAGGATCGGTAACAACCGCTACCGAAATTGAAAAAGCCGAACGGACAAAAAACCTATCGGTTATTGCAGCAGAACGAGAAGCGCAAGAACGTCGTATCTCCGATCAAAACGTCGTGGAAATTGATGTTTTCCGGCGCAGAAGGCAAGCAGAAATCGCCCAACAAGCGGCAGAATTAGAAGCCGAAGCCATTCGCACCTTAGCACAAGCTAACCGCGATAAAGCTTTGGCAGAAGCAGAAGGTATTGCCGCGAAAATATCAGCCGAAAATACCATCAGCAACGCCAATCTAAGTGCCAAGATTATTACCACAATTTGGCCAGAACTGTCAGACAAGCTGCCAGAAATTATGCAAGCTTTGGCACCGCAACCAGGTGTTTTGGGTGATGCCAGAATTTACTCTTTCCCTGGTGCCAATGGCAACAACGGTAATGGTGCTACCGATGTGAATAAGCTGCTGTTATCTACCAGTGGTTTAGCACTGATTAACACATTGCTTGATGAGGGTAAATTGGGAGCGTTAATTGCACAAGTAAAGCAGTTAGTCAGTAACGATGGCAATCATAATTTACCAGTTTCAGACACATCGCAAGAGCAATCTACTCCAACAGCAGCAAAGCGGCAAATGACTGACTCATCTACATCACGACGAGTAACGCCAATGTCAACTCCTTCCACACCACCGAAATCTATTGGTAAGGATGATAAAGAAGGATTGACATCCTAAAAGTAGCTTTATCGTGACCAGGTTGAACCTGGTCACGAAATCCGGGAAGTTCTACCTTTTCTGCTGCAAGCTCTCAGTATAAAATATTTAAAATGGTCGCAATGTTTAAGATATAATCAGTAAATCCCAAAGAGGGAAATTATGGTACAGTACAATCCGCAGCAATATCTTCCATCCTCTGAAGAACTACTTGAATCTGACGAAACCCCTGTGGACAATGAACTACAAAACCTCATACCCAATCTATTGTTAGCAATTCTGGCAGCAATCTGGTCAAATCGCCAAGATTGGTTTTTTGGTGTTGATATGGCAATTTACCACACTTCCAATGAACCGGCGATTGTTCCTGATGGTTTCCTCAGTTTAGGTGTAAATCGTTTTGTTGGCGAACAGGGACGTTTAAGTTATGTCGTTTGGCAAGAAAACGGAGTAATACCAATCTTGGTATTAGAAGTAGTTTCCAAAACTTACAGAGGAGAATACAAACAAAAGAAAATAGATTATGCCGAACTGGGAGTTTTGTACTATGTAATTTATAAGCCGGTTCGTTATCATAGTAGACGAGGAGATGCTTTTGAAGTTCATCGCTTAGTTAATGGTGAGTATATCCGACAATCTGGCGAACCTGTATGGATGCCAGAAATAGGTTTAGGAATTGGCAGAGAAACCAGAACTTATAAAGGTTGGACGAGAGAGTGGTTGTTCTGGTATGACGAAGAAGGGAGAAAATATCCTTCACCAGATGAAGCAAGACAGCAGGCGGAAGAACGTGCAGAAAGATTGGCGGCACAATTAAGGGCGTTGGGAATTGAACCAGATGAAGATTGAAAAGTGCGATCGCGCTAATTTGTAACTATTTGGCAGCAATAGGCAGGTGCATGACAGAAATAGAATCAGAGGGAGGCGAACTGGAGCGAAACTGGAGACAGGACAAGCTTCTAACTCCTGGCGAAATTGCTAAACTACAAAGAGCGGGAGTAGATATCCATGACCTTAAAAATGAGGAAAATGCCTCCAAGAAAGACCTTTACAAAGACAGAGATGGGAACATATACGTTAAACCTAAAGGGGGTCAAGTTCCAGGTGAGGATACAGGACTCAACATTAATGATTTTTTAAATAAAGGACTATTGGCATGGAATCTGAAATTTACGCCTATTTCGCCTTGACTGGGCTCGATTTTGAACCGGAAGAAATTACGGCAAAAGTTGGCATAATTCCCACTAAAACGTGGAGGGCTGGTGACTTAATTACTTCCAGGGGTACTATTCGCAAAAAACACAATGGCTGGAGACTTGATTCTAAACTGGAAAAATCGGCTGAACTAGAAGCTCATATTAAGTCTGTTATCGAACAATTGCAAGCAGGTTGGCTACCTTTGGTTGAGGTATGTTCTCAGTATTATGCAGAAATTGCTTGCGTAATTTATTATCGGAGTGGCAGCGTTCCAGCGATTCATTTCGATAAACTTATTATGCAGCAAGTTGCCGAACTGAAAACAGAAATTGATGTGGATTTTTATGTGCTGGAGTAAGAGTGCGATCGCAATTTTAGAGGAATTACAATGAGTCATCCCGCCTGGGGTTCAAACCCCAGGCTAATAGCGAAAGTCCTCTGAAAGAGGACTAATAGGAGTACAGCAGTGTCTCACAAGACAAAGGTTGATTTTTCGGTACGTTGTTGCACTTTAGCGCTAAAGCGCAACAACGTACCTCTGTTTGATGTGCTAGTTGCGTAAATCCAGACTAAAAAAAGTATTTCAGTCCACTGAAGTGGACTTCAGCTATTAGCCTGGGGTTTGAACCCCAGGCGGGCTATGATCCTGAAGGTTTAAACCTCCAGGCGAGTTATCAACACAGTGCGATCGCACCTCATCATCTGCTAGAAAGAGAGTGCGATCGCCCACCCCTAGTCAAAAATCCCTAACTCCTTCCCTCGCCCCGGCCACATAACCGTTACAATTTGATACCCTAGCTTAAATAGTCTTGGGAACGAGTACGAGCGTGGAAATTCAAATTGGGCGCGGCAAAACCGCTCGCCGAGCTTACGGAATTGATGAAATTGCCCTAGCCCCTGGGACTAGGACACTAGACCCCAGTTTGGCAGACACTCGCTGGCGCATTGGTGGTATCGATCGAGAAATTCCTATTATTGCCAGCGCGATGGACGGCGTAGTCGATGTTCGCATGGCAGTCCTCCTATCGCAACTAGGAGCTTTAGGCGTCCTCAACCTAGAGGGTATTCAAACCCGCTACGCTGACCCCGAACCAATTTTAGAACGCATCGCATCAGTCGGTAAAGACGAGTTCGTCGCCCTGATGCAAGAACTTTATGCCGAACCGATTAAACCCGAACTGATCGAACAGCGCATACAGGAAATCAAAAGTCAAGGTGGCATCGCCGCCGTCAGCGCCACCCCCGCAGGCGCGACTAAATACGGCTCAGTTGTCGCCAAAGCTGGTGCAGACCTATTTTTTGTGCAAGCAACAGTAGTTTCCACCGCTTACCTTTCGCCAGAGTCGGTAACGCCACTAGATTTGGCCCAGTTCTGTCGAGAAATGCCCATCCCAGTAATTTTGGGCAATTGCGTCACCTACGAAGTCACCCTAAGCTTAATGAAAGCTGGGGCAGCCGCAGTATTGGTAGGCATTGGCCCCGGTGCAGCCTGTACCTCTCGCGGCGTCTTGGGTGTAGGTGTCCCTCAAGCCACTGCCGTTGCCGACTGTGCCGCCGCACGGGATGATTATTTTCAGGAAACTGGTAACTACGTGCCAGTAATTGCTGATGGCGGTTTAATTACCGGCGGCGATATCTGCAAGTGCATTGCTTGCGGCGCAGACGGCGTGATGATTGGCTCACCCTTTGCCAGAGCCAAAGAAGCACCCGGACGCGGTTATCATTGGGGTATGGCTACTCCCAGCCCAGTTCTGCCTCGCGGCACTCGCATTCGTGTAGGCACTACAGGCACTCTGGAGCAAATCCTCCGAGGGCCAGCCGGACTGGATGATGGCACTCATAACTTACTAGGCGCATTAAAAACTAGCATGGGTACTTTGGGAGCCAAGGACATCAAGGAAATGCAACAAGTCGAAGTAGTAATTGCGCCCTCTTTGTTAACCGAAGGCAAAGTTTACCAAAAAGCCCAGCAACTGGGGATGGGTAAGTAGATGTACTTAACAAATTTACTTGGGAAAATTTTCAGGACTCCCGGCTAAATCCCTGGAAAAAGCGAATCTGTGGCATACAATAGAAATAGCGGAGACGCATGTTTCCGTTCACTCCTCACACCACACTCCGCCCGGACTGACGTTCGGGCGGTTCCTTATGGCACAAAATCGTTAAAATATGTATATGCTTTAAGGTGGAAAGAAGATCTCTTTCGGTTATGGTAGAATTCCGAAGGAAATAAAGACAATATTTAAGCAAGGAATTGTAGGCATGTCAGCAGCCGCACAAGTAACAGACGCTACGTTTAAGCAAGAAGTACTTGACAGTGAAGTTCCGGTTTTAGTTGATTTTTGGGCTCCTTGGTGCGGTCCTTGCCGGATGGTTGCGCCGGTCGTGGAGGAAATAGCGCAGCAGTACGAAGGCCAGGTGAAGGTTGTCAAACTCAACACGGATGAGAATCCTAACGTGGCCAGCCAGTATGGGATACGCAGCATTCCCACCCTGATGATTTTCAAAGCAGGTCAGAGGGTCGATATGGTGGTCGGCGCGGTTCCCAAGACTACGCTGGCAAACACTTTGGAGAAGCACCTCTAGACCTGGTTGAGCTAGAGCCTGCTGGGCTGTTGTAATTCTATTTGGGCGACTGGTGAGGCCGCCCTATTTCTGTTTGTCCAAAAATGTTGACAGAATTTAACCGCGCCGCCAGCGCACCCATAAGAGGGGTTGGGCTGGCGCTGCGGCTTATGCCGCAATCAATATTTATTTGATTTGATTTTTGTTGCGTCCTAACTGACTCATCGGTTGCAATTAGTAAAGAATTGCTACCGTGCTGTCGCAATTTCACGCTCAATAGCCTGAATCTTGCTAGTATGGAATACCCGCCAGTGCGAAAAAATTATGACCATTACTCCCTCGTTTGATACTCTCCCAGCAGACCTGGCGGAGATAATCGAGCGGCTGCCAACACTAAAACACAAAAAATGGATTGAGCAGTCACTGGGGACGCTCCTGCGAATCGCTGGGAGTGAGATCGATCGCCTGGACTGGAAGATTCTGACTGCCTCTTTACAAGATTTGGAGCGGGGATTCCAGACATTTTATTCCTATCGGCACGTTCGCAAAGTCACCATATTTGGCTCAGCTCGCCTCTCAGCGGATAGTCCCGAATACCAGATAGCCGCTGACTTTGCCCGTTGCGTCACCGCTCTGGGGTTCATGTTGATGACCGGAGGTGGTGGTGGTATCATGCAGGCTGGGAACGAAGGCGCGGGAGCCGAAAAATCCTTTGGCCTCAATATTAGACTCCCCTTCGAGCAGGAAGCAAACCCATTCATTATGGGTGACCCCAAACTAATTCACTTTAAATACTTTTTCACGCGCAAGCTGTTTCTGTTGCGGGAAAGTGATGCTGTGGCTCTTTTTCCCGGCGGTTTCGGCACCCAAGACGAAGCTTTTGAGTGCTTGACGCTCTGCCAGACGGGTCGGTATGGGCCAGTTCCGTTAATTTTGATCGATCGCCCAGGCGGAGATTATTGGAAAGACTGGGACGCATACATTGACAAGCATCTAGTGCAACGCGGTTTAGTTAGTCCAGAAGACCGGAGCGTATACACGATTACGGACAACTTGGATGTAGCCTGCGAAACGATTACCAGTTTTTATCGCGTCTACCATTCCAGTCGCTACGTGGAAGACCAATTCGTGATTCGCCTCAAGTCCGAACTCAAAGATGAGGATGTGGAGCGGTTGAATGAAAACTTCAAAGACATCTTAGTCAAAGGGCGGATTGAAAAAACCTCTGCTTTCCCCCAAGAGGCAGGAGATGAAAGCTTTGACTTGCCTCGCCTCGCTTTGTACTTCAATCAACGGGACTTTGGGCGATTATACCAGCTGATTGCGGCTATTAACCAGTTCAATATTCCCTCGTATGAGGCCGAACATCCAGAACGCAAGTAATGGGCGCTCCAGAAACCGGGTTTCTAAGGGCAATACCTTCGCCATTTCTTTGTAGGTTGGGTTGAGTGAAGCGAAACCCAACCTACAAAGCTCCAGAAACTCAAATACTAGCAGCTATAAGGCTTATAGATTCGTTTTCGGCCACCAGAGATCCCTGCCAATTTTTCAGGATGTGGGTGGATTAAAACCCTTGGCTTGTAAAGCTTTCGAGCATAGTTTTCACCCCTTCAGCAAGTTTATAAGCTGAACTATTAAGCATAAATTACTATCTATGCTTAATAGGTTTTTTTCTGTGGACATGAAACAGTTATGGTGACTTAGAATGACGTAAAGTAAAAAATATCGAATGATTTAACTATTTTCAAATTTCAAAATCCGAAGTCTGACTGTAAATAGCCAGCTTCAGATTTCATGCCCAAATACATCATCTTTAAAAGATGATGTGCTTCCAGTTGACCTTACGCACGATGTATTCACCACTTAACTTATGTCAATCACCAATCTAATTCGGTTTAATAACCTGCGGGGCGACATCTTTGGCGGTGTCACGGCGGCAGTCGTCTCATTACCCCTGGCTCTGGCCTTCGGGGTCGCCTCTGGAGTTGGCCCCCTCGGTGGACTGTATGGGGCGGTTTGTGTCGGTTTTTTTGCAGCACTATTTGGTGGCACCCCCACGCTGATTTCAGAACCAACCGGGCCGATGACCGTTGTAATGACTACAATTGTTGCTGGACTCACCGCCCTTAACCCAGAAAAAGGTCTGGCAATGGCCTTCACTGTTGTGATGTTGGCGGGGATATTTCAAATCATTTTTGGCATATTTAAGCTGGGGAAATATATCACTCTGATGCCCTACAGCGTCATCTCTGGCTTTATGTCTGGGATTGGGGTGATTCTGATTATTCTGCAAATTGCACCGTTTCTAGGACAAGCTGCGCCCAAGGGCGGTGTGTTAGGTACTTTTACGTCGATTCCGCAGTTGATTGCTAATATCAATCCGCCGGAGGCAATTTTAGGGGCAGTTACGCTGGCGATTATTTTCTTCATGCCTAAGAAGTTGAAGAAAGTGGTACCGCCGCAGTTGGTAGCCCTGATTGTGGGTACGGTGATTTCTCTGACTGTATTCCAGGGCGTTGATATTCGCCGGATTGGGGAAATTCCCATCGGACTGCCGCCCTTACAACTACCGACCTTTAACCCAAGTGAACTGACACTGATGTTTGTAGATGGGTTGATGCTAGGGATGTTGGGCTGTATTGATACCCTACTGACCGCAGTAGTGGCAGATAGCTTGACCCGGACGGAACACAAGTCTGATAAGGAGTTGATTGGTCAAGGAATTGGCAACATCATATCTGGCTTGT
Source organism: Oscillatoriales cyanobacterium PMM_0008 (assembly GCA_949128025.1). Taxonomy (GTDB): domain Bacteria; phylum Cyanobacteriota; class Cyanobacteriia; order Cyanobacteriales; family Aerosakkonemataceae; genus Argonema. The sequence goes on along the minus strand of CASBRD010000177.1, from coordinate 1,891 downwards.
GCGGTGGCTTACCCGGTGCTGGTGCCACGATGGGGACAGTGGTAAATATCCAGACTGGCGCGACTTCGGCATTATCTGGTTTAACGCGGTCGCTAGTGCTTTTGGTGGTGGTTTTGGGGGCGGCGAAACTGACCCAACCGATTCCGATGGCGGTGTTGGCGGGAATTGCTCTCAAGGTGGGGATTGATATTCTCGACTGGAGTTTCTTAAAGCGATCGCACAAAGTCTCCACCAAGGGGGCCCTGATTATGTACGGGGTGTTGTTCTTGACGGTTTTTGTAGACTTGATTGTGGCTGTCGGTGTGGGGGTATTTATTGCCAACATCCTAACTATCCAACAGTTAAGCGAGGTGCGCTCTGGTGATGTGAAGTTGATTTCTGATATAGATGATGATGTTCGTCTGACCAGTGAACAAAAGCAGCTTTTAGACAAGGGGGAGGGACGAGTCTTACTGTTTTGCTTGAGCGGTCCAATGATTTTTGGCTTGTCCAAGGCGATCTCTCGCGAACACAATGCTATGAAAGAAGCCGATGCTTTGGTCGTGGATCTGTCCCAAGTGCCCTCAATGGGGGTGACGGCTTCGCTGGCGATCGAAAACGTGATTCGGGATGCCCACGATAAGGGGCTACAGGTCTACATTGTCGGGGCCAGTGAAAAAATTTACGGCCGCTTGCAGAAGTTGGGTCTGTTTGATCTGATTCATCCCGATCATGTGTTAGGCGATCGCACCACAGCCCTGCAACAAGCTCTTGATAAGGTGTATGTCAAAGGGACACCTAATCCAATCATTAATGAGGACGTTTGATTAATTCAGGCAACCGCATCCAGAACAGTATCCTTCCTTGATCGGTTGCCTTTTTATGAACTCAAAGCTGGTAAAATAAATGCCATAATGATCCCACCAATCACAATTATTTCAATAATTTTCAAGCTCAAACTGGAGTGATTAATTCTGATTTCTTGCAACCAAAAATGTGGTCTATCTTGATCGCGAATTCTCCAATCAACCATCGATACTAACAATGGAACACCACCTACTTTTACTCCCAATAGTAGATGTAATGCAAAACTAATAAACACACATAGCCACGATACTAAATGAGCCATATACCATTCGTGGTAAAATTCTCCAGCAGGCAACCATTTTTCTTTCATCATTCGACCAGTCACCACAGCAAACGTTGCAGCAAGCAACATCAATGTATTTGCAATATGATGTAATGATATCCACCAAACAGGTTTACCAAGTTGTTTCAATTGGTTGAAAGATTGCTTTTGTACTAGACGACGATAGCCGAGATGAAAACTGTATAGAGCAAAAAAGGGGAGAAGCAATATAAACATCACGGCAATAGTGCCATGAATACCTTGAATATCTTCTAGCTTAGGTAAAGGAATACTACCCCAACGTTTGTCATAGGTATTATAAACCCAAAAACCTGAAACCAGTGCCAAAATAGTTAGTAATGCAATAGCACTATGCAATATTCGTAGTAGAACAGGTTGGTATGGACTAGACTGCGACATATCGAAGTTTCTTCTAATTATCAGCTTTTTTAACTATAGCATTATCAGGAATTTTACCTATATTCTCAGTTCCAAAATCTATCACAATAATCCCCGATAACGAATAAAAATTAACACCACCGCCCATGATCCCAAGGCAACTTTTAGCGCTACCAAAATATTCAACAAAGGCACCACACCACCGCTAACTAATGCCCCAAACTCTCCATGCGGCAACTCGTAGCCAGACAAAGTAATCGCCGACAACACCACAAAAACCAATACTGAAATCTTCTCCCATATCGCCGCGTGCCATTTTTCAGTTCATGAAGTATTTATCGAATGGTGGAAATCCGAAATTTCTGTTTCTGATCGGCAAGGGCC
>CASBRD010000176.1 GCA_949128025.1 Oscillatoriales cyanobacterium PMM_0008 | reverse complement strand
TTGTAATGTCATTGCTTTACCTTGGAGGTTGCCAATACTTTCATTAATAGCTAAAGATTGTTCGTAAAGTGCGATCGCCCCTGCAATGTCTCCCGCGTTAGCTTTGAGAATTCCCAGTTGGTGCAAAGTCGCCGCTTTTTGTATTTCGTCTTCAGAAGGGCAAAGTTTAAGAACTTGCTGATGGTGTTCCAATGCTTTTTCAATTAAACCAAGTTCTTGTTCGGAAATAGCTATGTTATGAAGGATGCGATAATTTTCCGTAAGTTCTAGAGTATCTTTACAAACCCTGACAACTTCCCGAAATCGGCTGTTTTTGATCCATCCACCTGTCAGAACTGTTGCCATTTTAACAGCAATATTTTCTACCTTCCCTCGCAACGCCAACCGATGAATTTCCAGCCTTTGTTCCTCAGTTGAAGTTTCCGAATCCTCCCACCAAAGACGATACAACACCTCAGCCCCTTGCCGATTCAAACTATCCCCATTTTCCGGTAACATTAAAGGCAAAATGCGCGGAACTCTTACCGAATCATCAGGACTAACTTCCAATAATCCCAAAGCAACCGCCCGAATTATCTGCCCTTCCAAATTCAGGATAGAATCACAAACAGCAGTTAGCGCCGCTTTTGGTACTGGCAACTCAAACACCAGTCCCCGTGATAACATTTCCTGCATCGGTTCATCCATCAGTTGCAGCAAAGCTTTCGCTAAAACCTGTTCTCGCAAGTCAATCCGCTTGCCTTCCATTTTGGTGAGAATTTCCGATACACTTTCGATGGAGAGAAGTTCTAAAGCAGCGCCACTCGTCCCACTTTTACCAGAATTCCCCAGTACCTTATCCAACCATTCCAACAACCGAGGATTTCCATCTGCCAATCTTTTTGCTTGCGACAGCAACGCCTTATCTACCTTAGATTCCTCACTAAAAGCAGCGAGGCGACTACACTTTTTTCTTAAATCTGCCCCCTGTAGCGCATCCAAAGGTTGCTTATAAAAATACCGCAATTGGGTAGATTCAAAATCGTAACGACTGGTAATAATTAAACTGTGACGCGAGTTAGTTTCCCGAATTGCCCAAACTAACGCTTCTAAAACCTTCGCAGCTTCCGTTTTCAGCACATACCCACCATCACGGGGTTCTAAATTGTTATCCTCAAAATCATCTAATACTAGCAAAAACCGTTTTTTTTCCGCCGCAAACACCCGCTTTAACCGAAATTTCAATTCCTCATCAAAATCTTGTACCGTTTTCCGCAATTCCTTCGAGTCCAACTTTTCTGCCAAACGATTCACCAAACTCGCTTCATCGATGCGCCCTACCCAAACAACTCGCTCAAATTTGGGTAATCTATCACATAATCTGGCTGCTAAACTACTCTTACCCAAACCACCCATGCCATGAATCAATACACCTACTTCTTTGGATGGCGGAGTCAGCACCCTTAAACAAGATTGTAACTGACGGCGACGACCGACAAAACTCTCGCGTTTGGCGACTTTTACCTTTCCCGCATTGTCAAAAAACTCGGTATCAACGGAAGCGGGAGGCGCTTCTTCTCTTTCTGGCGTATTCTCAGGCGTGACTAAGTTTCCTGGTAAACTCTCTGCTGCATACAACCGCAACAAATGCCAATCTCGCGCTTTGATTTTAATTAAAGTTTGGTAAGTACAAGCAACTGCTTCGGTAATTTGCTTTCCCGCCGCTAATTCCTTATATAAAGTTGCTGCTGCTTCCTTCGCATCTGCATCTAAAACTTTTTGTCCCCAACCTAAAACTGCTTTCCCACCCAATTTCAGCAATTCTTCCGCCATCGAAGGAACTCCGCCTGCTTTCCCCGCTTGTCCAGTACGACAACCTGAGAGGAAAATTAGTTTAGGGATGTTAAATTGTAACTCTCTGGCGATATCTTCCGCCGTCGCATGGTAAGCTTCGCCAATATCGGTTTCGGTAATAAAACGCGCCCCGGCATCGGTTAGGTTAGCATGACCTGTGAGGTGGAAAACGTCAAAATATCCTTTACCGTAATTTTTGATTAAATAACCCAACTCGGACAAACAACCGCTTTCTTCTACTGCTAAAAATAAAGGTTGTCGCGCCGTCGCCTCCAAAATTCGCCCTTCTTCCGCCTCAAAATCGAGTATCGGTTCTACTCCCAATGGCGATGTTGCCATAAATAACAGGTTCAACGCCCGATTTTCTGGTGTCGCCTCGATGGTTAATTTCTTGACTGCATCGGATGATAACCAGCGTACCGGCACAACTCCGGGTATTCGTTGCACTAAAAAACTGTTACCATCATGCAGCACTTCCCAAGGCAAATGGGCGAGGTTTTCCGCAGTCGCAATGGCTAAAACTATGCCATCTCGCTGATGTTGGTTGAGGAGTGTTTGGAAAAAGCGATCGGTCCCATCTAACCAGTTATACAGCTTTTGTCCGGTTTTGGCATAGTCTTCCGCTAGGCGAACATAGTAATCTTGTTCGGCTAAGTTCAGCCATTGGGCGATTTCTGCTAGGGGTAGCTGTCGTTTTTGATACTGGTTTGGGTTATCGAGAAAATACCGTAGTTCTACATATTCGCCTGCGACTTGTTTGAGGTCGAGGTGCAGGATTTGCATATTAGGTCGTTTTGGGGATATTTTATCGATTTTGACATTTTTGAGTGCGATCGTCTACTGATTGCTGGAAGGGTTGGTTTTTTTACCACAGATGTCCACAGATGAACACAGATGAACACAGATGTACATCCCAATTTAGGTCTTGTGTTAATTTTAGTCTAAAATTTTCCGAATGTCCTCTAATGTCGCATTCTCCAAAAGTAGCCGTTTGCCATTTTTGCCGACAATCAAGACTTTCTCGATTTTTTTGCCAGATTGTCCCTGTTTGTATTCTTGATACCACTTGCGAATCTGTTCAGCGATCGCGATCGCACCACCGACAATCCCTATAATAGTGGCTATGGTTGCTACGATTCCTTCGCGTTCTATTTCGCTGTCCACCTCGTAACTGCCGGATATTCCAGAGATGGAGAGTAATTCTTCGGTTGCTGCGATCGCATCTTGTCCCTGAACTTCAATTAAAATAGCTGTCATTATTCTTTATTCCAATCTATATAGACCTAGAAATTATATTATTATAAACGGATAGAGTTTGATTGTAAATAGTCTACCATTAAAGTTAAGCGAGCGATAAAAGCGATCGCAATTTCTAAAGTATTTGCTTAATGCGATCGCATTCCTTCCTAAAGCTTAGGTAACCAATCCAAAATCAACTGATTCACGATATCCGGTCGTTCGTCGTGGGGACAGTGACCAGTATTGGGAATTGATACAAATTCGATCGGTTGACCGTTCTCGCTAAGTTCCTGATAAATCTTTGCACCAGTAATAGGTGTCCAGGGGTCTTTTTCTCCCCAAAGTACCAGTAGCGGATGCTTCACTTTCGGCAACAATTCTGATGGACTGGGGCCAGGAGGCGCAGTCAGAATGGAAGCAAAAACCCGCTGTGCGCCAGGGTCGCAGGAAGGCTCGTAGAGGAGATCGACAAGTTCGTCTGCGATCGCTTCCCGGTTAAAATAAACTTGCTGGAGGGTGCGACGGATGCGGTGTTTCTGGCGAATCCGATTAAATATAAACGGGCCAAAAACTTGGGAACTGACCAGCTTGGTAAAGCCTCCCATCACCAACCTTAAGGGCAGATTTAGTTCGTCGGGGCGATGATTTAGTCCACCAGCACAGTTGATCAGAACAGCACCAGCAGAAATGTCTGGATAATCCGCCACTACCATTAAACTGAGTAAAGCACCGATCGAATTGCCCACAAATACAGCGGGTTCATCAATATGCGATGAACAGAAATCTTTAAGCAATTCTTCCCACAAATCCAGGGTGTAATCTAGTGGTGGCTTATCCGAACCGCCAAATCCCAGTAAGTCCAGCGCAAATACTCGGTAGCCACCGGCGGCTAGCACCGGAATATTCTGACGCCAGTGTCCAATAGAAGCACCAAAGCCATGAATCAGTACCAGCGGACGTCCAGCGCCCATGACAGTGTACTGAATTTTATGGCCTTTCCAAATCCAGGTAAGTTTTTCCAAGTTGCTGGCTGTCGCCAAGTGCTGGGTAATCACAGTTTTTTTATGAAGATTCGTAAAGTATGTTATTTAATATGATATTATCTTTTGACTTAAAAGAGTGATTAATCCTAAATCCACAGTTGAAATGCGTAAGTGCTATATGAATCAGAGTTTCTTGGCTTCACTTGGCAAGATTGTTTTTGCTACAGCTAGCTTGGCGATATGCGGGATTGCCAGTGCTTCCACCTTTGAGACAAGTCAACAACTTTTAGCGGCACAACCCGCTAGGAGAGAAGCTAGACAGAATAACGACTTGGTTCCAGAAGTTATTGCCAATGCGGTTTTACAGAATTTGTCTCAGCAGACGGGGATACCAACTTCTGGTCTGCGTATTATTGAAGCTAAACAGGAAACCTGGACTGATGGTTGTCTGGGGATAGCTAACCCTGGCATTATTTGCTCTAAGGCTGTGGTTCCCGGCTGGCGAGTGGTGGTGGTTCGCGATCGCCAACGTTGGGTTTATCGCACTAATCTAACAGGTTCCTTGGTGAAGCTCGATCCAACCGCTAGCCAGAATGTGGCTACAGAGCCGCCGCCTACTCGTC
>CASBRD010000175.1 GCA_949128025.1 Oscillatoriales cyanobacterium PMM_0008 | reverse complement strand
GGGGGAGTGGGGGAGTAGGGGAAGTCTCCTCCGGTGTCGGTGTTTCTGGTGGATCTAAGAAACGCAACAGCGCTGCTGCACCTAAAAGGACAAATGAACCGATCGCAAAAGCAACCATTGGCCCCGTACTAACCACAAAATCATCCGCGATCGGTTTAAATGCGCCAATTATCCCACCAGCCAAAGTTAAAAAACTAGCAGCCATCGGTAACTCAGGTCTTGTGGCATATTTCCCCAGCAAAGATATCGCCGGAGAGCGAAACACCGCCATCGACAAAGCCCACCCTACAATTTCTACAACTTCTTAGCCCCCCTTTTTAAGGGGGGTTGGGGGGATCTTAATACTCAGGAACCGAAGCATCGACTTCGCGACTCCAAGCAGTGATACCGCCTTTCACATTCGTACCAACAATTCCAGCTTCCTTCAAAATGCCCAGCGCCTTTGCCGATCGCCCGCCCATCTTACAATGTGCAATCAAACGATGACCGTTGAGCAATTCTTTAACCTTCTCAACACCATTACCGCTTTCGATATCCGGTAACGGCACTAAAACAGAACCGGGAATCTTAGCAATTTCGTACTCATTCGGATTGCGAACATCAAGCAGTACAAAATCATCAGCACCGCTATCAAGCAGCTGCTTCAATTCTAGTACAGTCATTTCTTGCATTTCCATCTGCCGTTGAAGCTCCTCTGCCTTTGCTTGGGGAATACCGCAGAATTGTTCGTAGTCTATCAACTTTTCAATCACAGGACGGACAGGATTTGGTCGCAGTTTCAATTCCCGGAACTTCATCTCCAAAGCGTTGAAAAGCACCAGTCTACCGCTGAGAGTTGTGCCTTTTCCTAATATAATTTTGACGGTTTCCGTGGCTTGGATCACACCAATAATTCCTGGCAAAATCCCCAAAACGCCACCTTCAGCACAAGAGGGAACCATCCCCGGTGGCGGCGGTTCCGGGTACAAGTCGCGGTAATTCGGGCCACCTTCGTAGTTAAAGACGGTAGCTTGTCCTTCAAACCGGAAGATGGAACCGTAGACGTTAGGCTTATTCAGCAAAACGCAGGCATCGTTTACCAGGTAGCGGGTGGGGAAGTTGTCTGTACCATCCACTACAATGTCATAAGGTTTGATGATGTCGAGAGCGTTTTCTGAACTTATCCGGGTTTCGTACAAGTCTATCTGGCAATTCGGGTTGATTTCCAGAATCCGGTTTTTGGCAGATTCAATTTTGGGTTTACCTACCCAAGATGTGCCGTGGATGACTTGGCGTTGCAGGTTGGAACTATCGACGATATCGAAATCCACAATACCGATGCGTCCTACACCCGCCGCTGCGAGGTACAGCAGCAGTGGGGAACCCAGTCCACCCGTACCGATGCAGAGGACGCTGGCAGCTTTGAGGCGTTTTTGCCCTTCCAGTCCTACTTCTGGTAAAATTAGGTGACGGGAGTAGCGTTCGTATTCTTCTTTGGATAACTGGATTTCATCCAGATTGGGATTGAGCATGGCAGTCTGATAGGGGAGCGGATTTAGATCCTATCTAAAAAGAGTATCCTTTGTGCGTTTGCGTTTCTGTAATTTTTATAATTTGTTTTATATTTCAGTGATAATTTCCTCTGGCTGAAACTGGTGGCTGTCGTCTAGACACCAGCTTTGCAGTTCCCCAGCTTTGCTTTGCGGCACTGAGACAATGATATAAGAATACACCTGCCATGCGATCGCACGATCCATTTCTGAGGGAATCGCCGGATGATCTGGGTGCGAATGGTAGATGCCGATGATATTCATGGCCCGATCGCGTGCTTCCCGTTGTGCTTTTAGCATATCACCAGGTGCGATCGCATATCGCCGCCTTTTACTCCCCTCCCCTTCTCCCCTTGGGAAATCATCTGCCGCTTCAGCACTCCAGGCATTCTCGGTAGCCCAAATTTCCACTACAGTTTTCCCATCATCACCTAAATGTCCCACCACAATGCCGCAGCACTCTTCTGGATAGGTGCTTTCAGCGTGAGTGCGGATACCTTGGAGATGGTGAAGTTGAAGTTTGATAGTCACAAATAAAGGTAGCGATCGTGCAAGATCTGATATAGAGTTACCAATTAACTATAGGTTACCTGATGTTCCTAACTATTAAAGACTTAGAAGAACTACAATCCGAACATCCAGACTGGCAATACGAGTTAGTGGATGGGAAAATTGTCGTTATGGGGCCATGCGATTACACATCTAGCGAAATTGGTTCTCGATTACTCATTCTATTGGGTATGTGGTTACTACCACGCAATCTAGGTCGCCTGACTGGTTCCAGTGCTGGCTTTATCTTACCTAACTCAAACTTACGTGCGCCAGATGTTTCCTTTGTCCGCGCCGAAAGACTCAAGCGCAGTCAGCGAAATTTTGTTGAGTTAGTCCCCGACTTGATGGTAGAAATTAAGTCTAAAACCGATCGCATTAAGCCCATCGAAGAGAAAATTGACTTATTCCTGAGACTGGGAACAGATGTGGGGATTTTGATCGACCCCGATAAACTAACTGTGACAGTTTATCGTCTGAACGCTCAACCCCAAGTACTTCGAGATGGCCACATCCTCACAATACCAGAGTTGTGCCCCGGTTGGGAATTGCCAATTGCCGAACTTTGGCCTCCTGTTTTCGAGTAAAGGCAATCAGATTTTTTCTGGCTGCTTGGTGATACAATTGAATTATGTTTGAATGATTTTCTTCATAATGGGAATCTGTTCTAAATTTTTATAATCACAACTACCCCATTATTAAAGGAATCACTCTAATATACAGCAAAACCGCGTTGAGATCAACACTACTTACAAGCAAAATTTAATGTAAAGTATTGATTCCCAGATAGAGTTCGCCGACTTTGGGGTCATTCAACAATTCTATGCCGGGGCCAGAGAAGCGATCGCGTCCAGCCTCCAACACATAACCGCGATCGGACATTTCCAGAGCTTTCCGAGCATTTTGCTCCACCAGCACAATAGCAGTTCCCGTCTGATTAATCTGTTTAATCTGCTCAAAAACATTGTTTACCAGAATAGGAGACAAAGCAGCCGAAGGTTCATCCAGCAGCAGCAGACTCGGTTCTAACATCAAAGCCTTTCCCATCGCCAACATTTGGCGTTCCCCACCAGAGAGAGTCCCAGCACGTTGGTGGCGGCGCTTTGCCAAAACGGGAAAAGAAGCAAAAATTTTATCCTTGAGCGGTTGTAAAGAGATATTGCGAATAAAAGCGCCCATATCTAAATTTTCTTCCACCGAAAGGGAAGGGAAAACATTGGCGATTTGGGGAACGTAGCACATCCCCCGCTGAACGATTCGATCTGACTTTAAGCCAGCAATGTTTTCGCCTTTGAAAGTTATTTTGCCTCGGTGGGGTGTGAGGAGTCCAAAGATAGTTTTAGCCAGCGTTGATTTACCGGCACCATTTGGGCCGATCGCCGCCACCAATTCACCTGGATAAATTTTGAAATTGACGCCTTGCAGGATATCCAAATCTTTGACATATCCTGCATAAACATCTTCAACTTCTAATAATGGTTCGTTAGTCATTAGTCAGTTGTCAGTTGTCAGTTGTCAGTTGTCAGTTGTCAGTTGTTAGTGGTCAGTTGTTAGTTGTTAGTGGTCAGTTGTCAGTTGTTAGTGGTCATTAGGAAATTTCAGATTGAAGAATTGCAGATTTTAAATTTATTTGGAATTGACAATTGGAAATCTGAACTCGGTAATCTGAAATTAACTACTGAGGCGTTTTTTGCAAATCTGGGCGTTCTTCTGGGACGATCGCCCCTTCTACAGGACATACTTGCAAACAAATGCCACAGTCAATACAGGTGGCAAAATCAATCCAGTACCAGTCAGTACCTTTAGCATTTTTGCTTGGGCCTTCGTGAATGCAAGCAACGGGACAGGCGTCCACGCAATCGGCGACGCCTTCGCAAGTATTGGTAACAATTGTGTGCGGCAAAGTGTTCTCTCTCTTGAAATTCGGCAGAATAGACCGGATAGAAATCTTGTTCTAACCTACATTACCTTCGCCAAACCGAAAAATGGACGCGCATTGGTTGGGTTTCGCTTCACTCAACCCAACAAAGCAAAGAAATGGCGAAGGTATTGAACCTACATTACGGATTTTAATGCTTTTTTCCTCATAGCGCTTCAATCATTGGTGACCCTTCCCCTTCGATCCAGGCAATTTGGCGGATGCGGCGACGAATAGCATAATCCCGGATAGCATCTCGATCGCGTCCGATCAAATCTATTTCCACTCGTACTAAATTAACCGAATCTCTGAGAGTTTGGGCATAAGCAAAAGCAGCTGGGTAAGCTTGGGGAGTTTGGGGTACAACTAACCAGTCGATAGCAGGCGTTTGGTGCGGTAACTGAGAGGTAGGTAGCAAAGCTTGGTGAAGGTCTTCTATATTAAGGCAAAAGCCGATACCGGGAACGTTTTGTCCTTGGGGATGATAAAGGCTCAGCAATTGGTCGTAGCGACCTCCTTGTCCCAAAACGCGCTTTCCTGTTTCAGTTTCGCCGACTACTTCAAACACTATGCCAGTGTAGTAGTCAAAAGTTTGAATTAAGCTGAGGTCGAGAATCACCCTAGAAGCGATCGCAGATCCATCACTTAACTTCGGAAAGCCTCCTTCTAGTAACTCTACAAGAGATTTAAGATTGTTGAGAGCTTCTTGCTGAGGCGGCTGTAGTTCTAGATGGGCAACTTTTTGCAGCACGTCGGCTGGACGTCCGCGCAAATCTAGCAACATCAAAGCTCGATCGCGGAGTTCCTCTGAGAGAGGCAGAGTTTCCAGGGTAACGCGATCGAGATGTGCGATCGCCCGCCGCACCTTATCTTGCAAAGCATCCGGGAAAGGAGAAAGCAAACTTCGAGTCAGTCCCGCCTCTCCCAAAATCAAATACCAATTGCTCAAACCCAGAGTCTGCATACATTCTGCCAGCAACAGCAAAATCTCCGCATCCGCCAGCAATCCGCCGCCGCCGATCAGTTCCACCCCAGCTTGATAGAATTCCTGCTGATTGTTGTGGCTACCTTCTGGCGATCGGCGAAACACATTCGCATTGTAATAGAGGCGCTGAGGATAGGCGACACCAGCCATCCGGGTTACTGCCGTTCGTGCGATACTAGCAGTCAGTTCTGGGCGCAATCCCAGTCCCTCCTCCTCTGCATTTTGCAATTGCAGAACCGTTGAGCGATCGATCGCCCCGCCAGCCATCAGAGTATCCAACCGCTCGATCGTGGAAGTAATAATCCGGTGATAGCCCCACCGATGATATACCTGCTGCAAGCGGTCTTCAATCCAGCGTTTTTGGGCAACATCCAGGGGCAATAAATCCCTAGCACCGGGCGCATAAAAGTTGAGTCCTTTGTCATCTGGGCGGTTAAAAGTTCCGCCTTTGACATCCCCCCTTTTTGGAGGAAAAGAGGGGGGTGATTCATGCACCATTATTTTTTCTTCTCTTTTTTCTCTGGATTTTTACCACCACCAAACAGGCCAAAAAAACCACCACTGCTTTTTTCGGCTTCCTTCTTCTTAGCAGCATAAGCGTCTTTTTCTGCCTGCTTTTCCATCAATTTTTTAACCTCTAATGCTGTTGGTTCTTGAGGATTGAACTTCAAAGCCTGATTCATGTGAATCTTAGCCATTGTTCCCTGGTCTTGCTGCCAATAAGCCATTGCTAGTAGCGCGTGGCAGCGAGGGTTATTTGGCTCCATTTTGAGCGCATCCTTCATTTCCAAAAGCGCTTTAGCAGGGTAGTTTTTTTCGAGATACTCTGCGGCGCGACGGCAATAAGTCTCAGTCGGTGAAGTTTCCTGCTTAGGAGGTGGCGGTGGTACTGGTGTAACTGGCCCTTGTGGTTTTGGAGGCTTTGGTTGAGGGTTGGTAGGTTCTTTTTTACCCGTTTTTCTGAGCAAGTAAATCAAATTCAGTTCGCTGATTTCAGCAATTTGTTCCAGAACTCGATCGAGCGCTTCATATTCCTTTTCCGCCAAGCTTTGGAGTGCCGTTTTATAATCTACATCCAAGTTGCCTGCCTTGCTTAACTTCTTGGCTGCTTCGCTATGAATTTCGATTTTGTTTTGTTCCTGAACGAGGCGTTTGCCCATGCGACCCAAAAGTGCATTATGTTCAGCCCGACTTTGCTCCCCAAACAAGTGTTCGTAAGCTGGATTTACCAGTTTGGCAAATAACTGGCTGGCCTGCTGTTTTACTGGTTCGCTTTCCGCAGTGCAGCTGTCAGGATGCAGGCGACGGGAAATTTTGAGATACCGTTTGCGGATATCGTTGGGCGCTGCATCTAATGGGACTCCCAAAACTGCGTGGTGATCCGTAAACTCTAACTTGAATAGTCCCCGTTCTATATTAAAAGCCATAGTGTAGTTTCCGAATTTTGGAGCGATTAAATCTAGTGTACTTCGCCACCTCTAACTATGCGCTAGGGTGAATCTACGGCATTACTCCAACCTGATAATGGACGAACCTGCATAAGTTCGCTACTGAGGCTGTGATGAATGTGACCGTTGGTGGCAAGAATTCGGCCTGAATCAATTTGCAAGGAACTGCGATCGTAAGCGCTTACCTTGCCGCCTGCCTCCTGCACCACTACAACTCCTGCGGCTATGTCCCAAGGAGAAAGTCCTCTTTCCCAGTATCCATCAAGACGTCCGCAAGCCACATGGGCTAGATCGAGTGATGCTGAACCGCTGCGCCGCACGCCTTGGGTAAGATGGGTGAGATGACAAAACTCGGCATAGTTGTTGTCAGCTGTCTCCCGGCGATCGTAGGCAAAGCCGGTAACTAACAAGCTCTTGCTCAGATCGGATGTTTCGGAAACGCTGATGGGGCGACGGTTGCGCGTTGCTCCCAAACCTTTCGCGGCGCGAAACAGTTCGTTGTGAAACGGATCGAAAATAGCACCTACTTGGGGAATTCCGTCAATCAAAAGTCCGATCGAGGTGGCGAAAAATGGGTACTGGTGGGCAAAGTTGGTAGTACCATCCAGGGGATCGATCGCCCAAAGGTATTCGCTTTTATTTTCTCCCAGGCGCCCGGATTCTTCTGCCAAGATTGAGTGGTCGGGAAAGTGGCGGCGTAAAATTTCTAGGATGGTGGCTTCGGCAGCTTTATCTGCTGCCGTTAGTAAATCCCCCGGACGCCCTTTTTCTTCAATCTCTTCTAATTTGCCTAAATAGGATTGTAGGACTGCACCGGCAGCCAGAGCGGCTTCGGTGGCAATCTCTAGGAATGTTTGCAGTTGTTCGGGCGTATTGCGATTCATCTTTACAGGGGCTAGAAAAGTCAAAAGTCAAAAGTCAAAAGTCAAAAGTCAAAAAGGGGAGAGTGGGAGAGTGGGAGAGTGGGGGAGTGGGGGAGAATGACTAATGACTAATGACTAATGACTAATGACTAATGACTAATGACCAATTCCCCAATCCCC
>CASBRD010000174.1 GCA_949128025.1 Oscillatoriales cyanobacterium PMM_0008 | reverse complement strand
TTTGAGTCATAGATTTAACGCACTAAAAAAGCTGCTGCTTCAACGTGCGCTGTCTGCGGAAATAGATCGGCAGGTTGCACTCTTGTCAAGCGATATTCGCCGTTTTGACATAATAATTTTAGGTCGCGGGCGAGGGTGGCGGGTTTGCAACTGACGTAGACGATGCGATCGGGCCTGATTTGCAGTAAGGTATCGATGACAGACCGATCGCATCCCTTCCTCGGCGGATCTAGCAACACAATATCCGGCGTCACTTCCAACTGGGGCAGCAATTTCTCCACTTCGCCAACTTGAAATGTGGCATTAGTTATCCCATTCAGTTCAGCATTCGCCTGCGCCTGTTCCACCGCCTCCGGTTGCACCTCCAAACCAATTGCTTGTCGCACTTGTCTCGCCAGAGGCAAAGTCATCGTACCGATGCCGCAATAGGCATCCAGCAGCACCTCATCGCCTTGCAGATTCAACTCAGATGCGATCGCCTCCAACAGCGCCTCAGCTACCTCTGTGTAAACTTGAAAAAAGGTATCCGGCAGAATTTGGAACTGCAACCCCGCAAACTCTTCTCGCAGGTAAGGTTTCCCCGCAATACAACGAGTCTCCCTGCCGAAAATAGCATTTGTGCGATCGCCATTCCGATTCAGCGACACCCCCACCAACTTGGGATACCGCTTCATCCACTCCTGCGCCTGCGCCTCGATCCCCAGCAGCTTCCCATCCTTCACTACCAAAGTTAGCAGCATCTCACCCGTGCGGCGTCCAATTCGCAACGCCAGATGCCGCACCTGTCCTTTGTGGCGCGTTTCATCGTACACCTGCCAACGCCGACGCTGGATATCCAGTTTCACCTCTGCTAGGAGGGGATTTAACCGGGCATCTTGCAAGGGACACTGATTCAGGTTAACTATTTTGTGACTGGCTTTTTGGTAATAACCAGCTTGTATCTGTCCCGTGGATGATATTCCCAGGGGATAAGTTGCTTTGTTGCGATATCCCAAAGCTGAATCACCCGCCAAAATGCGATCGACGTTTGGGTTATCAAATCCCCCAATGCGTTCCAATGCTTGAATTACCTGATTTCGCTTCGTTTCTAGCTGATACTGGTACTTAATATGCTGCCACTGACAACCGCCGCACTTATCTGCCACAATGCAGCTAGGGCGAATCCGGTGGGCAGATGGTTGTAAAATTTCATGTAGTTTGCCGTGAGCGTATCCCGGTTTAACGCGGACTAAGCGGACTAAAGCGCGATCGCCCACCACCATATCCGGTACGAACACCACCCGATCCCCCCAACGCCCTACACCGTCGCCAGAGTCAGTTAAATCTGCGATCGTCACTTCAACCAAATTCCCCTGTTGCCAAAGGTCTTCCGATTTTAGTATTTTAGATTCTGGATTCTCGATTCTTCCCATCTCTCTATCTCCCTATCTCCTTATCTCTGTTACCAGATAGCTTCAGATTTTGGATTTTAAACTTTAGATTGTAGATTTTGAATTCTCCCCCTCTCCCCCTCTCCTCCTCTCCCCCTCTTCCTTTGTGTCCTACAGACTCGTTAAACTTACAAATGTTATCGTGAGTTAGCGCAATCGCAATATCTATATGAGCGTAGTTAGCCAAGTCATTCTCAAAGCCGACGACGAACTTCGTTATCCTAGCACCGGCGAACTCAAGAGTATCAAAGAGTTTTTGCAAACGGGCATCCAGCGGACACGCATCGCCGCCACGCTTGCCGAAAACGAAAAAAAGATAGTTCAAGAAGCCAGCAAACTCCTGTGGCAGAAACGCCCCGACTTTATCTCCCCTGGCGGTAACGCTTACGGGCAGCGCGAACGGGCACTATGCTTGCGCGACTACGGTTGGTACTTGCGCTTGATCACCTATGGTGTTCTCTCTGGCGACAAAGATCCCATTGAGAAAATTGGTTTGATTGGCGTGCGGGAAATGTACAACTCCTTGGGCGTACCCGTACCCGGCATGGCTGAAGCAGTCCGCTGTTTGAAGAAAGCTTCTGTAGCACTTCTCACCGAAGATGATGCAGCTGAGGCAGCGCCTTACTTTGATTACGTTATTCAGGCAATGTCCTAATTTCTGGGTCTTTAAAAATACCTAGAAACCCCGCTGGGCTGAAGCAACTTTTCCTTTGACGACGCTAGCAGACTTCAACCCTTTGATTTTAACTTGTTTTCCCACCCTTACTGGTGTTTCTTGGCTGATTTGGTGTCAAGACACTGGCAAGCGGTGGGGAAATTTTAATGGCCCTCAGATGAAGTTTTCGTAAAGTTTTGTCAACAAAAAACCGACAGTCTGTTTGTAGTAGCTGTCGGCTGGTCGTATGTTCCCTGTCGATGACTCGGCTTGAGTTCAGTTATCTTGCAGTATGACGATTCAACGAAAGTGCGATCGCGATCGAAATCATCTATTATTGTGATTTATATCACTAAATCAGTACTGAGATTGTTTATCGTATCCTTGGGCCGATCGGGCCAAGAATACTTCAAATTCCCGCAACTCAGCCAAAGAGGCTGAATGGTGAACGAAGCTTTCCAGTGCAGTTTTTGTTACTAAAATAACATTTGGTACTTTTGACTGACTATTTCTAATTTTGTTTAAGCCTATTATACTTTTATAAATTATTTTGTCCATAAAAAATTAATTAGTCAAAATCAGCATTGATTTGATGCAAAATAACGATTAAGAAAAACTTATTTGTAATCAATGCTACAACTTAAATTAATCTATTAGTCTACCTTAGATAAAAGGAAGAAAATGTGAATGCTCGTTACATTTTCTCAACAGCGCCGCCCACCTAATTTTCGCTGCAATATCTAGAAAAAGTCTGAAAAATTGCACTCAGTCTAGCAGAAGGATTGAAGCTTTGGCCTACAAAAATTACCTGCTTTTTTCAGCCCAAGTAAAAACTTGACAACTTGAAAATTCCTCAAGTTGCGATTTTAAGTAACAAATACTGTCGTTATTCACGGAGTTTTTTAACAAATGTCTTGGAATGTGGAAAATGAAGTTTATAGTATTGAACCTCTTCAAAATAAACCAAAATTTGCCTCCAGAGTATCTGCCAAAAGAGAGATGTTAGAACAAACGCTGCTGGAAACAGAAACAAAGTATCGCAGCATTTTTGAAAACGCCCTAGTGGGTATATTTCAAGCCACCAACAATGGTAAGTACTTAATAGCAAACCCAGCGCTAGCTCGCATCTATGGTTACGAATCGCCATCAGAATTTATGGCGACAGTTACAAACATCAAAGAGCAGTTATATGTCGATCAAAATCGACATATAGAGTTAATGAATTTGTTGCAAGCTCGCAATGTAGTGTGCAGATTTGAATCTCAAGTATATCGCAAAGATGGCAGTACGATCTGGATTTCTGAAAATGCACGCGCTATCTATGATAGCAACGGTCAGTTGCTAAGTTATGAAGGAAGTGTAGAGGAGATCACCGAACGCAAGTATTCTGAAGAAATGATGCACGCCAAATTGGCAAAAGAAAAAGAAATTAATGAAATGAAATCTCGCTTTTTGTCAATGGTTTGTCACGATCTACGTACATTTTTAACGATTATTATAACAACGAGCGACTTGCTGAAACTGCACGGTAATAAGTTTACTCCAAAAGATAGAGGACAGTATTTTGATAAAATTACTGTGACAGTCAAAAACATGAATGAATTGTTAGAAGGATTCCTGGCAATTAGCAAAGCTGAATGTGGAAAAAAAACAACTCAAATAGCGCCATTTGAACTGCAATCTTTCTGCCAAGCTATTTGGCAAGATGTTCAGACAATTACAAAAACAACGCATAAGCTTGCTTTTATTAGCACTTGTGAGAATGTAACTCTAGTATCGGAAAAAACACTGATCCGGCAAATTTTAATGAATTTGCTTTTAAACGCTGTTAAATATTCGCCGCAGGACACTACAGTTTACTTCGATCTAAGTTGCCAAAAAAACCAAATGACTTTTCGCATCAAAGATGAGGGTGTGGGCATTCCCCAAGAAGATCGAGAACACTTATTTGAAGTATTTCACCGAGCGAGTAATGTCCTAAATTTTTCGGGTACAGGGCTAGGAATGGCCATTGTGAAGAGAGGCGTAGAATTATACGGCGGTAAAATTTTGGTTGAAAGTGAAGTCGGCTGTGGCACAACTTTTACCGTAATTCTGCCAACTATTTGTACTAAACTAGCTACGAGCGAGTGGGAGAATAAAATTTTCTGTGTTTGTGACGAGAGTCATCATTCTCACCACAATTGTAACCACTAAGTAGGTGGGCATAATTAAACGTAAAACTGTCAAGCCCTTAGAAAGTTTCTAAGAGTTCAGACAATACCTTCGCCATTTCTTTGTCGGTTGGGTTGAGCTAGAGATCAACCCAACGAATTTGCCCTAGTTTCGTGCCTCAACCCAACCTACAAAGCTGATAAGGTTGGTTCTTTTCCGTCAAATATGCTGTAGTAGGGACACGGCATAATTAAAATTTTCGGATAACCGAGATATTTATGATGCCGTGTCCCTACAAAAATGTCGATATTGAACATTAGCATAATAATTCCCAAATATCCGTGCGATCGCACCCTAATCATGTCAAAATAAAGTTAACCAATCCCGGCATCACAACCAACCCTGTGAAAACAGACACAATTTTCTATCAACTCTTCCAAACTTTTCCCAGTCTCTTATTTGAACTAATCGGTCAATCCCCATCACTAGCTAATAGCTATGAATTCTCTTCACGAGAAATCAAAGAACTAGCGCGTACCTTCGATGGTTTATTTTTACCGCCTGAAAATGCCATTGACCAACCGATTTACTTCGTTGAAGTTCAGTTTCAGCCCAAATCTGACTTTTATTGGCGCTTCTTCACCGAAATTTTTGTTTACCTCGGTCAAGAACAACCTGCTAACGATTGGCGTGCTGTAGCAATATTTGCCAGCCGCAATCTAGATTCGGGAGTGCCAATGCAATATCGAGGTTTGCTGATGAGTCAGCAAGTCACATCTGTATATCTCGATGAGTTAGCAGAAATAGCATCTCCTTCTTTATCTATCGGCATGGTACAGCTAGTAGTTGGCACTAAGGAGACAGCAGTTCAGCTAACTCATCAACTCATGCAGCAAGCAAGGACGCAATTGTCGGATGAAGCACTCAAGCAAAAAGTTTTAGAATTGATTGAGAGCATATTAGTTTACAAGTTTACCACGTTAAGTCGCCAGGAGATAGAGGCTATGTTTGGATTAAGTGACTTAAAGCAGACGCGGGTTTATCAAGAAGCTAAGCAAGAAGGCAAGCAAGAAGGCAAGCTGGAAGGTAAGCTGGAAGGTAAGCTGGAAGGTAAGCTGGAAGGTAAGCTGGAAGGTAAGCTGGAAGGTAAGC
>CASBRD010000173.1 GCA_949128025.1 Oscillatoriales cyanobacterium PMM_0008 | reverse complement strand
CCCATCTGGACTGATGGCGACAGAAATAACCAAGTCGGAATGACCCGTAAGAGTTTTAAATAAAGAAACATTTTCTAAAGAACTTCCACTCCTAATAGAAGTCGGCGGACTTGTCACCACCGGACTAGGCGAAATATCATCCCTCGGACTAACAGAACTACCACCTAATTGAGAAACCCAAAACCCAATTCCTCCCCCTAATGTCAGCAATACTACAGCTGCCAAAAATGGAGATATATCGAGTTCACGCCTACCTAGCTGTTGTTCAAGTTCCTCTATCCTCTGCAAAAGCACCTGGGTATTGTGCGGTCTATCCCCTGGCTTTTGCGCCATCAAATTATCGATAAAATCAGCCAAACTCGGTGAAATATTCGCCGCCTGTCGCCAGCGCAACACATGGTTATTCGCATCGTAAAATTTCCAGGGATGCTGTCCCGTCAGCAAATGCACAAACGTGCGTCCCAATGCAAAAAAATCTGATTGCGGTACTGCTTGGAAATTTTCTTGTTCGGGTGGCGTGTACCCAGCAGAAACTATCCCCGTAATTTTGTATCCCGCATCCATTTTGGCAAGATAAGTATAGGTAGCTTCCCTCGCCGTGCCAAAATCAATCAACACTAACTGCCCATTCCCTCTTAGCATGATATTGGGCGGCTTAATATCCCGATGGAAATACTGCTTGTTATGCACTAAATACAATATTTCTGCGAGTTGCTTTAACCAGGCTATCGCTTGCTGTTCGGAAATGGGATGATTTCCCTGCTGTTTTAGCCACTCTTCTAAGTTTGGCCCCTCGATTTTTTCCATGACAATGCAGTGCAATATCAACCCGTTTGTGGTTTGATACTGGAAATAACCATCCACTTTGGGTATACCGGGATGCTGTAACTGCGCTAATACTTTTGCTTCTTGCTGAAATAGTTCGACTGCTTTGGCGTTGTTGTTGAGATTTTCTTTAAGGATTTTGAGTATTTTGGGGGTTCGTTGTTCTTCTGTGGTGTAAATTTTGCCAAAACCGCTGTTATCGCTGAGGAGTCGCATCACGCGATAGCGTCCTTGTAGGAGTAAGTCGGAACCGCAACTTTGACAGTGGCGGTTGTTACCGTTCTGCGGGTGGTCTGGTTTTGGGCAAATCGGGTTGATGCACAGACTCATGGTTGGCTGTGGATGAGTGTAGTTTTAGTATAAGGGGGATTGTCTGTTTGATGACTGGTTTGTTTTTTTACCGCAGATGTAAGAGGATGAACGCTGATGAACGCTGATGAAGAGGTGGATTGGTTTGATTTTTTACCGCAGATGTAAGAGGATGAACGCTGATGAACGCTGATGAAGAGGTGGATGTATCCTTATTATATGTGCGATCGCTCTTTGGGTATGTTGTTGCGTTTGGGCGCTAAAGCGCAACAACATACCAAATTAGCCCCTAGCCTCTAGTCCCTAGTCCCTGTCTATATATGCTAACTCTCTCACAAGCGATCGCATTTGCCTACCAGTCTCTCCAATCTGGTCAAATATCTCAAGCTGAATCTATATGTCAGCAAATTCTACAGCAGCAACCTGACTGCGGTGAAGCGCTATATTTGCTGGGTGCGATCGCACATCAATCCGGTAAGCTGGATGATGCTATTATCTACTATCTCCAGTGTATTGCTTTTTCCCCAAACTACGCGGAAGCTTACTACGGTTTGGGTGCTGCTTTACACCAGCAAGGTCAGTTATTAGAAGCAATATCATATTACCAGCAAGCGATCGCACTTAAGCCAAATTATATCGATGCACATTTCGATTTGGGTAATGCTTTCAAACAGTTGGGCGATTTATCGACAGCTGTTAACCACTATCAGCAAACTATCGCTTTCAATCCCCACGATGCGGAAGCTCATGCTAACTTAGCAAATATCTATTTAGAAGAAGGCTTTATTGCACCAGCTATTGCACATTACCAACACGCGATCGCACTTAAACCGGGCTTTCCAGGTCTATACTACAATCTGGGTAATGCTTTTCTCGAACAGCGTCAGTATCCAGATGCGATCGCCCAATATCAACAAGCTTTAGCTATTGTACCACAATTTCTAGATGCCTACCTTGGCATAGGCACTGCTTTAACGTACCTGTTTCGGTTTGAGGAAGCCATTGATTGCTTACAACAAGCTCTAATTATAAGTCCAGATAGTCCTGAAGCCTACTTCTGTTTGGCGATAACTTTTGCCGATCAGAATCAAGTAGAAAAAGCAATTAACTGCTTACAAAAAGCATTGCAAATTCAACCAGATTATACAAAAGCTTACTGGTACAACGTTTTTCTCTTACCTATCCTCTATGATAATTCAGATCGGATTATTTGGTGGCGTCAACGCTTCTGTCGAGGTATTAATAACTTAATTCAACAGACTTCCTTAAATACATCTGAAAGTCGAAAGTTGGCTTTAAGCATCTTCAAGCAAAAATCGATTAATTTCTTTCCAGCTTATCAAGGTTTTAATGAGAAGGGTGTACAGCGAAAACTAGGGAAGTTTTTGCATCAAGTGATCGTAGCTAATTATCCCCAATGGTCTATCCCTTTGTCAATGCCACCTCTGGGTAAAAATGATAAAATCCGCATCGGATACATTTCTACCCACTTTAGAAATCATACCGTAGCTAAGTTAACCATTGGCTGGTTGAAAAACTGCGATCGCAAAACCTTTGAAATTTATACCTATCACGTTGCCCCTGAAGTAGATTCAATAACTGAAAGATTCAAATCTTACAGCGATAAATTTTATCATATTTATGGCAACATTGAGGCAATTTGTCAACAGGTAATTGCGGATAAACTGCATATCCTGGTGTTCACAGACATTGGTATGAGTCCCGTGACCTACCAAATAGCCGGATTGCGTTTGGCACCCGTACAATGTACAACTTGGGGACATCCAGTTACTACTGGTTTACCAACAATTGATTACTATTTATCGAGCGATTTAATGGAACCGTCAAAGGCCCGATCGCACTATTCAGAAAAGTTAGTTCGTCTGCCTAACATCGCCATCTGTTATGAAAAACCAGATGTTCCCAAACAAACGAAAACTAGATATAATTTTAATCTACGCGAAGATGCTATCATTTATCTTTCCTGTCAATCTTTATTTAAATACTTACCTCAATTTGACCAAATCTTTGCCCAAATCGCTCAAGGTGTTCCCCCAGCGCAATTCGTCTTCATTTCTCACGATTCTCCAGTTGTTAATGAAGTATTTAAAGCGCGTCTGCAACGGGTTTTTGCTAACTTAAATTTGCACAGTGAAGATTATTGTGTGCTTGTGCCGAGAATGTCGCATATTGAGTACTTCAACCTCAATTTAGTGGCAGACATTTTTCTAGATACCTTCAGTTGGTCAGGCGGTAATACCGCCTTGGAAGCTATCGCCTGCGGTTTACCTGTGGTGACTTGTCCGGGAGAATTTATGCGCGGTCGTCACTCCTATGGAATTTTGAAGATGATGGGGATGACAGAGACGATCGCCCAAAATGAAGCCGAGTATGTTGAAATTGCTGTTAAACTGGGTTTAGAGCCTGATTGGCGGCAAGATATAGTGCGAAAAATATGCGATCGCCATACCATGCTCTACGATGATAGAAGCTGTATTACCGCACTAGAATCTTTCTACAAAACGCTAGTTCTAGGAAATAGAGTACCCTGTTAGTACGAATTGACTGCCAATTTTAGATTAAGTACCGAAGAGCCAAAATCTCAAATCTCAAATCTAAAATAGAGTTAAGTTTCCCGCAACCGCCACAACTTAATAGATCTGTCATCGTCACTGGCCAAAGTCTCATCGGAATTTGTAGTGACCGACCAAAACCAGTTGGAATCGCCAGTGAGAGTGCCAAGCAATTTACCGTTGTCTATCTGCCACATTTTAATAGTATTGTCATTACCGCCACTAACGAGAGTTTCATTATCCGGGCTAATAGCAATAGAGAGAACCGCGCCAGAATGACCGGAGAGGGTGCGAAGCAATTTACCGCTACTCAGTTGCCAAATCTTGATAGTATTGTCAGAACTGCCGCTGAGTAGAGTCTGACCGTTACCACCTATAGCCACCGAATCAACCCAGTTGGAATGACCCTTGAGGGTGCGAAGCATTTTGCCGTTGGAAAGCTGCCAAACCTTGATAGTATTGTCAGAACTGCCGCTCACCAGTGTTTTGCTATCGGGAGTGATGGCGACAGCAGCAACCCAGTTGGAATGACCTTTGAGGGTGCGTAGCATTTTGCCACTTGAAAGTTGCCAAATCTTAATCGTGTTGTCAAAACTGCCACTAACGAGAGTTGTACCATCCGGAGTGATGGCAAGAGACAGAACCGAGCCAGAATGACAAGTAAGGGTGCCAAGCAATTTACCGTTCCCGACGTTCCAAATCTTGATGCTGTTGTCATTACTGCCGCTAACCACAGTCTGTCCATCGGGACTAAAGGCAAGGCAAAGAACTGACCCAAGATGACCCGTAAGAGTGCCACGCAATTCGCCGTCTTCTAAGTTCCAAATCTTGATTGTGTTGTCAAAACTGCCACTAACAAGAGTTGTACCATCCGGACTGATAGCGATCGCACGAACGCAGTCTAAGTGTCCGGTAAGGGTGCCAAGCAATTTTTCGTTCTCAAGCTGCCAAATCTTGATTTCCTCACAGTTAGCACTCACAAGCAGCGGAGATACCGGACTGATGGCGACAGCACGAATATAGTTGGAATTACTGGTGGCGGTTCTAACTTGGGGAGGACGGGGGTTAGGCGTATACATGGCTACGGTCAATCTCCTTTAGGCGTTGCAAAATCAGCTGGGTATTGGCAGGATGCGGTTCGAGTTAAGCCGCCTTCACTCCGAGTGCGAAAATCTGCATTTCAGCGGTTAAATCTAGGGCGCATTGTTGTAAAGAGGCGAACTCAGGGTCTAAAAATTTTATCATAAGTCAAGCAATAAAACGCAGCTAATACACCTTAGATAAGGATTTGTCAACAGAAAAGTTATAGCATGAATTGCCAGCGGCTGCCTTGAGCCTTCTGCTTTAGAATGCCCAAGAAAGCCCATAAACTCTCTAAATATGTCTGTTTTATTTAGTTTTGTTTTTTTAGCATGGAGATAGCAGTTTGCGCGATCGCTCCTGCCGCCTGTGCAGACCAGAAAAATTCCGGTCACTGCCCCTATAGTGCCAGTATTAATCTACACCAGTTGCGCCTGTGCCAGCGCACCATATTGTGCGGCTTGATATCCTTATTACTTACGCATTCGATTTTGCACCTACTAAGTAGGTGCGCGTAAATAAACTGAACTCCCAGAAACCAGGTAACTCCTGCCAAAACCTTCGCCATTTCTTTGTAGGTTGGGTTGAGCTAGAGCGAAACCCAACGCATTTGCCCTAGTTTCGTGCCTCAACCCAACCTACAAAGCTCCCAAAAGTACAATTTAGATGCGCGACAGTCGATCAGGTTTTAGAACAGCGATCGAACCACTCCTGGTAAGTTTTCTGATGTTGGGTATCTTCAAGCACAACTTCAACTCGCACCAGCTTGCACCCGTGAGATTTCTGCTTAGCAATGGCATCTAAAAGCAAGCTCGCAGTTTTAAGAGAGGTAAATTCACCGCTGACATTTGGCTGAGTGTCCGGTCTAACAATTTCAGTCGCTTCAATAGCCGGAATTTCTCCTTGTCCTAAATCAATTTCTGCTAGTACTTTTAGTTCAGGACTGACTTGTTCAACAATCAGTACCTCATACTGGACTGGCACCTCTACCATCCGAGTTTCGATTTTTTTGCGAACAACTACTTCGCCTACTTTTCGTTTGGTTAGGTTAACGACCAGTCGTTCTTCCAGTAACCGAATCACCTCTTCTTCCACAATATCGGGTGCGTCAGCATATTCTAGCGAATCATCATTTTCAGGTAATTCTAAATTCTCCTGCAACTCCTCTGTAGGAGACATCTGGTCTGCATAAGAGCTAGCGTAATGAGTTGGTGCCGGACTAACGTTAACGTTACCTATCACGGGCGATCGAGTATCCCTTCCCTGAACCGCTTCGACTGGCCTTTGTGAAGACTGCATTCCCGGAATCTGTGAGCGTGTGTATTCAGGCATCGGCTGTATTTCAGTATTACTAATATCCACTAAAAGCGATTTGCTTTGATGATCGATTTGTTGAATGTGGCTGCTTCTTAATAAAAACGGTTTGGAATTTTTATCTGTATCTGCATCAGATATAACTAAGTTTAGCTGACGTGACTTATCAAGATGTACATCCTTTACTCTGCCCACCAAACGGCCTGCACTGTCCAACACATAAAAGTTTTTTAGCTTATTTCTTAGCTGATCCAGCAACACCTTGACCCGAAGATTTTTATCCGCAGTTTCAAGCTTTTTTCCAGATGTTTCGCTGTTCATATCTTTGGCTATTTGGGAAACTGTATTAATGTAAAAGTGGGATTGAATCTTTTCAAGCACAGGCAGAGCTTTTGTGTCGCTTTGCCTGTACTATTTTGAAATGCTGAATACATTCAGCTAGCTGAACAATTGTGTTACCAAATCCGCTTTAGCAGGACTACCTAAAAGCTATATACGATTAGGATTGTCCACAACTCGATTATCTTCAGTCTTAATATCTAGCTCTTCGCGACGAATGGTTTCTTCGGCATCAACTGTATGCCGTTCGACTTCTTTTCGGACACTGACTTCTTCACGTACAAAAGCTTGTTTTTGAATGTTAGCCCTTTCTTCGTAAACTTCCATGCGTGCCACTTCCCCTGACTGGAAATCGGCGTCTTTAGGATTTATCGCTGTTGTATCTGTGGGGGTGGTTCGCTCAATCACAATGCGCTCTTTTTCGACTGGAACAGAAACTCGTGCCGTTTCTGTTTCCACGCGCTTACTAACCGCAACTTCCCCTACCTTGCGGCGTTCCTTGTTGGCAATTAGCCGTTCTTCGTACAACCGTAATGTTTGACCTTCACCCTCATTTAGGTCGTACAAGTACGGCTCTCGATCGTAGTTGTAGGTATCGCGGTTATAACTTTGGGCTGCCAGAATAGACTCTCCGGTATCAGCAGTTGTGGTAGAAGCCAGCGGACGATAAACTCCCCTCAACTGCTCTTCATAATCGTAGTCAACGACTAGATTTTCATTGTATGCGGGTAAATTTTGAACTTGCTCTTTACTCAAACCATCGACAAAGACGCGATGCTGCTCGTAGTCGATGCGAGAAAGACCAACTGGAAGTAAAATTTTCTTGCCAAAAGCCCAAGTGCCTGTGTCAATTACCAGATAGCGGAACCGACCGTTATTATCGACTAATACATCGTGAACGCTGCCTGCTTTATCGCCTCCTTCTGTGTAGAGGTCGAGTTTCTTAATATCGTCACCAGAAAAAGTTTCACGGTAATTTGGATAATAATCTTCAAGTTTTATAAGGGGCATCTTGTTTTCTCCTCAATTGGTATTACCAAAAATGTTAAAAATCTAGGTGATGGTTCCATCTTTACTAGCGAATGATTAAGCTAGTTTTAATCTCTGTTAACGCTCAGGAAGAGTAAACCGCCTCTCCCGTACAAGCTTGTGGAAACCCGATTTTTGGGGCATAGAGCATGAGCAATGCTTTATACAGCCAGTATTTCAGCAAATCGATCGAGTTTCCCGATCGCACGCTTGTACGGGAGAGCCCGGTTTTAGAAGCGATCGCTAGATGTTTTATCCATAATGGGATTCCCATCGGTGTCGATATCTAACTCTTCGCGACGAATCGTTTCTTCGGCGTCAACTGTTTCCCGATCTATTACTTTCTTGACTACAACTTCCTCGCGCACAAAGGCTTCTTTGCGAATGTCGGGAGTTTCTTCGTAAACTTCGATTCGCGCTACTTCCCCTGCGCGGAAGTCAGCCACGCCGGGAGCAACTGCTATTCCAGCGTCTGTTGGAGTAGTGCGCTCAACGACGATTCGCTCTTTTTCGATCGGAACGGAAACCCGTGCAGTTTCGGTTTCAACGCGCTTACCAACTGCTACTTCACCAGTTTTGGAGCGAGTTTTGTTGGCGATCAGCCGTTCTTCGTAGAGTTTGAATGTTTGGTGATTTTGTTCGTTCAACCCGTACAGGTAGGGTTCTCGCTCGTAGTTGTAGGTATCGCGATCGAAAGTTGTGTAGTTAGCTCGATCGCCTATCGCTGCTGGCGAGGAAATCGCATAATCGGCCTCAACAGGTGCAGCAGTTTCTACAGGTAGCATCGCATCCGTTTCAGGATAAAGTGATGCTCCCATAGAGGGGGTGCGATATACGTTTCTCACTTGTTCTTCGTAATCGTAATCGGGTACAATGCGCTCGGTGTACTCAGGTAAGTTCTCCGCTTGCTCCTTAGCCATGTTGGTGGCATATACGCGATCGGCTTCATACTCGATCCGCGACAGCCCAACAGGTAGTAAAACTTTCTTGCCAAAAATCCAAAAACCTAAATCGACGACCAAATAGCGGAAATGACCGTTATCATCCACTAAAACATCGCTTACAGTGCCAATTTTTTCATCGGCTTCTGTATAGACACCAAACCCCTTGATGTCATCATCGTCAAAAGTCTCGCGGTAATTTGGATCGTATTCTTCGAGTTTCATTAGAGCCATGCTTATTTACCTCTATTTTTTTATTTGATACCTATTAACCTTAAAAAATTACTTTTAATTTTTCATCTTTCTCAGGACTGAATTACTAGCTTGGCAGGTTGACCGAAGGGTGTAGAACACTTAAGTATTTTGTTTATAGGAAAAGATATGTATTTACTTTGAAAGCGCGTCTTTATATCTAGTAATTTGCACAAATTAATATTAAATTATATTAAGGCTTGTGAAGTGAAATAAGCGTAAGTATTTATCACTAAAGATTAAAAGCGCTGATGCACCCGCAGCACAAATCCCCCCTTGCATACCGTGAATAACAATTCTTTGTTAAGCTGTCGCGCATCTAAGTTGTATAAATGAGGCGGGCAAGATGCCCACCCCACAAGAGTTTCACAAATTGCGATCCTACAAACTCTCCGGCGTCACAGCTTATCTTCCCCCGTTTATGAGGGGAGCAAGACGGCGGGCGGTTGGGGGGATTTATGGGGTGTCTTCTATTGAGAAGCTAGATATTGCGGGGTCGATCCACAACCGAAGTACCCTGGGTGTTGAGATCTAACTCTTCGCGACGCAGCGTTTCTTCGGCATCCACGGTTTCGCGATCGACTTCCTTGCGGATGGTAACTTCCTCCCGCACAAAGGCTTCTTTGCGAATGTCAGGAGTTTCTTCGTAGATTTCCATGCGAGCCATTTCCCCTTCGCGGAAATCAGCCTCACCGGGAGTAACTGCTCTTCCTGCGTCTGCTGGCGTAGTCCGTTCAACGACGACTCGCTCTTTTTCGATCGGAACTGAAACCCGTGCAGTTTCGGTTTCTACGCGCTTACCAACTGCCACTTCACCAGTTTTGTAACGTTCTTTGTTAGCAACTAGCCGTTCTTCGTAGAGTCTGAGGGTCTGATGATCCAGCTCGTTGATGCCGTACAAACTTGGTTCTTGTTCGTAGTTGTAGCTATCGCGATCGTAAGTTGTATCCTCTGGCTGCTGGGCAACTTGAGGACGATAAACCCCTCTGACTTCATCTTCGTAATCGTAATCAATCCGGTCGAGGTCGTTGAACCCAGGTAAATTTTCCACCTGCTCTTTTGTCAGCCCCACCGCATAGATGCGTTCCTCGTTCTCGTCGATCCGGGAACGACCAACTGGTAGCAATACTTTTTTACCGAAAACCCAAAAGCCTGAATCGATGACGAAATAGCGAAAGCGACCGCTATTGTCATCAACCAGAACATCTGTCACGGTGCCAATCTTATCGTCGGTTCCATCGGCATAGACATCAGCACCCTTGATATCATCGCCATCAAAAAGTTCGTCACGGTAATTGGGATAAAAATCTTTGATTTTTAGAAGAGCCATTCTATGTTTATCTCCAAATCTACATATAAATCCTATAATGATTAGATGTTTATCTGCCTCTTTCTATAGAATGATACCTAACCTTGAATTCTTTAGGCAGGTATAGCAAAGTCCATCTTGCTTGAGAATGATTGACAGCTATGTTAATAAAAAAAACCGCCATTATCTGTACCTTATGTATTAGATCAAAAGACATAGAAGACTGATTAACTTAAATTTAACCGCTTAATTGTTGAAAATGATAGAGTTATGAATTAAAACTGATTGTCTGGAGGATTTACAATAGAAAATATGCCAAATAGTAGATGTGGAGAATGTCTAATCAGTGTTGGTTAAAGCTGTTGCAGCAGCAACGATCGATCGCCGTCATCCGTGCCCCCCAGCTAGAACTAGGTCGCCAGATGGCAAGGGCGGTGGCAGCTGGAGGGATGCGTATGATTGAGATTACCTGGAATAGCGATCGCGCACCAGAGCTGATCGCTCTTTTGCTAGAGGAGTTACCGGGGTGTACTATTGGTAGCGGCACTCTGCTCAACTTAGAGCAGATGCAGCAGGCGATCGCATCAGGTGCCCAATTCCTTTTCACCCCCCACGTTGACCCAACCCTAATTCGGGCGGCGGTGGATGCGGATCTGCCTATAATACCAGGTGCCCTCTCTCCTACAGAAATTGTGACAGCACATCAAGCAGGAGCCAGCTGTGTCAAAGTGTTTCCCATCCAAGCAGTGGGAGGATCGAGCTACATCCGCAGTTTACAAGGGCCGCTGGGACATATCCCGCTCATACCCACTGGTGGGGTGACGCTGGAAAATGCGAGAGAATTTTTGCTTGCAGGTGCGATCGCAGTGGGACTTGCAGGCGATCTCTTTCCCCAAAAGCTAATCGCAGCTCAAAATTGGGATGCTCTAGAACAACAGGCGCGAAACTTGATGCAACAGCTAGCCACTAACCCGATTACTTGATATACCATACAGAAAAAAGCTGCGCTTGTTGCTGCTAGAGGCTAGCGGACTCAAGCAGTAAAATTGAAATTTTCCGGTATGAGGAGGAGTTCAACGTGAAAAAAATGATTTCTTCTTTCTGGTTGCGTTGTTCAGGAGCTTTACTGGTTGGTGTTGCACTGACCCTAAGCGCATTCTCTGCCTGGTCAATACCCACTCAGAGAACAACTTTACAAAGAGACAGGTCAATACCCACTCAGAGAACAACCGCACAAAAACGTAGGCCAACGCCCACTCAGAGAACAACTTTACAAAGAGACAGGTCAATACCCACTCAGAGAACAACTGCACAAAGAGGCAGGTCAATACCCGTTCAGAGAACGACTGCACAAAGAGGCAGGCCAATAACCGCTCAGAGGACTACTCTACAAAAACGTAGGCCAATATTCACTCCCAGGACTACTACACAAAGAGGCAGGTCAATCACCGCTCAGAGAACAACTACACAAAGAGGTAGGTCAATCACCGCTCAGAGGACTACTCTACAAAAACGTAGGCCAATATCTACTCTGACAACAACTGCACAAAAACGTAGGCCAATATCCACTCTGACAACAACTGCACTAAAAGATAAAATTGCTAACAAAATCTTGGATATGCAAGAAACCCAGCAACGCTGGATTGAAGTTGACCTATCCAACCAAAAGCTGATTGCCTGGGAGGGTACAAGTCCCGTTCGTGCCGTTCTTGTTTCTACTGGAAAACAATCAACCCCTACCCGCGTCGGCACCTTTGCAGTTCAAACCAAATACCTATCTACTCGCATGAAGGGGCCGGGATATGATGTTACCAACGTGCCTCACACCATGTACTATTCTGGAGGCTATGCGATTCACGGTGCCTACTGGCATAAGCGGTTTGGCACCCCGGTAAGTCACGGCTGCATCAATGTAGCGCTCGATCACGCTGAATGGCTTTTTAAATGGTCTAACGTCGGTACGCCAGTGATTGTCCACGAATAACAGCGAAATTCAAAAGTCATTCGATTTTGGATGAAAGGATTTTGGATTGACCTCACTGATGAATCCGGCTGGCTCTGAAATGGAGTAATCTAAACCCAGGAGGTAGTGAACTATGGAAACCATCATTCGCTCTGGTTGGTTAAGTCGCTCAGGAAGTTTCTGGGCAGGTATGGCGCTGATACTGGTGACTTTATTCTCTTGGTCAATGCCGTCTGAAGCGGTATCAAGGTCAGCAAGGCAGGCACAGCTACAGCAAAATAAAATTACTAGGACAGTCGCTAAATCAGGCTCGAAACGCAATAAAGTCGTCGGCGCACGCGCTAAAGGACGCTGGATTGAAGTTAACCTGGCAAAGCAACGGTTAGTTGCCTGGGAAAATGGCAAAGTGGTTTATTCCACCCGCATTTCCAGCGGCAAGCGTGCCACCCCAACTCGCCGGGGAATCTTTACTATTAAATCCAAGTACCGCGCCAAGACAATGCGTGGGCCGGGATATGTAGCTCCTAATGTCCCCTATACAATGTTTTACTCTGGGGGCTATGCCATTCATGGAGCTTACTGGCATAACCGCTTTGGCACTCCAGTTAGCCACGGGTGCGTCAATCTGCCGGTAGGACAAGCTCGCAGGCTATATAGCTGGGCTAGCACGGGTACAAAAGTGGTAGTCCGTTAATCTAGGGGCTAGGGACTAGCTGAAGTCCCTAGCTGAGCTGAACTACGGGCCGATCGTCTAACAGCCTTTGGTTGGTAAGCTGGTCTTCAACGGTCATCCGCAGAAAGCGTTGGTCATCTACCTGAAAAAGGACTTTGATGCGATCGCTCCCCGGATACCCAGGCGGTGTCAATTGAGCGATCGTGCGGCCACCTTCTCGGTCATTTAGAGGTTGTACTTGAGTCTGACCGCTGGTAAGATTGCGAGTAATGAGGCGATCGCCATCAAAATAAACTTCTGTACCGCCGCCAGTTTCAGCACCCAATTCCCCAACTATTAATTCAATGCTGGGTTGATTTTCCACTGAGGCACCCAGCAATAATTCTACCGGATCGCTCATGGGGTAAGGCTGTCCAGCTTTAATTAAAGGATGCCAGTTGTGCTGGTTGTGGCGTCTATCCCAGTAGCGGATGCCGTAACTGTGGTAGAGAAAGTCTTTGAGTTCAACGCCTTGGGTTAGCTGGATAGCACCTTGTGCGATCGCTTCAAAAGGTCGATCGCAACGAACTTTTGTCGCCTCGAAGTATTGCTGCACCCACGTTTGCACTGATGGGATTTGCACCGTACCGCCAACTAACAAAACAGCATCAATATCTGAAACTTCTAAACCTTGTCGCCGCGCTTGCTGTAACACTTGATTCATTGACTCATCCAGTCGTTCAAAAAACTGATGTTCTTTGAGGATAGCTTCAAAGCGATCGCGGTCTAATTCTAGCTCATAGCTTTCAAAAGTTTCATCATTAAAATAAACTTCATTCGCCTGTTTTTGCAAAGAAAGCTTAATTTTTAACCGTTCTGCCAAGCGAGTTGTCAGCGCTGTTGACGCCAAACCTTGAGTTTTTGCGAAATGATCGATTAGCCAATTATCAATATCCGAACCACCCAAATTTTGTCCAGCTTTTGCCAGTACGCGGGCTGTTTTTATCTTTTGGCTTGAAGATTCAGCCAGCAACTTTTCGCCCCATTTGAGAATAAAACCCAGAGGTTTTTTGCTGGCCGAACTATCCAGCCGCACCAGAGAAAGATCCAGCGTACCGCCGCCAAAATCTATTACTAGGATAACTTGCCGATCGCCCATTCCATAGCCCAAAGCCGCTGCTGTAGGCTCATCCAGCATTCGCACTTGTTCAACAGACAGGGATTGGCAAACTTGACCTAACCAGTGGCGATAAGCTTCAAAACTATCTACCGGCACAGTCAATATTAAAGATTGCCCGACATCTGGCAAAGTAGCTTGCAGTTTTTCAATCAGATGAGACAAGAACCATTGTCCAACCTGCTCAAAAGTAACTATCTTTCCATCCAGTTCGGGAAGAAATCCTTGGATTGGAGCGCCAATACCGCGTTTGAAACTGCGGAAAAACCGGGGGTCGGATTTGAGGTCAAGACCCCTGTCTAGCACAGCTTGTCCAACTACCACCTTACCGGAGGAAGCATCTTCAACATAAAGCAGACTGGGAATCAGGGGGGGATTTTGCCCAAGCGTCACCGAGACACCCGGTAAGCTTAAGGTTTCTGGCTTCTGGGTGACTGGGTTCCAGCGCGTGATTACCGTGTTGCTAGTTCCGAAATCGATTGCGTAGGACATAGTTCCGAGCCGTAGGCATCGTCATTAACCTAGTTTAGCAGGAGATTGGGATTCGATCGTACTAATCTATTTGTAGGCCATTACTCTTTACTAAATGAATTGTCCATCGCCCAAATTATTAAAAAGGGAATACCAAGCCCCAGAATCAGATTTAATACCAACCAAGCCAGGGAATCAAAATGATTCCAGCCAAAGATCGCAAATCCGCGTTTCGTAGAGGATAGCAAAGCATCCCAGATTAAGTGCGCGGACATCCCGACCGATAGACCCATAGCAGCATCTCTTAACCACTGCCACCACTGGTGAGCGTTACCAGAATGGGAGCGACTGCGCTTCATTCCCCACCAGCTAAGGATGAGCAAACTGAGAGGAAACAAAGCCGAATGAAACAGCCAACTGCGGTGGATTAAAAACCTCAGCCTCGTCCAGTTGTAGAGAGGAATATCCCAGTCTGGAACTGCCATGTAGAAAAACTGATGGGATAAGACGGGGATATGCAGTTTGCGGAAGAAGAATAGCCCACTAGCTCCCCATATTAGCATTACCAAGAACCAGATGGGGTTAATCTTTCTCACCCCTTCTTTAGCGTAGCGTTCTAACAACCACCAATAACCCGATCCAACGGCTAGCCCAACTAAAAAATGGATAAGTTTATCAGAGAAAAAATTCATATTTTTCCTGCACCAATTAAAGGCAACTCAAGGATGGGGAACAGCTTTTATCGTAGCTAATATTTCTTTAGACTGATGCTAAAGCAAATATTTCTTAATGTCAACTGATAAGCTGCTGTGCATCTAATTTTACAGTCAACTTTGATAACATTCTTGTGGGATGGGCATCTTGCCCGACGAGCGAGTAAAATTTAGATGCGCGACAGCTTAGGTCACTGCGCCTGCCTAACGCCGGACAGCTAATAGCTGTACTTCATGCAACTGAAAACCGCTATAAGTAGATCGACTCACTCGCCTTATCTTTCCAAGGCCCGATCGCCTATGCACTAATCGCATATAGCCTGACGACTGGAAAAGTATTTTTAACTACAGTTTTATATGTATATCTTGGGACTTATGGGAAGAATAAAAAATATTTCTTAACATTGAGATAGTCGAGGGAGTACTGGGAACTTCAAAAAATCCGCAATCCTTCCAATGGCTATGTTTAATCGAGATATTTGCACGAACCGGGCTGAAGTTATGGATAACCAGCAAACATCGGAAATTTCTACTTTTTTAGGCAATCTCAAAAGCGGTATCTGGCTTGTGGGTATCTCATCATGGCTATTTGGAATCACCGATAGAAGTATCGCCGCCTTAGCTGATGGCTACCTATCAGCCATAGATATCGCGCAGTTATTTACAGCCTTCTTTTTCTTTGTAAGTTGGCTGTTTCTGAAGCCGAAATCTGGGCTGTGACACGAGTTCGCAGTGATTCGTAACAAGCCGCTTTCGTTTCCCGCACATATCGATCGGGCCTTGGCGAAAATCTTGCATTGTGCTTAAGATTTTTTCAAGCACTGCGATCGCTATGATAGAACTGTGTCTGGAGATAACCTGAAAAGGAGATTTTTTATGGATATCATTCGCATTATCATCGCGATTTTCCTACCCCCGCTTGGTGTATTCTTGCAAGTTGGTTTGGGGGGACATTTCTGGCTGAATATCCTGTTAACGCTTCTGGGTTATGTTCCAGGACTGGTTCACGCCATATGGATTATCGCAAAGAAATAAGCAAATTCGCTCGCAAAGAAGCCAGAGATAAATAGGTGGGCATAATTAAACGTAAAACTGCCGCGCCCTTAGAAACCCGGTTTCTTGGAGAAACCGGGTTTTTGGGTGTTCAGTTTATTTACGCCCACCTACTTAGAACCTTAAGAATATCAATCACCAATGACTAATGACTAATGACCAATGACCAATGACCGGGTTCTACTGGCAAATCTCGATAAATATCTAATCCGATCGCTTTTGGCTGCTGCTGTTTAATTTTTTCAAGCAACTGTGCAATAACAGCATCAGGGAAAGTCCATTTTCCCACTTTTTGGATATCTGATTCAGAAATTCCTACAATAATTATGCGGTCATCACGAGGCTCTGGCGGACGCAAGTGAAAAAAGCGATCGAGCGCTACCAATTCCAAAAGCTGTAAGCATCCCGCCGAACGCAGTATGATTAACAGTCCCGCTACAGTAGGATCTGCAACCAGTACACCCCGCCATCGTCTAAATAAACTTTTATAGCTTAAGTAGCTAAAACGCTTCATATTTCCTTCTTGTTTCGGTGCCGCTGATTAGCTAGTTTTTTCCATCTGTAAAGCTTAACACAGTGGCTTGGGCCAATCCTTTTATGGTATGGAAGCGTGTTCAGTTGGAAATTATTTGCGAACCCTCTAGCCGTAAAATTATTTTCAACCATTTTGTTAAGACAATTAAAGATTTATTAAGATAGTTTTACAAATAATTGACGACAACCTCAATAGCTGTACTATTTTTATTGCGAATATATTGCAGTAAACTTTAGGCTTACATTAAAGTAGGTTGCAAAGAAAGGGATAATCTTACAAATCCCTATACTGTTCGGATCGGCTGCCCTAACCTCCTCTTCCCTACCAGGGAAAGCGGATGGAGAGATGCAGGAGAAAAGCACTACAAGTTAGTGTTACAGTTCAATTTGCTGTTCCAAAGGATTCACACCAAGGAGAGATTTTCCATAGTGTTACAGACACAGAACGAATCAATTTCACCCGAATTTCCCAAACAGCTAGATATAGCTAAGGTCAGTGTTTACGGCCTCAGCATTCTATCTGCGCTTATGTTTCTGTTTTTGCCATTTGTTAACTTATTGCATCCCAGTCCGTGGCAGCGATGGTTAGGCACAATTCACGGCTTTGGTGCCTTGTTAGCAACGGTTGTGGCGGTTTACACGGGACATTTGGCTTTTCCCCTATTGAGGGGCGTGACTAAAATTTTGCCCCAAATGCGTACCCTGACATTTTGGTCAACCTTTATAGCGTTTTTAGGAATAGCCACTGGCAACTTGGCTTATATGCGATATCGCGCTGGCATAGATTTAGGCGGAGCCCGCGCTTGGCTGAAAGAAAACTCGCCTTTAGCACAGTACGTGCTGATGGAATACCACGAATTCACCGTGCTGTTTACATTGCCATTAGGAGTAGCTTGCACCTGGATTCTGTGGCATTACGGCGACTCAATTCTGGAGAAACAAAACCGCCACGTTTTATCAGCCACCTGTGTAGGTTTGATGGCAATGATGTTTTTTGCAATGGGTGGTCTAGTGACCGGGCTTGGGATTGCAAAAATCCACGCTTTGTAACTTAAATTAAATGATTGGGTGCTTGAATGACTAGACAACTATCCCGCCAACCTCAGAAGGAAAACGAACCTGTATACGGCAGAATTTGGGCGCAATTCAAAAAATTCCCAAATGGCTTGGCTGAAGGTTCTCAAAAACCGCTTACCGTCTCCGGGCCTGCTGCGGCAGCCCTAATTAGTGCCGGTATCGGCTGTTTTACGATGATGTTTACTCATCACTTATCAGATACATCTAAAGCGCGAGAAAAAATTGTTTGGGCAATTGGCAGCTGGATACCGGGAAGTCGCAATCCTAGCGAATTATGGGGAAACATTGGAAGTTACACCGGCAAAGAAACGATGTTGCTAGTAGGCTGGCTTGTCAGTTGGCCTATACTATACTTTCTCTGGAAGAAGAAGAATATCAAAGCTAAAACGATGTTTTTCTGGTTCTTTGCCTTGTTTATTGCTGCCACTGCTATGAGCTGGCATCCCCTGTTTCCATATTTACCGTTGATGTAAGGAGTGAAAATTTAACTATGCCCGAACAAATTAAGCATATTCCAGCTAGGGAAATGCACAAATATGTTTTTGGTTTCATTGGCGTGTTTATTGCGATCGCAGTCACTTATCCGCTCGCTTTCTTGCGAGTTAGTCAGAACCAAAAATTTGCCGGTTTTCACGTCAAATCTTTAACCCAGGAAGGTAAGCTGGCACAGCCTTCTGCCGAATCAGTAGCTGTTGCGCCTCCTGTTGGCAGTGCAGAGAAAACTGTGCAGCCTTCAGCAATGGTAGATGCAAGTCAAACTGTTGCTAATAATCTGACGGCACAACCTTTTATTAGCGGAAGTACAGACAAAACCGTCCAAACAGAGCAGATGGCGGTTACTCCCAGCAGCCCAATAGCAGAAATTAGTGATGAGGTTCAAATAAAGGAATTGAACCAAAAAGTATACGATAAAATCGCTAAAGTTTGGCGATCGGGCCGCCGATTTAAGCAGGCTTTAGCCTACCGCGTCACTGTGACTGAAGATGGTGCGATCGCCAGCTACGAAGCTTTGGTTCAACCAGCCTTGGATTCCGTGCAAGAAACTCCCCTACCTTCGTTGATCGCCTCTTCTGTCAATCAAGCCAAAACCAGCACCCGCACGGCTCTCGGCCAATATAAGGTCGTGTTTACCCATCGAGGAATACTTGAGGTCAGTCCTTGGAACGGCTGGAAGAGCAGGTAACAGGGTTTTTGGAAATAATTTGCAATAATGAACGGGTAGCTATTGACAATTAGATGGGTCATTACTTTGTGCCAGAGAAAGGAAAACCTTGGAGCCGACGACAAGTTTTGCAGATGGGATTGGCAGGCGGTATTGGGATAGCCGGTGCTGGAATAGCACTCCAAACTTTGATGCCAAAACGAACATCACAGGTAAGAGTGCCGCCAATACCCAGCGATACACCTAACTTTGGCAATAGTATTAACCCAATGGCGATGCTGCGGGATTTTGACTACGGCACCGTCAAGCGGGAGAACGGGCGTACTATTCGAGAATTTCGGATGGTTGCCAGTACTTCCACACTTCAGCTGAATAGTGCTGTCACTTTTAATACCTGGAATGTGAACGGGCGCGTACCTGGGCCTACTCTGCGGGCGCGTGAGGGCGATCGCATCCGAGTCCTTTTCCACAACAAAGGCGGACATTCCCACTCCCTGCATTTTCATGGCGTCCACCCTTCGGAGATGGATGGCGTAAAACCAATCGCAAATGGCAGCGCCACAATTTATGAGTTTGACGCCGAACCTTATGGCGTCCACCTTTACCACTGCCACGTTGAGCCTGTAACTCGTCACATCGGCAAAGGGCTGTACGGGATGTTCATCATCGATCCACCGGGTGGGCGTCCCCCAGCAGATGAAATGGTGCTGATCATGGCTGGCTATGACATAAATGACGACAACCGCAACGAACTCTATGCCTTTAATGGGTTGCCGCATTACTATATGCACCATCCCATCCCCATTTACAAAGACCAACTAATTCGGCTGTACGTCCTCAACATGATTGAGTTAGAGGCTGCTGTAACCTTTCATCTGCACGCCAACTTTTTTGATGTTTTTCGCACGGGGATGACCTTAACTCCTAGCGAGAAGGCTGATGTAATTACGATGGGCGTAGCTGAACGTCACATTCTAGAGTTTGCCTTCCGTTATCCGGGGAAATATATGTTCCATCCCCATCAGGATGCTCTAGCACAAGCTGGTTGCATGGGTCAGTTTGAAGTGATTAGCTGACAGAAATCTCTCAATATCAAAAAACATTCTGATTTTCAGAGCAAAAGAAGATGAATTTAAACTTATAGCGGTTTGCAGTTGCATGAAGTACACCCCAGAAACCCGGTTTCTTCAAGAAACCGGGTTTCTATGTACCTCTGGTGCCGCTTTTTTGCTGTCGAGGATAACTTTTTTCTCGCTCTCGCTCCCAGGTTGAACCTGGGAGCGAGGTTTAAAGAGGCTCCGCCTCGCTTCTCAAGCCTGCCATTCGACTATAACCTTACTGCAACTTATTTTAAAGCAAATCTGACATACTTTATCAACTAACCTTGTTATAAAACTTAATATTTTTATCTAAAGTGCCGTTCTCAAAGGCTTTCAGCGCATTTATACAGAAAGTAATGCAAAAATTTTCTTTTTAGTACTTTACTTTTTATAGAAGCTTGTTGATAATCTATTTCAACAAGTTCGTGGATTGCTACGACAACCCTAGTGATGTCCCCCGAACACCGGGGGCGGACAAGTGGACTTATTGCAATAAATCAAAGTAGAGGATGCCCCATGCAAACCTATGACAATCCCAATGTGAAATATGACTGGTGGGCTGGAAACGCCCGCCTCGCAAACCTTTCCGGCACATTCATAGCCGCCCACGTAGCGCAGGCGGCGCTGATCGTTTTTTGGGCTGGAGCCTTTACCCTGTTTGAACTTTCTCAGTATTCGCCCGAACAGCCGATGTACGAGCAGGGGCTGATTTTGCTCCCCCACTTAGCCACTTTGGGCTTTGGTGTGGCAAAAGGCGGTCAAATAGTCGATACCTATCCCTATTTCGTCATTGGAGTCTTGCACCTAATCTCATCCGCCGTTCTGGGTGCGGGTGCGCTTTTCCATAACTTTAAAGGCGCTGCTGACTTGAAAAAAGAGTCCGGTCGCGCTCGCAAATTTCACTTCGAGTGGAGCGACTCCAAGAAGCTGGGCTTCATCTTGGGACATCACCTGATTTTCCTGGGAGCGGGTGCGCTGCTGTTAGTAGCTAAAGCTATGTACTTTGGCGGATTATACGACTCCACAATTCAAGACGTTCGCGTAATTACCGACCCAACTCTTAACCCGTTCGTAATTTACGGCTATCAAACACACTTTGCGACAGTTAACAACTTAGAAGATTTAGTCGGCGGTCATATCTATGTTGGCTTACTCCTGATTGCAGGCGGTATTTGGCACATCATCATCCCGCCTCTTTCTTGGGCGAAAAAGCTCTTGATCTTCTCCGGCGAAGCAATTCTTTCTTACTCTCTTGGCGGTATTGCTTTAGCAGGATTTGTTGCGACTTACTTCTGCGCCGTCAACACCTTAGCCTATCCCGTGGAATTCTACGGGCCAGTGCTGGAAGTAAAACTGGGTATCACCCCATATTTTGCTGACACCATACAGTTGGCGAACGGCGCTCACACGCCTCGTTGTTGGTTGGCAAATGCCCATTTCTTCTTCTCATTCTTCTTCCTGCAAGGTCATCTGTGGCACGCACTGCGAGCGATCGGTTTTAACTTTAAGGAAGTTGAAAAGGCATTGGATACTGCTGTAACCGAGGTGTAAAACCTCAGAATTATGTAGGGTGGGCAATCTCCACCCTACTCCTAATCTTCGCATCCAAAATTGATATCGGGATTTAATTAGCTTGAAGGTATGCAAATGCTGACTGTGATTTTTTGTTCTTTCTGTGCTTGGATGTTGCCTGTTTTATTCGTTGTGAGTGTATTTACTACGCTCAAGAAAGGTGTAGACCATGTGAAACGCCTGCATCAAATTCCCTGCGCTGGTTGTGATTTTTTCACTAATGACTACCGTCTCAAGTGTACGGTGCGACCATCGATCGCTTGTTCGGAAGAAGCGATCGGCTGTCGTGACTTTGAACCGAAAACTTCTGCTTGTAATGCTTGTCAAAAATACGCAGGATCTGATGGAATACGCAAGTTTAAAGCATAAACTTGTCGCCAAATACCAATTTTATATTTCAACGGCTGATGAACGCAGATATCATATATTTGGAAATACCCGGATCTTCAATGCTGCAATGGACAGAAAAAGTTTTTACTTTTGAGCGATCGGAATTTTTACCATTGCCGC
Source organism: Oscillatoriales cyanobacterium PMM_0008 (assembly GCA_949128025.1). Classification (GTDB taxonomy): domain Bacteria; phylum Cyanobacteriota; class Cyanobacteriia; order Cyanobacteriales; family Aerosakkonemataceae; genus Argonema. The sequence goes on along the minus strand of CASBRD010000173.1, from coordinate 5,448 downwards.
CAGATAAACTGTGGAAAATTGAGCGAGGTGTTGTCCGAACTATAACCTGGAATGAAGATGGAGTTTTGGTTAGTTTGGGATATTGGGGATGTGGAGATATAGTGGGACAACCCCTGTCGCGGTTGGTTACTCATAAAATAGAATGCTTGACTGAGGTTGAATGTATTTTGCTGCCATCCCATCTGTGGTGTCAAGTTATAGATGCGATAATTTCCCATATTCAGCAGACAGAAGAATTACTCAATATTATTCACATTCGCCCGACTCACTTGCGATTGTGGGAATTTTTGGGTTGGTTATCTCGGAAGTTTGGTCGGAAAGTTGAGCAAGGACGAATGATTGATTTGCGATTGACTCATCAACAAATTTCCGAGGCTACGGGGATGACAAGAGTGACGGTAACGCGGCTAATTAGTAAGTTTCAAAAGTCAGGAATTATAGTTAGAGATCGGCAGCGTCTGGTTGTTTTAAATTAATCCGTCACCCTCGCATGGTAGGGCTACACACACAAAGCCTGCCTACACTGGCTAAATAATAAGTCTTGTTTATGCTTGAAGAGTTCAAAAAAATACCATGAATACTTGTCCTTGTTGTTCTGCCAAAATGCTACGCCACGTTAATCGTAGTGGCGTTTACTGGTTTTGCCCCCATTGTCGTCTGGAAGTAGGCGATCGACTTGTTGTAACATCTGAGCTAGTGCCATATCCATTGCTCGACGATTCAATAAACCCGTCAGCTGGTCGGTCATCGACAGGGTTTCTAACATTTCATTCCAAGACGTGAACCGCAGCGACATCAGTAAGTACGTCACTAGAACGGTAGTCGAGAGCAACCCTACCGCTAGGATTGTCCACGATCGCCAGTGGTATAGAAAACCTGCGTAGGATGGCGTTGGTAGCAGCAAGAGCCTCCATTGACGGTTGGGGACTTTGAGAATGCGATCGCAAGCCGTAGGACTGTCACAGAGCGACCTATCCTCTGTGTAGACAGGCTCTTTCCCTCCAGAGTTGACAACGACGATTTTACTGGTAGATTCATAAAAGGCTAAAAAGCGTTGCTCAGGTGCGGCGGCCCGATCGTATAGGTAAAAATTGAGCTGCTTTAACTCCAGATCTGCTAAAGAGGCTCTTACTACTGCTTCGATCGGTATTTTCTGTGCGTTATGGCTGTCGATATTCCGCTCCAAAGCGGCGGCTAGTTGGTCTCCTTGGCGTTGCAGTTGTGTTTTGAGGTTCCACTGTTCCCAGTTCCGCACCATCAAGCTAGCCGCCACAGACAGAACAATACCGATACAAATTGCCAGCTGCACTGGTACGTCCCGATACGCAGCTGGCATACTCTGATAAAGCGATCGATAGCGTCGCATTTATAGTTCTGGCTTTTATTTATAAACTTTTTCAATTACTTCCATCCGTAGAACCCCAATATTCAAGAATCTTTTCCGGCTCAAGGCTCGAAATTAGAGCCGGAAACTTATGAAGGCTGGCAGATTGGCGACCCAGGCGATCGAGAAAGCCCCTACCAAATCACTGTAAGTTTATTAATAAACTTTATCAATATATTTTATAATAAAATTTGCGAACCTCTGAAGCGGCGATCGCACAGCACAAATGAGAAGATTTATCAATACAGTTGAAAATATTTCTCACTAGCTATACAATAAAAATTCTCTGGCCTACCAACCCCTAACCCGGACTCCCCGTCTACCCCCAACTCCCAGAATTAAGATGATGTTTACTTTTCGTTCTTTGTCACTTGCCGTTTCGATCGCCAGCCTAGTTGCCCTCACCTCCTGTGGCGGTACTCAAAATACAGAGAGTACGTCAACCCCAGCCGCCACTTCCAGCCCTGTAGCCGCTACGGAGATGGGAAGTAACAACATGACAAGCACTGGCAAGCCGAAAATAAATATTAATACGGCAATTTTGTCGGAATTAGATAAGTTAGAGGCCAAATTAGGCGTTCCAGCGCTATCCAACAAAATTCAATCCAGTCGTCCCTACGGCAACATCGAGGAACTGGTGTCTAAAAAGGTGATCGACCAGCAGCAATTTGACCAAATTAAAGATATGGTGACGATCGAGGATGTCGTACTCACGGGTGAAGCCAAAGATGTTGACTACATGACCAAACTCGGCTTGATGAAAGGACATCTTCTGGTAGCCAAGGAACTGCTGGATCTGCAACAGCCAAAGCAGGCTGAACCTCACATCGGTCACCCAGTGGAAGAGATTTATGTCGATGTGGAAGATCAGCTCAACGAACGCAAAGTCAAAGAGTTCAAGACGACTTTGGCCGGTCTGCAAGATTTGGTAAAATCCAAGCCGAAGGATGCCAAGGTGGGTACAGAGTTTGCCAATTCCATGCAGGCGGTGGATGGGGCGATCGCATCCCTACCAGACACCCAACGTCAGTCTCCTCAATTTGTGTTGAAGGTGATTAATGGGTTGCTGGATACCGCTAACTCCGAATATGGCGCTGCGATCGCAAATGGCAAAGTAGCAGCTGCAATTGAGTATCAAGACTCACGCGGCTTCGTCATCTACGCCAACACCCTTTATCAAACGATCGCCCCTAGCGTGGCTAAGGAAAATCCAGAAGCTCACAATGCGATCGAAACCACTATGGCTCAGCTGAGCAAAGCTTGGCCCACCGCCACCGCACCAGCTGCCCCAGTGCTGACCCCAGAGGAAGTGTCACAGCTGATTAAGACAATTGAGCAAAATACCCAAAAGGTAGGGAAATAACACAACGTTTGTGTTGCCAATGTTAGCAGGGAGCGTTTGAGTTTTGGCTTCTAGCTTCCTACTGACACTTTTTTAGGCCCGATCGCAAATAACCTTGAATAGCTGGGACTATACTTTTTTATCATGAGCTTAACCGAGTCTGGAAACTCTAAAATAGATAATATTTACCTTAAAGAAGATTTGATGAAAGCAAATCTTTTTCAAATTTTAGATAAAAACTTATTTTTTTGTGAATATCAGCCTATAGTTTGTCCAAAAAATCATATCATTCATGCTTATGAAGCATTGGCAAGATTCCAAATAGATGGCGAATACATTGCACCAGACTTAGTATTTGGTTCCCTACATCAAGACAAAATGCTATTTTTTAAACTAGAATCTCGAATAAAAAACTTTCAAATCTGCCATAGACCAGCAAATTTTAATCTATTTTTAAACTTAGACCCCCATGTTTGCGAAGAAGATTATCAGTTAGAATATTGGTTATCTACCTTTTCCAACCAAGTCAACCTCGTAGTCGAAATTATTGAAAATACAAGCGTCAGCAATCTTTATAATATTAAAAACTTCATGCAATTATTAGGTAAATGTGGGATAAAAGTTGCTTTAGATGACATCGGAGGGATAAACAACTTATTTTCCTTTGAATTGCTGGAATATGCCAATTACCTTAAATTTGACAGGAGGTGGTTTGAACTAATATATTATAGTGAGTCATACAAAATTATCCTACAAGGTTTGATTGCCTTTGCCAAATCCAAAGGAAATATGTGTATATTTGAAGGAGTTGAAACAGAAGAACAATTGAAATTAGCTGGCGAATTAGGTGTAGACTATGTACAGGGGTTTTTGTTCCGAGATAAGTTTATACTAGCTCAAGGGAATGAAAGTCCAAACTTGATGGATAAAAGTTACATTTCCTAATTGCTAACTCATCACTTTATAAGGATAGAAAAATCGTGAAAGAACTTGACCACAAAAAGACTGTAGACCTGCTAAATACCATCATGGAATTTGAACTAGCAGGCGTCGTGCGTTATACCCACTACTCCTTGATGGTGACTGGCCCCAACCGGATTCCAATTGTGGAGTTTTTCAAATTGCAGGCAAATGAATCATTACTCCACGCTCAACAAGCCGGAGAGATTCTCACTGGTTTAGAGGGACACCCCAGCCTGCGGATCGCCCCCATTGAGGAAACCTACAAACACGCCGTGCGGGATATTTTGGAGGAAAGTCTAGCCCACGAAAAGAAAGCGCTGGATCTTTATAAAACCTTACTAGATACAGTTGCTGATGCCAGCGTTTATCTGGAAGAATATGCCCGCACTATGATTGGACAAGAAGAACTACACAACATAGAAATTAAAAAAATGTTGCGCGATTTTATCTAATCGGTAATCGATCATTTTCTAATTACCAATTACCAATTATCGATTACCAATTACCAATTACCAATTTATGGATTTTAGTTCTGCTTTACCTACATTTATCATTACCCTGCGCGAAGGGGTGGAAGCGGCTTTAGTTGTGGGAATCGTGCTAGCTTTGCTCAAAAAAGCCAAGCAAAGCAAACTCAACCCGTGGGTTTATGCCGGGATCGGGGTTGGGATTATCGCCAGTGCTATGGTGGGTGTGCTATTTAGCTCGATAATTCAATGGCTAGGCACATCGAATACCCAGTATGCGCCTGTAATAGAGCCGCTGCTAGAGGCTGTTTTTGGCGTTGCTGCGATCGTCATGCTCAGCTGGATGCTAATCTGGATGACGCAGCAAGCACGTAGCCTAAAAGGTGAAATCGAGGGAGCCGTAACCGCTGCTCTCAAAGACGACGCAGCTGCCGGTTGGGGCGTTTTTAGCCTCATTTTAATCGCCGTTTTGCGCGAAGGTTTTGAAACCGTTCTGTTCATAGTTGCCAAATTTCAACAAGGATTAATTCCCGCGTTGGGCGCACTTGGCGGTTTAACGATGGCAGCTGGGATTGGCGTGCTTCTATTTAAATGGGGCGTCAAGATCGACATCCGCCGATTTTTCCAGATCATGGGAGTTTTGTTGCTCCTAATTGTAGCTGGTTTGGTTGTTTCGACAATGACAGATTTTGACACTGCTGTTAAAAGTCTCTCCCAGATGAATCGCGAGTCAGAATCTCTTTGTTTTTACTACGAAAGGTTTGCCAAAAACCCCTCCTGCATTTTGGGGCCGATGGTTTGGAATACTACCCAAGTCCTGCCACAAAATAAGTTTCCCGGCATTATTCTGCATACCCTGTTCGGCTACGCAGATAAGCTGTATATCGTGCAAGCAGTGGGTTACGTTCTGTTTTTATTTACCATCGGCAGTCTTTACTTCCGCAGCTTGAACAGTCGAAATCCTTTGCCTGGGAAAAATGGTAAAAGCAGTTCCACAACTGGTGACAAATCAGTCCGTTCTCAATAGCCATAAAGATTATCGACTTTTCTGGCGCTCTCATCTCATTTTTGTGGGTGTTTCGGAATTATTATGCTAATGTTCAAAACGAACATTTGGTAGTAGTAGCACAGCATCATCAGTCTATCGGTCATACCAAGATTTTAATTAGCTGTGCTACTACGATCGCATATTTGACCCCAAAGAACCGATTAATCAGTGGGAATGATCAGCATGATGTTATTCGTGATAATTTCGAGGGCGATCGCACTTTCCCCCAAGGCTTTACCCATTG
>CASBRD010000172.1 GCA_949128025.1 Oscillatoriales cyanobacterium PMM_0008 | reverse complement strand
GAAGGTGGGCATCGTGACGGGAACCGCCAAGACGCCCACTTCGCGCAAAATCCAAAATTCTTTAGCTCAGTTACCCGTAACCATACCAGTCGTTCCCTTTGAACTCCAAAATACCCCCCAGCGCTTTCAGACCAGTCCCCAGTTTGGCCCCTACCGACTCGGCCCAGGAGATACCCTTACTGTTATCACTCAACGCTTTCCAGACTTGAGCTTTAATGCCAACGTCAGTCCCGAAGGCAACATTGTGGTGCCCTTGCTGGGAACAGTATCAGTAGGCGGTCTGACTCTGGCAGAAGTCCAAGAAAAGATTCGCTTGGGGTTAAATCGCTACGTAATCGATCCGGTAGTCAATGCGTCTATAGCGGGTCAGCGTCCGGTTCAAGTCACCATAACTGGCGCAGTCGTCAAACCGGGTTTCTATAACCTGGGCTTCCCGCCGCGCCTCACTGCGGCGCTGCTGACAGCGGGGGGGAGTACAATCCAAGCTGACCTGCGCCAAATCCGCGTGCGTCGCTTCTTGCTGGATGGCTCTTTTATTGAGCAACCCATAGATTTGTTTACCCCTCTAGCAGCAGGAGATCCTTTGCCAGATTTGCGTCTGGAGGATGGGGATGCGGTGATTGTACCCCAACTGGAAGTGGGAAATGACAGCACTTACGATCGTCAGCTGGTAGCTAAATCCACCCTGTCGCAGCAAGTTATCAACATCCGCGTTTTGAGCTATCCTAATCAAGCGTTGGGTAATATTCGCCTTCCAAATGGCAGTACTTTTCTTGATGCCTTCACAGCCGCCAGTCCCAATCTCCAAGTTGCGGATCTCACCAGGGTTGCCCTGATCCGGTTTGACCAAGAACGAGGTAGAGCGATCGTCAGGGAACTGAATGGGAAACGAGCTTTATTTGGCGATGCTTCTCAAAATGTTCCCTTGCGAGACAACGATGTTATTGTGATCGGTCGCAATCTTGTCGGTCGGATTACTTACGCGCTCAATACCTTTACCCAACCATTTCGAGATATTCTCGGTTTTCTCCTCTTCTTCCGCTCGTTGAGCAACAGTGCTAACGATCTGTTCAGCCCTGGCTCAAACAACGGAAACGGTAATTAAAAAGCCTCTTCCGTGCTTACTATGTTATGGCAGAGGGGCAGAGGAGAAAAGAAATAAAAATGTTCTTATAATATATGAACAAAAGCATGACTTTTGTACGGGCGGGTTTAGCCCACACATCTCATTACTAACAGAATATTTGACAAAACCCGCCCCTACTGACTTTTGAATGAGTGACTTTTGACTTTTGACTTTTGACTTTTCTAGCCCCTAGTTATGACTTCACCTATTGTTAAGCGTTATCTGATCGCCTTCGACCAGCACAAATGGAAGGGAATAGTTGCCTGTATTATGATTGTGGGGGCAGCCGGTTTCGTGGCGGTACAGCCACCACCACCCACAGAATACCAAGCTGAAGGCATACTAACCTATAATCAGCCGCCAGTGATTTTTTCTAAGACAGGAACTGACATTCAACAGCAGGGACAGGGAATCAATCTAGAAGTTCTGGCGAACGAGGATGTGCTAAAGGCGGCGGCGACGAAAGCAAAGGCAAATCCCAAACAGGTACTCAAAAGTGTGAAGATCAACCGACCCAAGCCTGCTGCTAGGGGCGAAACACCACCACCACCGCTGCTGAGAGTTGTATACACAGATAAAGATCGGAAGATAGCCGGTGATGTGGTGAATGAGGTGATGATCGGGATGGTGGAGCGGAGCCGTTTTATTAATACTTCCCGCTTACGAGCCATTAAAGACGAGATTAATAAAAGGTTGCCCCTGGTCGAAACAGAACTTCGGCAAACGGAGCTTGAACTGCAACAATATACCAAGCGAGAAGGCCCAATTTTGTTGGCAGCCGAGAATGGTAGTTTGATTCAAGGCATTACTGGTAGCCAAGTTCAGCAGCGACAGATTCAATTTCAATTGCAGGGGATTGAAGCGCAAATTCGCAGCTTGCAGCAACGTTTGGGGTTGACAGCAGACGAGGCATATGCTTCTTCTGCTCTGAGTGCCGATCCCATCATTGCTAACCTGCGAGCTACGATTTATCAAACGGAGTCACAGATGGAGATTCTCAGTAAAGACCTCCGACCCGCACACCCCAATATAATTGCCTTACGCAAACAGCAAAAAGCTTACGAGGAATTGCTTCAAGCTAGAGCCGCCGAGGTAATTGGTGGGAACGGTGTGGCGGCACCCATCAAAAGTGGCAGTCAAATCCGCCAACAGAGCAGTCTCGATCCAGCCCGACAGGCGTTGGCACAACAGTTGGTAAACTTAAAAACGCAGCAGGAAGGGTTTCAGCAGCAATTGCTGGCGACTTTCGCGCAGGAAAAGGCACTCCGGCGGGAATACGCGACTATCCCGGATAAACAACTCGGCCTAGCACGCTTACAAGAGCAGTTCCAGCTTAAACAGGGTCTCTATAGCAAAATGCAGGCGGCTTTGATAGATGCACAAGCGGCAGAGGTAGAGACTGTGAGCAGCTTGAGCCTTGTTAAAAGGGCAGAAGCTGATGAGATAGTCCTGGCTGCTTCCAATCCTATCTTGACGATCGCAATCGGAGCCTTGGCTGGAGTAGCTGTAGGCGGCGGGTTAATTTTCTTGCTGGGTTCGATGGGCGGTATATTGCAAACGATGGAGGATATCCGAGGCTTGCTGGTGCAACAAGAGGTGCAGCTTTTGGGCACCGTGCCTTACATTATGACGCTCGACCCCGTGAGCGACGGTATACCAGTTGTTATAGCACCAGATTCTCCTTATCTGGAAGTTTACGAGCGCATCCGCAGTAATCTGCGCCGTACCAGCGAGAAAGCTGTGAAGGTGATTTTGTTGACCAGCACGATTAATGAAGAAGGTAAGAGCCTAACGGCTTATAACCTGGCCATAGCTTCAGCCCGCGCTGGTAAACGAACGCTGGTGATCGAAGCGGATTTGCGATCGCCATCCCTTGCTAAAGCTGTTAAAGTCGCACCCGATCCGGATGGCTATGTGGAACCTTTGCGCTACTACAGTACGTGGAGCGAATGTATCCGTCTCGTACCGGAAGTGGAAAATTTATACTTAGTACCTAGTCCCGGCCCGTTGCGACAACCGGCAGCTATTCTAGAATCCAGCGAGTTTCGACGGTTACTTGAAGACGTGCGCGGTCGTTTTGACATGGTTATCGTTGATACACCCCCCCTCAGCCTCTGCAATGATGCCCTGTTGCTGGAGCCGCTAACCGATGGCATTGTACTGGTAACTCGACCGGGTTATACAGGTGAGAGTATGTTGACCGAGGCTCTAGAGCAACTCAACGAATCAGAAGATCTCCGGCTGTTGGGTGCCATCATCAATGGTGCGGACATCTCACTTCCGATGCCTACCTCTAGCGCCGAACTGCAGGAGTCGCCAGTAGCCGACCCAGAAAACTTGTCGGAAAAAGAAGTCCAAGAGCCAACAAAAGTAAAAAAGGGACTAGAAAAGTCAAACGTCAAAAGAAAATAGGGGCTAGGGCAAAAGGGAAGATTTTAGATTGAAAATTTTCAATCTAAAATCTAAAATTTCCCATCTAAAACGGCTCGGACGAAGAGCGATCGGAAAACAACCCCAACAGGGGGCCTAAAATCGCTCCGAACACAAAGCCACCTGCGTGAGCCCAGTAAGCAACTCCACCGCTTTCCATGCCGATGTTGGCGGGAGCATTGAGACTGGCAACGCCGTAGAAGGCTTGCTGTACAAACCACAAACCCAGAAAGAAGTACGCAGGAACAGTCGTCACGAAATATCCAAAAAGTGTGACGATTTCTGCTTTAGGGAACCTGAGAATGTAAGCTCCCAGCACGCCTGCGATCGCGCCGGAAGCACCTAGCGAAGGGACTGGAGAACCAGAGGAAAAAAACCATTGGGTTAACCCCGCCAAAGCACCGCAAGCCAGATAAAAAAGCAGATATTTGACGTGACCCAGCTTATCTTCAATGTTATTGCCAAAAATCCACAGGAACAGCATATTGCCAGCCAAGTGCAAAAAACCACCGTGCAGAAATTGTGAGGTAAACAGCGTCATCCACTCTGGCACCGGATGATTTACTGATATGCCCGAAAAGCTGGCTGATAGTTCTCGCGGCACTATAGCCGCAATATGGAAAAATCCTTCCAATTGCGCTGGTGGCAAACTCAGTTCATATAAAAAAACGAGAATATTTACTGCAATCAGCCCGTAAGTGACATACGGAGTGATTACTGTGGGATTGTTATCGCGAAGGGGAACCACAGGCGTTTTTCCAGAGCATCATCAAGCTGAAAGATAGCCTATGACTTGAGGGGATGTCGTCTAACTTGCGGATAAAATCTTAGGACTTACCCATTTCAACAGCTAGCACAGGATCGGAGCGGCTCCTGGTGAAGGAGAGAGAAAGTAAATTCTTATGCCCCATATCCCATGCTTTGCTGCCTTATGCGTAAGCCCTGTAGTGTTTAACCGTTACCACTTTTCGGCTTGAGTTAGCACGTAGCTGGTTACATCATCTATCTGCTGAGCGCTCAAACGACCAGCAAAGGCGGGCATAGCACCTTTACCTTTCGTCACCTGGGTTTTAATTGCTTCTAGAGAATACATACCGTACTTCTCCAGGGCATCTTTCTTCAGGGTTTTAGGGGCCATAATGAGGTTTCTACCACCTGCGTGACACACAGTGCAGTTGGCACTAAAGATTTTGGCACCATTGGCTGCATCTCCTTCTGCTAGGGCAGGACGTCCCAAGGCAAATGTGAAGACTGCGATCGTCAGCAGTACAACCGATACTAATTTTCTCAAGGGGGTTCTCCTCAACTCAATGTGTACTCTCAACAGCAAATCTGTGCGAACCGAACCGATCGCAGTCGCAGCTTTTTTTATTCCTCCGGCGGGAGGGTAGCTGCCGTTCTCGGTTGTAGGGTGAGCTTAAACCCAGCCCCTACGGTAACTTCTGCTCTCAATATTTTCAGCACATTTTTGTACTGAAAGTTACCCAAAAAATTATTTTACCGCTCAGGCTCTTACCGTTATGAAATTGCCAGGAAAATTAGGGAGAGAGACACTTGCGGGTTTGGTAAGGTCGCTCCCCCCACATAACAGATCTTGGGGTGCTACGGTCAGAGCTTACCAGCATCACACCCAGGTAAGTAGCCAAAATCGTCAACAGATGGGGAACTCACAGTAATTGACGCCGGATGGGATGCCTAACTTTCCGATGTTGCTTAGGCTTGTTAAAAGACGGCTTTAATAATAGATTTTGCCGCCTCCCCACCTAGCACCCACCACTTTTGGCTGGAGCAGAATATGACCGGCGATCGCTGTGAGGTTTTCGTCGGTCAGATTTCTCATTTCCGGGAAAATATCGGCGCTCTTCTTGCTGGGATGTAGCTCAGCGATCGAGGTTTCGCCATCATAGGTGGTGGGATCTTTCATGTAATCCACCAATGCTTCGATGTTATTGCGGGGTGGAGTCGCTAGAGAGAGGGCTTCCGGATCGAGTCCCACGTTGGGGTCGGTCTTTGTGATCCCGCCATTGTGACATTGAGAACAGGCACCATTAAACAGGCGTTTGCCTTCTTGAACTTGTTTTAGGCTCAGGACAACGCTGTCACCGGCTCCATTTTTTTGCACCGTGCGGGTGAGGGCGTCGAGTTCGACGGCATAAGCGCTTCCGACAACCATCTGAAAGGTGAATAATACGGTAGCCACAGCAAGCAAGACGTATTTTTTAAGCATGGTACTCCCAAAACAATCAGGCTCGGTGATTGGATATAGCAGGTGGGCTCAATCTGCCCTATTCGATCGGCAGACCTATCACTAGGGTTCGCGGGATGGCTCTAGCCCAAATGATAGGCAATGGTCGGGATAATCTACTTCAGAAGCTGAGCAACTGTTCGATTACAGGGAGGAATCTTCCTGTCGATCGCTGCGCTCGCAATTTCTTTTAGCCATAATTTCGGAAATGATTGCTTTCACGTCCTCCAAGGCCAAACGAGTCTGAGGGTTTTTATAGTTTATTCCCAACTGGACGCAAAGCTGTAACACTTCTGCCACTGAAGTGTTGTAGTCAGCCGCGATTTCTGCGATCGACAGATCTGCAAAACCCATACTGGTTCTTTACGAAAGATTGAGCCACTCTCATAATCATGCCACTGAGCGGTACCTTTCCCAAGATAGAGATTAGTCATTAGTCATTAGTCATTAGTCATTCTCACCCACTCACCCGCTCCTCTTTATCCTCACTGGGAATTAATAGTGCCGAACCAATCGCTCCTGGGAGTGCCATTCGGTGAAGAGGCTTTGGTGGGGATTGGTGGAGGCGAATCAGCTGAGCCAGGGTTGATTTGAGTCTGGTTCTGGGCACAATCGCGTCCACAAAGCCGTGCTGTAGGAGATACTCAGCGGTTTGAAAATCGTCTGGCAGCTTTTCTCGCACGGTTTGCTCGATCACCCGCCGTCCGGCAAACCCAATCGTGGCTTTTGGTTCTGCCACAATGATGTCTCCTAACATGGCAAAACTGGCAGTAACGCCCCCAGTTGTGGGGTGAGTCAAAACTGGAATGTATAGCAGTTTGGCTTCTCTGTGGCGTTGCAGAGCTGCGGAAATTTTTGCCATCTGCATCAGGCTGAGCATTCCTTCTTGCATTCTGGCTCCGCCGGAGGCACAAACAACGATCGCTGGTAAGCCTTGCTGGGTAGCTTGTTCTACTAGACGGGTGAGTTTTTCTCCTACAACGGAGCCCATGCTACCGCCCATGAATCGGAAGTCCATGACGCCCAGTGCGGCTGGGTTACCTTCCATTTTCCCCAAGCCGGTTTGCACGGCATCGGCAAGGCCGATTTTTTCTTGGCTTTCTTTGAGGCGATCGCGATAAGATTTGCGATCGCGAAACTGCAACGGATCGCCAGGGCGCAGTACCTCATCCATCGGCTCCCAAGTATTCGCATCTATCAGCTGGCGGATGCGCTCGTTGCTGTAGATCCGCATATGATGGTCGCACTCCCGGCAAACCATCTGATTGGCTTGCAGATCTTTGGTGTAAGCCATCACGCTGCAAGCTTCGCATTTCGTCCACAGCCCATCCGCAATCTCGCGCTCTTGTCGTTCTGGACTGATAGGACTGGATTTTTTTCTATTTGCAAACCAATCAAACAGAGACATGAAGACAGTAAATTCCTTTTAATTTAGTTAATTGTTAATTGCTATTTGCTAACTCGGTCAAATTACTCAAGCATCTTCTTCTGGCGCTTGCTCCTCTTCCAGCGGACTGAGTAGAAGCAGGGCTGTCCACCGATCCGACGATCGCACCTGCAAAGCCGCAGGACTACCCGTTCCCATATATGAAGCAATCCCCAAGTCGATAATTCGGGTCGGGATTTGATGAGCAGCGAGGATTTGCTGCATTAGTTCCGCTTCCCAGCGAACGCGAGTGGTTTTTAGGGTGATCCAAGACACAGGTTTGATTTTATCTTAGATCTTGCCTACTTCCAGCATCTGACTTTGGTACGGATTTGCTACTTTCATTAAAACGAAATCCCTTAAATAAGTGGGAAAAATAATTGTAGGTATGTAGCTAAAATATCCTGACCGAAAAAAACCGTCAACGCGGCTCCCAGTGCCAGGAATGGGCCAAAAGGCATTGGTTGACGGCGATTTAGCAAGCCAAGGGCGATCGCGCCGCCACCCACAAACGACCCCACCGCACAAGCCAAAAACGCAGCCAGCAGCAAATACTTCCAACCCAGCCAAGCACCCATCATCGCCGCCAATTTGGCATCTCCCCCACCCATAGCGGCTTGCCCAAAAACGATCGATCCCACCACAATAATCGCGTCAAACAGCCATATACCCAGCACGGCACCGACGATACCCGACATCACTTGGTTAATCGAGCCTGCTAAGTTATTTGCTGTCAGAAAACCGATCGCGCCTTTAAATACCAAACCCGCCAATAACCCAGACTGAGTTAGGGAATTGGGTAGAGTCATGGTATCGAGATCGATCAGCGACAAAGCCAAAAGCCAGCTCAAAAAAGCGCAGTAACCCAGGGTTTGCCAATAACCCAGCGTTTCTCCAATACTGCCAAACTTCAAGAAAACCAACAAAAATAAAATGCCCGTTGCGGCTTCCACTAAAGGATAGCGTACCGCGATCGCATTTCTACAGTAGCGACAGCGCCCCCGCAACCACAGCCAGCCAAACACGGGTACGTTGTCATAAGCTTTTAATCTATTGAGACACTGAGGACAGCGAGAAGGAGGAAATAGCAGAGATAACCCAGCTGGCAACCTATAAACCACAACATTGAGAAAACTACCAACAGACGCCCCCAGTACGAAGACAAACAAAACCACGGGCAACATTATTAAGATATCCATGTTTTATCAGAAAGTTGGGTTTAAAACCCCGTGCTTCTAGCACGGCTTTATATTTAGTGGCAGATGCAATGCCGCTAAATATGTTAAGATAGGGGAATAGAACTAATTAGTACCGATGG
>CASBRD010000171.1 GCA_949128025.1 Oscillatoriales cyanobacterium PMM_0008 | reverse complement strand
CTAAAATCTTCCCTCTTCCCTAGTCCCTAGTCCCTAGTCCCTAGCCCCTAGCCCCTAGCCCCTACAGTGGCAGGTTGCGATCGCAATCTTGTCTCTTCTTCTGCCAGATATTCAGCCAATTGAGCTTCAATCTGGTCGCGCACAATTTGGCGATACTCCATAAAATGCTCGTTGTGAGCGCACACAGTCAGGTAATGTTCCCAAACGCCGGGATTGCGCTTGATAATACTAAACAGGTGATGCCAGAACTTCCAGCGAGTATTGCGTTTCACGCCCTGACGCCAGCAGACAATCGACAGCGCTCGCAAATCCAACCAGCTTGGCATTTTGAAAGGAACCTTGCATACGGGGGCACCCAGCATCAAGAAATGCCGATACGTGCGATCCAAATAGCGTTCGGGATCGTACAAATCCCAGAATGCCTGGATGTATTCCCTCGCCATTTCTTCTAAAGGTCGGGTCGGGATAAAGTTCATCAAAGTAGCTTGGTTGATGTTACCATCCTTGCGAAGCAGGCGTCCCTCTTTTTCTAGCCGATGCCAGAGTGCTGTATCTGGGAGAGCCTGCAACATTCCGAACAAAGCTGTGGGAATAGCGGTTTTCTCTACAAAGCGGACAATGCGATCGCCCGCTCCGGCTTTTTCCCCATCAAAGCCTATAATAAATCCAGACATCACCCGCAATCCAGCCCGTGCGATCGTCTCTACAGCATCGCTAAGAGAATTTCGATTATTTTGGAATTTCTTAGTCAGTTGCAAGCTTTCTTCATCAGGCGTTTCAATTCCCAGAAACACCGCATTAAAATTGCACTCTACCATCATCTGCATCAGTTCTGGGTCTTGTGCAAGATCAACCGACGCTTCCGTATTGAATACAAAAGGATATTTATGTTCCGCTTGCCAGACTTTTAACTCCTTCATGAATAACTTGACATTGCGCTTATTGCCAATGAAGTTGTCATCCACCATAAACACAGTGCGACGCCACCCCAGTTTGTAGAGATAATCCAACTCAGCGAGGAGTTGCGCTGGTGTCTTAGTCCGGGGTTTGCGACCGTATAGGACAATAATGTCGCAAAATTCGCACTGGAAAGGACACCCCCGCGAAAATTGTACCGACATCGAATCATAAGCGTCCAATTCCAGCAACTCGAAGCGGGGAGTTGGTGTGTCGGTCACAGATGGTTTCTCACCGTTAGCGTGGAATTTTCCACTTCGATCGCCCCGTTGAATCGCCTCCACAAACATCGGCAGAGTGATTTCCCCTTCATCTAAAATCAGATAATCTGCGCCAGCTTCTTCTGCCTCATGAGGTAAAGCCGTCGGATAAGGGCCACCCACGGCGACTCGTTTACCGCGTCTGTTCGCTTCCTGGATTTGAGCGAGAAAATCTTTTTTCTGGACGATCATCGCAGAGATAATCACCACATCAGCCCATTCCCACTCTGCCTCAGTCACAGGTCGAATATTGCGATCGACCAGTTTAAACTCCCATTCTTGCGGCAATATAGCCGCTACCGTCACCAAACCCAAAGGCGGTAGCAACACTTTGCGATCGACTAATTCTAAAATCTTTTCGTAAGACCAAAATGTTTTCGGAAACAGAGGATAAAGCAGTAAAACCCGCATTGAATATGGCTCCTCACGAGGTAGGATTGATAGATTGTCTAAATGACTCAAGCCTAGCGCGTTATTGTTTCAAGTCTCCTTTTCCGATCGCGATTCTTGGTCATCCAACTCAAGTCTGTAATTATTCTCTAGTTGAACCGTTTCGCCTCCGCGAGGAATACCGCTACTTTTCAGCACCTCGCTGAAGGTCGCGCAGTAAACTGGCTCACCAAAAGTCGCTGGATTAACGGGATTTTGATACGTAAAATGTCGGTATTCCACACAGAACCTATCCCAAGCCGCCATTTGGATGTTAAAGACACGGATTAAGATATTGGCTAGCCAAGGATAGAGAGGCACACGAAACAAAATTGGTTGGTTCAGATAAGCACAAGCCTCCTCAACCACCTGATTCAGCGTCACCGCCGGATTTCCCAAGACCAACTGCTGGGGCTGTTTGGTGCTTGGGGGATGGTCTACCAGATATCCTACTACCTTGGCGATGTCCAAGCCGTGGATAAAGTGGAAGCTAGCATCTGCTTTAAAAAAGCGAATCAGTTTAATCCATTTCGTCACCCCCGGTAAGCCAGATGAAAGATGGGAATAAGGGTGCTGACCATCGCCTCCCAAAACTAAGGTGGGAAATAGGATGGTCATGCGCTTATATATTGGCAAGCGCGATACTTGAGTTAGAAAGTCAGACTTGGAACGAATGTAGTCCGTACCCAGCTGGGATGCCTCCTTCAGAATTTTGTTGTTCCTATCTAGGACGCTAGCAGTGGAAAAGTAAATCACCTGCTGACAGAGTTCTTGGTCGAGCAGATTCAGCAATTGCATAGTTTTATAGATATTGACATCCAGCACTTCCTGCTGACCTCCCCAAGAAGTGGCTGCCAACACTGCACAATCCATAGTCTTCAGCAGCTTTCCAAAGCGTGCAATGTTTCGCATATCACCTCGTATGATGGTGATACCGGGACGAGCATTGCAGTCAAATCGAACTTTGGCTGGGTCTCTCACCAGCAGGTATAGTTCGTGTTCTGTATCCTGAATCAGCCTTTCTGCGATGTAGTGACCTATGCAGCCACTCGCACCAGTTACAAAAATCCGCTTGGGGGGATTCGCAGGGGATAACGGCTGCGGCGTGCGGGGGGAAGGTAAGCTGTCAGGAGTAAGCAGAGGGGCAGACGGGTAAGACTCCGGCGGTAAATTTGATTCTAAAGTGTTCTGTGCTGCTGGGATGTTGACTTCGGCTTCAGAAGGTGAGTCTGTGTTTGACTCTAAAAGCTCCTCTATTTCTACAATTATTTCTACAATGTCTAGCTGTTCCACAAAAAGCACTGGTGAATTTGACTCTAAAATCTCCTGTGCTTCGGGTTGGTTTCCTTCTTCTTCAGGAATCGATGAGTTTAATTCTAAAGTGTGCTGTGCTGGGGCGATATTTGGCTCTTGTTGAGAAATGACAGGAGAATCTTCTAAAATTTCCTGTGCTTCTGGCTGGTTTACCTTTTCTTCTGAAACCACAAGTGAATTTAATTCTAAAGTGTGCTGTGCTTGTGGCTGATTCCGTTCTTCTTCAGAAATGAGAAAAGAATTTAATTCCAAAGTTTCCAGTCCTGCGGCGATATTTGGATCTGCTTGAGGAATCGCAGGAGAATTTGATTCTAAAATTTCCTTTGCTATGGCGATATTTGGATCTGCTTGAGCGATCGCAGGAGAATCTTCTAAAATCTTCTGTACTGCTATGATGTTTCGATCTTCACTAGAAAACACAGGAGAGTTTGATGCTAAAATCTCCTGTGTTTCGGGACTGTTTGATTCTTCTACAGAAAGCTGAGGAGAGTTTGATTCTGGACTCTCCTTTGCTTGTGGGCTGTTGGGCTCTTCTGCAAGGGAATCTCCTATCACCTCTCACCTCTCACTTTGTTACCTTTTTGCTTCCCCAATTTTTGTGCCGGGATTCAGGTGCGGACAGCTAATAGCTTATCAGCCTGCTTAGCGGTTTCAAAGAAAAATGCCACATTTTCTTCTGGTGTACTTGGCAGAACGCCGTGACCCAGATTCATTATATGACCCCGCTTGCCAGCTTTGCGAATTGTGTCGAGGATGCGATCGCGGATAAAATCCTTCGATCCGTACAAAGCACAAGGGTCCATATTGCCCTGCACCCCAACATTCGCGCCCAGCCTTGCCCTGGCATCCGCCATATCTACTGTCCAGTCTACACTAACAATATCCACACCGCATTGGGGCATCCGTTCGAGTATTCCGGCACTGCCATTAATGTAAAGGATCAGCGGCGTATCTGGGTGGGTTGCCTTAACTTGTTCTACTACGCGCCGTTGATAGGGCATGGCAAAAACTTCGTAGTCCACAGGACTTAGCTGTCCTGCCCATGAGTCGAACATTTGCACGACTTGGGCACCGCAGTCAATCTGGTAGCGGACGTAAATGGCGATCGCATCTGCCAGTTTACCCAAGAATTGATGCAGCATGGCTGGCTCAGAGAAAGCCATACTCTTGATAATGGCGTAATCCTTAGAGGATTTGCCCTCAATTGCGTAAGCTGCTAGCGTCCAAGGCGCACCGACAAAACCAAGTACGGTTGCTTTGTTGCCAACTTCCCGCCGCAATGTCTGCAATATTTCCCGGATAAAGGGCAGAGATTCCGCTGGTTCCAAGGGATGCAGCTTGTCCACCTGTTCTTGGCTGCGAATCGGCGGAGCGATTACTGGCCCTTTGCTTTCGATAATGTCAAAGGGGATGCCGATTCCAGGCAGGGGCGTCAAGATATCCGAAAACAAGATTACCCCATCGGGTTCAAACGCCCGAAAGGGTTGCAAAGAGATTTCAATTGCGAGTTCTGCTTTTTCCGAGCGATCGCGAAAGGATGGATACTTATCTCGTAAATCCCGATAAACTTTCATGTAGCGACCAGCTTGTCGCATCATCCACACGGGTGGGCGGTCTAACACTTCACCGCGAGCTGCCCGCAATAGGTATGGTATCTGGCTTGACTCAGCCATGCAAACTTCTTTCCTAATCCGTTTTTGAGTGCATTTGCTAGCTTACCATTTTGCGATCGCCCTAAACATCCCCAATTTCTACCTATTTTCCCTAAAGCAATGGCAAGCGATCGCACTTTACCTGCCAAAATCCATCTACTTTCTTCCTCCTACTTAGGTAAAAAAATAAAATTTTATGAAGCAAATGAGACTTAGCTTTATCAGTGTGATAGTTTAAATCATTAAATTTATAATTTCAGGAAAATGACGGAAAATCCCAGACCCTTCAAGATTTTGAGTTTCGATGGAGGCGGTATTCGTGGCGTAATCTCGGCGCGAATACTTAAAGAGGTTGAAAGGCAGCTTCGGGAGCGCAAGAACCAGTCTTTACACGAATATTTTGACATGGTTGCAGGGACTTCTACGGGGTCAATTTTAGCCGCAGGAGTTGCCCTAGAAAAAACCAGCGATAAACTCATTAATTTGTATCAAAAGT
>CASBRD010000170.1 GCA_949128025.1 Oscillatoriales cyanobacterium PMM_0008 | reverse complement strand
CTCTCCTTCTCCCCTCCCCGTCCCACGGGGAGGGGAGAAGGAGAGAGGGGCAGAGGGGAAAAACGAACAATTCCGACGCAGACGGATTTGATATAGCAACCGCCTTGGCGGTTAAGACATTCTGAATTCCTGAAACTCTTGATTCTAAACTCTTCTGACCCTAGCCCCTAGCCCCTAGTCCCTAGCTATATCACTCAGTTGCAAAGCGCTGTAGTCGTTAGGCTGATTCTTCTTAAGCTGAGGAAATATCACAAAATTAGTGCTTTGTCAATATAATACTTATGGCTTCAGTTTTGACAGGACAGGTTAAACTACCTAGAGAACTATAGCGATAACTTTTCCGTCACAATTATTGTCTCCCATACACATAAACCTTCCTAAGCTTGCACGATCGATGATAAGATCCGCTCGATTACCTGATTTCTGGCTGCGTCGCCTGGGGTTAGCCTTGATGTTACCGGCTGCTTTGATAAGTGCGATCGCGCTTTTGCCGCCCACCCAAAGCGCCAAAGCGCAAAACGCCGGAGATGGTCGCGCCCTCAACATCCGCTCCGATATTCAAGAAGCCGATCAAAAAACCGGCGTGATCACAGCAAGAGGCAACGTCCAACTATTTTATCCATCCCGCCAAATTCAAGCCACAGCCGCCCAAGCGCAATACTTCAGCAAAGAACGCCGCATCGTCCTCACGGGAAATGTTTACATATTGCAGCAAGGCAACAGCATTCGCGGCGAACAAGTCACCTATCTGATCGATGAAGGGCGATTTGTTGCCGTACCTCAACCCAACCGCCAGGTAGAATCCATTTATATCGTTACCGATACTAATGCCCCAACCCAACCAGCACCACCCAGAGTTCCTGGCGTGAGAACCGCCCCGCGCTAAAGAAGGGGCATTCGATTTTGGATTTTGGATTTTGGATTTTGGATTGACTTCACGGATAAATCCGAGAGGCGACCAAAGCAATAATTTCAAAGGTCAGGAGCAAAGGTTAAAGGGAAAGGGAAGCGCTGTTGAATCCCTTCCCCAAAAGACGGTCGGGGAAAAGTGTTGTGAAAATTGTCTTAGAAAACATCCACAAATCTTATGGGAAGCGCGTCATCGTCAATCGCGTCAACCTCTCTGTAGCCCAAGGAGAAGTAGTCGGGTTGCTTGGGCCTAACGGTGCCGGGAAAACAACAACGTTTTACATCGCCACAGGTCTAGAGAAGCCGAATCAAGGTAAAGTTTGGCTCAATGAACTGGACATTACTGAAGCCCCAATGCACCAGAGGGCACAACTGGGCATTGGATATCTAGCCCAAGAACCAAGCATTTTTCGCAACTTAACGGTGCGGGACAATATTCTGTTAGTGATGGAACAAACCCAAGTACCCCAAAGAAAACGCACAGAGCGTTTAGAGACATTATTGCAGGAGTTTCGCCTGCAAAAAGTGGCCTACACCAAAGGAATACAAGTTTCTGGGGGGGAAAGGCGGCGAACGGAATTGGCAAGAGCTTTGGCGTCTGGGCAGGATGGCCCGAAATTTTTGTTTTTGGATGAACCGTTTGCCGGTGTTGACCCGATTGCTGTAGCGGAAATACAGGAGATGGTGGGGCAATTGCGCGATCGGCAAATGGGTATCTTAATCACAGATCACAATGTCCGCGAAACCTTGGCAATCACAGACCGAGCCTATATTATGCGAGATGGACAAATCCTAGCCTCTGGCAGTGCAGACGAACTTTACAACAATCCCCTTGTGCGGCAATACTATCTGGGAGATAACTTTCAAGCCTAGCAAAGGTTCGTCAATCGAGTTTAGATCGAAGGATTTTGGATTGACTGATGTGAATTATGAAAATCGTCACCCAGTATTTAAACCCACTCAGATTGCTAACTTTCGGTGTCTCGATCATGGATCGCTACCTGGTCGCCGAACTGCTAGCACCATTTCTGTTTGGTGTGTCACTTTTCTCTTCCATTGGGGTGGCGATCGGATCTCTGGAACTGATCCGGAAAATCACAGACGCAGGACTACCCCTGTCAACTGCGATGAAAGTTTTTCTGTTAAAAATGCCCTATTTCATCGCATTTGCCTTGCCTGCTTCGATGTTGCTGGCCACCTTGATTACTTACATTCGCCTCTCTAGCGACAGCGAACTGATCGCCTTACGCAGCTGTGGCGTGAGTATCTATCGCCTGATTTTGCCTGCGATCGTAATGAGTTTGGTTGTTACAGGCATCACCTTTGCTTTTAACGAATTCGTCGTACCTGCGGCTAATTACGAGGCGAGCGTTATTTTAGACAGCGCGTTGAATGCAGACAGGAAAGATTTTCAGGAAAATAACATCATTTATCCGGAATTTGGCGAAGTAGACCAACCAAATGGCGAAAAAAAGGAAATTTTGAAGCGCTTGTTCTACGCCGAAGAATTCAATGGCGAACTGATGAAGAATCTCACCATAGTCGATCGCTCCAAAACCGGAGTCAGTCAAATAGTAGTCTCAGAATCAGCCCGTTGGAATATCGCCGAAAACACCTGGGACTTCTTCAACGGCACTATCTATGTAATATCTGCCGATAGTTCATACCGCAACATTTTGCGGTTTGAACACCACCAATTGCAACTATCCCGCGCTCCGTTAGATTTTGCTCGCAAAGGGCGGAAAGCTGACGATATGAACATTGTACAAGTGCAAGAGCAGCTAAAATTAATCCTGCCAAGCGGTGACTACAAAGAAATTCGCAAGCTGAAAGTCCGTATGCAACAAAAAATAGCCTTACCTTTTGCTTGTCTTGTCTTTGGTTTAGTAGGCGCAGTTTTGGGAACCAAGCCGCAACGAACGAGTAAAGCAACAGGATTTGGCATCAGCGTCTTAATCATTTTTGCTTACTACTTGCTGAGGACGATCGGCGATGCTTTGGGTTTGAGCGGCTTCCTGACTGCTTGGATGGCGGCTTGGTTGCCAAATATGTTCGGCTTGGGAACGGGAATCTGGCTATTGTTCAGAATCTCCCGCTAGGGAGTGGGGGAGTGGGGGAGTGGG
>CASBRD010000169.1 GCA_949128025.1 Oscillatoriales cyanobacterium PMM_0008 | reverse complement strand
TTAATATCGAGAAATTAACGCGGGAAGTTCTCTCGTGTCTGCTTGTGGATGGGGTGCTGCCGACAGTCCCAGATGAAACAGGAAGTTTTTGTTAATGAATGTTAGCAAAAATCGAACGGAGAAGCTAAGAGTTTGATGGTGGCTGAGAAAATTTGCCGCTGTGGATTGAGTATCAATACCCAACTGACATTGACGCCAAAAACTGGTGTCTGTACCTTCCCACTTACCTGAAACTGAATGTAGCCATCTTCAAGGCTCTGCTCAATGCCTTCGCGAGGATAAAGTTGCATCCCTTGAGCTTCTTGTTGCAAGTATGCCGCGATCGCATCTGGCCCCACTACCGGCGACTCAAATGGCGGCAGCATCGCCCCATCAACAGCAAACAAAGCAGCTGTTGCCTCAAAATCGCCCGCATTCAACGTCTCGAAATAACCTAGTATCACTGGTTCTGTGACACCCGCAATTGTTAAATTTAGGCGATCGCCAGACTGTAAATTTGAAGGGATAAGATCGGCTGTTTGCATAGGAATTTCTGTTTCTTGAAGCTAAAGGTTAACTGGGACAACTAGACAAAATTAAGTTTGACCGCGATCGCAAACATTCAACAAATTAAACAAAAAAAGCAGGTCAAAACCTGCTCCCTAAGAGGGATTTTGCCTAAAGTTGGCAAAATTCTACAAAATTGCGATTTAATGGAAGTTTTGACCGACGCGCAGCCTCGGTCAACGCCACCTTTCTATTTACGAGTCAGGTTTAGCAGTTCTTTGGGAGACGCCAGCAAGTCGATCGCCACAAAGAAAATCTTGCCTTCGCGATCAAGTAAGAACCGCCACGCCATGTTCATCAGAACGTTGGCCCCAAACCAAGGAGTTTGTACTTTGCCGGTAATTTTAAACTGCTTATAGCCATCTTCAATGCCCTCGGATATGCCCTGTTGAGGCATCATGTTGAGTCCTTGCGCTTCTGCACGCATATATGCAGCGATCGCCTCACGACCAACAATCGGCTTCTGGAAAGGCGGTTGCAGCGCACCGTTTTCAGCAAATAGAGCAACAGCAGCCTCAAAGTTGTCAGCGTTCATAGCTTCAAAATAGCTCATTACCGTAGGCTCTGTGACCCCCTCAACGGCGACCGTAGTAGGCGCAGGCGTGGAGCGTGCGAACAACGGTTCAGGAGCTTTTGGAGAACTGGGGGTGAGGGCCGGATCGAATCCCATGTCTAGTACGGTATTACGCAGTACTGTGATTTGCTGACCTGGATCGATTTTCTTAATTGTTTCCAGTACTGCTGTAGCATCATCAGACATTTGATAGCCCGGAGGGATAGGAGCGACGAAACCCTTCTTCATCATCTCTCCTAACTCATACCAGAAAGCCAGCTTGGTGTTGACGCTGAACCCTGCGTAGGAACGGCTGATGGGAGTGTCGGTACGGCTAGCAAGATCGCTCATTGTTTGCGTTTGTTGTGCAGCAGGCATTTGCTTAATTTGGTTTAGAATGCCTTCTGCTAGTTGCAGGCGTGCCGCTCCTGGAGCAGCGGGAGTGATTGAACGACCTAGTTCCGTGTAGGCATACCACAGTAATGCCAGTTGATCCTCGACGCTGAGCCGATTGAAGGCTGCCGTGGTATCTGGAACAGCGCTAGCAATTTGAGTGTTAGGAAAAATCGCTTGTGCCGACTCGATGGTGTAGGTCATACGTACAGAGAGATTCTTGTTGATAATTACGAATCCAGTAGATTGGGTTCGTGAATCTCTTCTCCTTAATTTCTATTGTGTAACTCTTTTTACCAAAATGTAAAGAAACATTTACATATGAAATAGTTTTGAAACTATAATTAATGATTGGGACAGTTGCGATCGCTATCACTGAACTTTTTCTCAGCTTGTGCTACAAAAGTTTATCGCCGATGAAAGCGCCAATTACTAGCATTCAGGTAAAGCAAAAAGCCTTAGAGTTGGGATTCCACAAGGTTGGAATTGCCACTGTAGATACTCAAGATCGATCGGTATCACAGCGATTGCAGGCGTGGCTGGCGCTGGGATACCAAGCTGACATGGAATGGATGGCAAACCCCAAGCGTCAGGATATCCGCTTGGTAATGCCAGAAGTGCAGTCAATAATATGCGTCGCCCTTAACTACTACACAGATCACCAGCGTCCAGAAAGTGAGGAATACGCCAAAATCTCCCGTTACGGCTGGGGACGCGATTACCACAAGGTTTTACATAAAAAATTAAAAGCGCTGGCTAACTGGCTACAAGAACCAGGAGAAGGGATTCAAGCTCGTTACTACGCCGATACAGGCCCAATTCAGGATAAAGTTTGGGCTCAGCGTGCGGGAATTGGCTGGATTGCCAAAAATGGTAATGTAATTACGCGGGAGTATGGATCTTGGGTATTTTTGGGCGAAGTATTGACTAATCTGGACTTGACACCCGATCGCCCTCATACTGAACATTGCGGCACTTGTACTCGTTGTATGGATGCTTGTCCCACTGGTGCGATACGCCAACCTTTTGTGGTAGACGCCAACCTTTGCATTGCATACCATACAATTGAAAATAGAGCAATAGAGTTGCCAGATGCGATCGCTCCCCATCTCGAAGGCTGGGTTGCCGGATGCGATATCTGCCAAGACGTTTGCCCCTGGAACCAGCGGTTTGCTAAAGAAACCGATGTTCCGGAATTTCAGCCTTATCCTGGGAATGTGGCTCCCAAACTCGCCGAGTTAGCTGAAATCTCCGATGAAGATTGCTCGCAGCAGTTTCCTGCATCAGCACTGCGGCGAATTAAACCCGAAATGCTGAGAAGGAACGCCCGCACTAACCTTAAGGCGTCACAATGAAAGAGACTGGGAAAAGCAAAAGTAAAGATTAAAAATTTCTTCGTTGGCAAGACCCGACTTTTTTGCAATCCCCAAGCCCGAATGGCGCTAAGTTAAGGGAGGCTTTGCCTCCTGTATCCCAGCTAAACAAACGTGCCATTCCCTCAATCACCGACTCTTCCGTGCTTACTATGCTATGGCGTCCGGGGAGTGGAGGAGTGGGGGAGTGGGGAAAAAAAATAAAAATGTTCTTATTATATGAACAAAAGCATAACAACTCCGAAAGAGCCCAATCACTTGGCAAAACTATGACTGTAAAAGTTATTATTTTTGATTTTGATGGCACGGTTGCCGATACTTTTGACGCTATTGTGAATATTACTAATCGCCTGGCCCCTGAATTTGGGTATAAGCAAGCGAGTCCAGAAGATATCCTGAGATTCAGAAATTTGACATCTAGAGAAATTATTAAGCAGTCTGGTGTGTCTATCCTTAAATTACCTTTTATTATGAAAAGGCTTAAGTTTGAATTAAATAATCAAATTCATTTATTAAAGCCAATATCAGGAATTAAAGAAGCTCTTTTAGAGTTAAAGAAACAATCAAATCAACTGGGTATAATAACTTCCAACGATAAGACAAATGTCATAACTTTTTTGCGTAATAATGATTTTCCTGAAATATTTGATTTTATTTATTCAGGAACTACTGTTTTTGGCAAAAGCAAAGTAATTAACAAATTTCTAAAGCAAAATCAACTAAAAAAAGAGGAGATTATTTATGTAGGAGATGAAACGAGGGATATAGAAGCGGCCAAAAAGAGTCAGATAAAAGCGATCGCAGTAACTTGGGGTTTCAATGCCACAGAAGTTTTAGCTTCTCAAAAACCAGATTTTTTAATCCACCACCCCAATGAACTAATTTCCGTGATTCAAGAGTTGCAAAAACTAGCCCAAATTAAAGATTAAAAAGTAAAAAAACGGCTCTTCCGTGTTTACTATGCTATCGCAGAGGGGCAGAGGAGCAGAGGGGCAGAGGAGAAAAGAAATATAGCGGTTCTCAAGTAAGTGAGGTACGTAGTTGGGCTTTAGCCCTCTTAATTTAGTGGTTATATAAGCTGTCAGTCATACCTCATCTACCTGAGAAGGGCTATAAAAATGTTCTTTATATGAACAAAAGCATAAGCTGCTACGCATCTAATTTCACAGTCAGTTTTTCTGAGCTTCTTGTGGGATGGGCATCCTGCCCGTCCTTGTATTCGATTTAGATGCGTAATAGCTTAACAACTCCGAAAGAGCCATTAGTTCTAGAAATATTGCACTAAGAACGCTGCCGATCCGGCAAGACTGGATGAGTATGGGGGTCTTGTCAGCATCCCCTAATGTGTCTGGCAAAGAAGCTAAAGCCGAAATCCTGCTCATGTTTTCCCAATTACGGTGAAGTTCAGACGCTTGCCCCATCATAGGGGTACTCCGCTTGGTGGTGGGTAGTTGAGATTTACTAAACACCAGTGTCTCAGATCACTGTTTTAGAACCGGCTTGCTTGATAATATATGAAGTCAATCCCTTGAGCGTCTTCTGCCAGAAAAACCTGCAAACAGTCCGATCGGTGAAACCGCCACCTAGCAAGCCGCGAGCGTGCAGGCGACCCCTAAGTTGCCCTTACACAAGCGTCTTTGTTTGGCGATCGACCGCGCTGGGGGTGAAGGTGGACGCCAGCTTCGAGAGCTTAAAATTTAAGCATCTCGCCAACGATCGCACCCTTACTGCCCCCAGCTTCGAGTTGCCCGACCTTCATGAAGAACGGAACCCCAGACTGCTATGCTGTTTAAATTAAGTAAAAAAATGATGGCTACGGTTGCATCTGAATAAGTAAAATGAGAGTCTGTTGAAGTGGATGGCAGCGGTGACGATCTCTAGCCACGTGGCGCTTCCTTTCATAGTACCCGCCTGCATTAGCCGGGATGAACAACTATGCAGTAGGCAAATTCATAAGCTATGATGTTCGCCAAGTTGCCCAAATGTGGCATAGCTAAGCCTAGTTCCCCTGTGGGAAATAAGCTTCAACAAGGATTAACCAACAGCATCAACAATTTGGAGGAATACTAGCCATATCAGGCTTAGTTCGTCTACTACACCCATCATGACTAGGCTTGCCAGTTACGACCATATCCTTGGAAAAAACTGGACTACAGTCAAAATGATAGGAAAGAAGGGAAGATAATGCTTCATAAGCAGCGCTGGGGTCTGATTGCACAAACGGTCGAAGATGTAAAACCTTAAAAAGGGACTGCTTGAGGAAGGAAAGCGAGCAACACCCATGTCTAGTATGCAAAACCAATTTACGATTCACTTCTGGGGCGTCAGAGGTAGTATCCCATGTCCAGGGCCACACACGGTACGCTATGGCGGCAACACACCTTGTGTGGAAATGCGCGTGGGTGGTAAACGCCTAATTTTTGATGGTGGCACCGGCTTGCGAGTTTTGGGGCAATCCCTCCTGTCGCATATGCCCTTAGAAGCATATATGTTTTTCACCCACTCCCATTGGGATCACATTCAGGGTTTTCCCTTCTTTATACCAGCTTTTATAAAGGGGAATTGCTTCCATATCTATGGAGCAATTGCTCCGAATGGTGCCACCATCCAGCAGCGCCTCAATGACCAAATGCTGCACCCAAATTTTCCCGTGCCGCTACAGATTATGGGAGCCCAGCTGAAGTTCTACAGCCTGGACATGGCAGACACGGTTGAACTGGAAGATGTCAAGCTGGAAACAAGTCTGTTGAACCATCCGGGGGAAGCTATAGGCTACCGAATCAACTGGCGCGGCTACAGTGCAGCTTACATCACCGATACAGAACATTTTCCAGACCGCCTGGATGAAAACGTTCTGCGGCTGGCGAACAATGCAGACGTGCTGATCTACGATGCCACCTACACAGATGAGGAATACAATTCGCCCAAATCCAGTAAGGTGGGTTGGGGACACTCTACGTGGCAGGAAGCTGTGAAAGTCGCCAAGATAGCTAATGTGAAACAACTGGTAATTTTCCACCATGACCCGCTACACGACGATGATTTCTTAGATTTAGTGGGAAAACAAGCTACCCAGATGTTCCCCAACACCCTGCTGGCACGGGAAGGAATGACCTTAGAGATAGTACCGCCATCTGTATCTCTACCCGAAGACATACAGGAGGCTAAAGTAACTGCTTAATTATTTGTCAGCCGTCAAAAGTCAGTAGTTCTGAATCAATGACTGATGACCGATGACTGATGACAAATTTTAAAATTACGCGATCGCCTAATTTGTGTAAAAATGTAAAGCGTGCGGGTTACCTCATCGCTAAAAACTGTTCTAACTCCAACTGCTGTTGCCCTGGGAAACTTTGATGGCGTACATCGAGGGCACCAACAGGTTGTCAAACCCGTATTGCCAGAATCTGTAGTTGCTCCAAGCGCTCAGGCGTTTCCACCAGGAGGAAATCTTTGGTGGTCCGATCGCAAGCTTCTGGATAATACTTTTTGTGAAAGCTGGGATTTCACTGACAACCTGAGTGTCAGCGGACGGCCTTATGCAACCGTTGTCACCTTTAATCCCCATCCTCAAGAGTTTTTCACAGGGAAAACTCGATTTTTGCTGACACCCACCAAAGAAAAGGTTCGCCAGCTGAGCTTTCTGGGTGTCGAGCAGTTGGTGATGCTGCCATTCGATCGCGAAATGGCCGCTCTAAGTCCGCAAGAATTTGTAGAAAAAATTCTTGTGCGGCAACTAGGGGCTCAGCGGGTGAGTGTGGGAGAGGATTTTTGTTTTGGACATCGGCGATCGGGGACATCAGAGGATTTGCAGGCGATCGCCGCCAAGTATGATGTGGAAGTAATTATCGTGCCAATTCATAATTACGAAGGCGAAAGGATCAGCAGCTCGATGATCCGTCAAGCCCTCCAGTTGGGCGAAATTGAGCGGGCGAATCAGCTGCTGGGGCGGCCTTACACCCTTACAGGTTCCGTAGTGAAAGGTCAGCAGCTGGGCAGAACGCTGGGATTTCCTACCGCCAACCTGCAACTGCCCAGCGAAAAGTTATTACCCCATTTTGGTGTCTATGCTGTGCGAGTCTTTATTGAAGATATGACTGGGGACGGGGAAGCAGGAACAAAGGAGCAGAAGAGTGGAAGAGCGGGAGAGCGGGAGAATGGGAGAGCGGGAGAGCGGGAGAGCGAGAGAGCGGGAGAAAATGTATATAATAATTC
>CASBRD010000168.1 GCA_949128025.1 Oscillatoriales cyanobacterium PMM_0008 | reverse complement strand
GGGCAGGGGCAAGGGTTCCTTGGAGCAGCTTTCAACCTGTTGGTGCTTAAAATTATGCTGACCGATTGATTAAACCCCACAGCCAAATAGCAACCAACGCACCTATGACAGCAACAATAATACTAGGAATGTTTATAGCGTTGCTACCCACAAGCACGAATTTTCCCGTTTGGAATAAAGTAAATAACATCCCTCCCAGGAAAGATCCTACAACGCCCAGCACAATCGTAGCGAGAATGCCACCGCCTTGAGTACCGGGATAGATCGCTTTGGCGATCGCACCAGCAATAAGACCTAAAATTACCCAAGCAATAATATTCATAGTATTGACTCCTTGAATGTTTATTAAACACTTTTTTATAATAGCAATTGACATTGAATTTCTCATCTACCGAACGATATAAGCAAATAGAAATAATATCGTGTCCGGTGATATCGATAGTATAGGATATCCGTAAATTATCTGTTTTCATCGTTGGTTAGTTTGTAACCGCAGATGAAGAGGGATGCACGCAGATGCACGCAGATATGAGAATGCTACCGGACATGATATCAGGTGATTCGGTAATTACCAGTTGCTAATTCAGTCCAATTTCTGCTATAAATCGCAACTAATTAAGCATTTTCCTTGATGCTGCCTTAAGCAGATGTTGCTGAGAGTGAACGGTAAAGTATGCAAACTCAAGACAGAACTAATGTATCCAGCGTCGAAGCGGCGATCGCCGCTTCTCAGAACTACCTGCTTTCCATCCAGTATCCCGACGGTTACTGGTGGGTAGAGTTAGAATCCAACGTCACCATGATGGCAGAGGTAGTGCTACTCCACAAAATTTGGGGTACAGACAAGACAAGACCTCTGCACAAGGCAGAAACTTATCTGCGTAAAGAACAGCGATCGCACGGTGGCTGGGAACTATTCTACGGCGATGGGGGAAATCTCAGCACATCCGTGGAAGCTTACATGGCGCTGAAGTTGCTGGGCGTACCGGAAACCGATCGGGCCATGAAAAAGGCGCGTGACTTTATCTTAGAACGGGGCGGCATCAGCAAAACGCGCATTTTTACTAAATTTCACCTCGCACTAATTGGCTGTTACAGCTGGCGCGGGATTCCCTCAATTCCGCCTTGGATAATGTTGTTGCCAGAATCTTTTCCCTTCACCATCTACGAAATGTCCAGTTGGGCGCGGAGTAGCACTGTTCCTCTGTTGATTGTATTCGATCGCAAGCCTGTTTTTATTACCGATCCAGGCATCACGTTGGACGAACTTTATGCAGAAGGCGCTGGCAATGTCAAGTTTGAATTACCCCGAAGTTCCGATTGGACAGATTTGTTTGTCGTCCTGGATGATGCTTTCAAATTAGCCGAAAATCTGAATTTAGTACCTTTCCGCCAAGAAGGACTGAAAGCTGCCGAAAAATGGGTTTTGGAAAGGCAAGAAGAAACAGGAGATTGGGGTGGAATTATTCCCGCAATGTTAAACTCACTTTTAGCATTGCGCTGCCTAGATTATGACGTGGCAGATCCAATTGTGGAAAGAGGTTTGCAGGCACTCGATCGATTTGCGATCGAAACCGAAGATACTTATCGAATGCAGCCTTGCGTTTCCCCTGTTTGGGATACCGCTTTGGTAATGCGAAGTCTGGTTGATTCCGGAATGACACCCAATCATCCAGCCCTTGTACGTGGAGGCGAATGGTTGCTGGATAAACAGATTCTAGATTATGGCGATTGGGCTGTCAAAAACAAACAGGGAAAATCTGGTGCTTGGGCGTTTGAATTTGTGAATCGCTTTTATCCAGATGTGGATGATTCTGCCGTTGTGGTAATGGCTTTGAATGGGGTACAGTTACCTAATGAAAAGTTGAAAAATGCGGCTATTGCGCGTACCGTTGCTTGGATTGCGACGATGCAGTGTCAAGCTGGTGGTTGGGCGGCTTTCGATCTCAATAATAATGCAGATTGGCTGAATCTTTTGCCCTATGCCGACCTCAAAGCCATGATAGATCCGAACACAGCCGATGTGACGGCAAGGGTGTTGGAAATGGTGGGTAGTGGCAATTTATCAATTGACAATCACAGTCTAACTCGCGCCTTAGATTATCTCAAAAACGAACAAGAACCCGAAGGTTGCTGGTTCGGACGTTGGGGAGTAAATTACATCTACGGCACCAGTGGAGTTCTCGCTGCACTGTCTCTGGTAGCCCCACAGACGCACCGAAACAATATCGATCGCGGTGCAGCTTGGTTAGTTAGCTGTCAAAATCCTGATGGCGGCTGGGGTGAAACTTGCTTCAGCTACGATAATCCTGCCCTCAAAGGACAAGGAAACAGTACAGCATCTCAGACTGCTTGGGCAATAATAGGCTTGATGGCGGCGGGTGAAGGAACGGGAAAGTTTGAAAAAGATGCGATCGATCGGGGAATCAACTATCTTTTGGCAACTCAGCGTTCAGATGGCACCTGGGATGAGTCATATTTCACCGGAACTGGCTTTCCAGGTCACTTTTATCTGAAGTATCACCTCTATCAACAACATTTTCCTCTGACAGCCTTGGGGCGCTATCAAGCTATTTTCAGCAAGTAAGAGCTTAAATATGACAATACCCTCGCCATTTCTTTGTAGGTTGGGTTTCGCTTCGCTTAACCCAACCTACTCTCTATCGAGCTATTTTTAGCAAGTAAGAGCTTAAATATGATAAACCGGGTTTCTTTGGAAAACAGAAACCCGGTTTCTTCAAGATGGTCATAAAACACTACAAAGACAAAATAGAGTGGTTATTCTTTCTTCACAGGGGCCAAAACATACAAATCGTATCCGTAACCCAGGCGCTAAGCCGTTTCTAACCAGTCAAAAATTCTGTCTAACTGTGACAAAGTGACAAATCCATATTGCCACAGAATCATGGGGATATAGCTTGGGCACTGTTCGCTTTGGCGTATCGCTAGGGCGATCGAGGCTGCCGGGATCGCCAATTCTTCTTGTAAAAAGTTAACTAATTTAGTCTGCATAGTAGATTCCCTTGCCTGGGAGGGTTAAGATTTTCCCTCTACCAACCTATGTCAAAAATATCGTTTAAAAATTCGCCTATTTGGGTGATTTATCTCCCGCTTAGATTGTGATTTCGATCACAGTTATCTTGATGGCGTATTATTTACTCAACCGATCTAAATAAGTCTAACGGAAAATGACCATAAGTGCCGCTAATTGATTCATTTTCCGAAGATTGGCAAGACACCAGAACGCCGCGATACTTTCCCGTGTAGGAATCGAGATAATAGGATTCCTTGTTGGTGTTGAATTTTATGTAAACTGAGCCTTCTATTGAGGCGGCTTTGGTGGCGTCGAGGGGAATTTTGTAGCCCAAACCCTTTAAATAGCTTTCTAGGGCTAAGAACCCTTGTTCTGTTGTATCAGCACAAATACCTAAATTCTGGTAATCCGACAAACTGGCGATTAGGAGTAGCGCTTCACGGAGTAGGACTTTTTCCGATTCCGATTCTATAGGCTTCACATCAATGCAGCTGAATTTCTGAAGGATTTTTTGTGCTTGTTCGGCGGTAATTTGAGGGTTTTGAGTATTCATGGATTTTGATAAGTAGGCGAACGAAGGTTGGCGAAACTACATTCAAGGAAAATATCGGCAGTTTGCGATCGCGAATTACTCTTTTCTGGCTCAAAGAATATCTATAGAGGCCGCAGAGGAGCAGAGGGGCTCCAGGGGCAGAGGGGAAAAAAGAATTATAGATAATCTTCTGGCAGGAAGGGAGTAGCTCCTGCAAAGGAGCACGCCGCTGCTTTATAAAGCCAGCCACTCGCGTAGAGACTCTTCAAGACGTTCTGCATCTGGCGATGACAGTTGTCCCACAAGCTTTACAATCAAGCTCTGATGAACGGTGTAAATGCCGCGCTTCACAGCAGTCGGAATATTAAGCCCTGCTGCTGCCCAATCCGTTAACACAAACTCACCTGCTAGAAGTGAGGTGGTTCGGCTAGTCAGCGGGACAATCAAGTTATCTTGTGACGGGTGTGCTGCATTAACCACAACGGCTGGACGCACTTTGATTGCCGATAAATCAGAGAAGGGATATTGCACCAAGATGACATAATTTTTAGAGTAATTCGGCATATATATCATCCTCAGTGTTTTCCCAAACCTCTGCGAGTGAGCGATCGCTTACATTTAGCCAAAACTGCTGTTCGTCCTCATCAGGCATAAGAGTTACGAGTAATGTGGTTCCTTCCAGAAGTGGAATATTTTCGAGCAATTCTATTTTGCCCTCACGGACGACAGCCCAAACTGTTCTCAACATAGATTCTGATAAGTAAGTGAACAAAATTAAACTTTGACCCCTCCTCGCAACGGAGAAGAAAGATTTATATCGCTTCCGTTTACATACTCACACTAACACCGATCCAGGGGCAGAAGGGCAGAGGGATATTGAACAAAGCTATTTGCACATTTTCTGGCTCTTTCGGAATTGTTATGCTTTTGTTCAAAACAAATAACATTTTTATTCCTCTGCTCCTCTGCTCAAAGAGCAGGCTACGCCTACGTTCCCTCAACCCAATCTACTTATGAATTGCTTTTTAATTCATTGAATTTTGCCCTGATGGTTTCTATTCGTTTGCGGTTCACTCCCAAATCTGACTGTCCGAGGCGCGAAGCAGAACGAACGTGAATAAATTTTGCTGCTTCGTCCAGATAGAATTCCACATCATCAACAAATCCCATTAGCTTGCTGCTGAATTCTGCGTAAAGGTAATTAGGTGTTTCGCTGAGAATTTTAGTTCTCTCTTCCGACTCAATAACTTTTTTGAGTTGAGCCATTGCCTCAACGGTCGTAGAATTGTAGGTAAGCGGCTCAATTTTATGCTCAGCATCCAGGCTTTGGCTGCTGACACAATTGGGCGAACTCGGACAGGCGGCTAATTTGCCTGCTTGTACACCAATGTTAGTGGGTCTTTTTCCTGCAAACATCGTCATTCCTCCTGGAAATGCTACCGTTGCTCCCAGCCAAAAGACAGTAGCTAATAGCAACGATAACAAGATTATCACTAATAGTCGCAGAGGCGATCGCTTTTCTATTGGCGACTCAACCATAAACTGCTTTCCTTTGATACAACTTGCTTATTATCTCAGAAACCCGCTTGATTTGGGAAATTGCACCATCATAATTGTAGGTTGGGTTGAGGTAACGAAACCCAACCTAAGCCATTTCTTTGCTTTGTTGGGTTGAGTGAAGCGAAACCCAACGCATTTGCCCTAGTTTCGTACCTCAACCCAACCTACAAAGCTAGTTTATGGTGGGTTACGGCGCGGTGAAAGATTTATCTATTGATTCCACAAGTTAATCGCCGCGCCCAACCCACCCTACAATATGTTCACATTTTATTTAGGCTCGCTATAATTATAGGTTGGGTTGAGGTAACGAAACCCAACCCTAAGTTTAGAATTCTACCATTGATTTAGCAGTATCGCTTCACCGCGTCGGTAAATCTCACGCGCATAGTCTGTCCAAACTCCTTGTCCCCAGTAACGAAAACAGCTTGTTTGCAGCAAAAAATTGTGCAATAATGCTTCGCGATAGCGCGATTGTGTGGTAAGGGATTCTGCCTCTGATTCCAGTAATGGATCGACTTTTTCGTGAAACAAAGCGCTGAGTTGATTCATCGGACTCAAAACATTTTCGTATCCTTTCACCCAACTGATGTGATTTGTCCAAGAAGCACCATCCATGTGAAAGTTATGGTTAGTTTCTTTCAACTCTTTAATCGCATTTGCTACCGCATCCGGGCTGCAATTTTCTGGTGTAACTCGCTGCCAAATTTGGTGTTGACCAATTGGTTGACAGGTAGGATAATCATCGGAATTGCAACCAGCCGCCTCAATTAATTCCAAGTATTCTGTACCAGTCATGGCAACGATGCCCGATTTTCCACCGTTATTTTGAGCTATTTCATGGGAAGCCCGTAAAAAAGCACCGGGAAACTCGTTCATCATCACGCCGCCGTTTTCGCCATCGCCAATTTGACTGACTATTGGTGGTACTGAAACTGACCCTAACATTTGTCGAGATAGGGTTTTCGCTTCGTAGTATGGCTGCATTTGAGCTACCAGTTTGGTATCGGAACCTTGGGTTTTGATTAAGGCGGTGATGCTGATTTCTTCGCCTTGGGAATTGCGGGCAATTAGACGGTGAGGTAGATGTTTATATGCTAAAGATTGCCCGGTGAGAGTTTCGACTGTGTGTTCTTGTACTAATAGCCAACGATAGCCGCATTCTTTCAGCGCTTTGACAAATTCAAAAAAGGTATCTGGGTGATTGGGTAGGTGCATTTCTGGGGGAGAAAATCCCTTGACGCGAGATAGTGCTGACCAACCAAATATGGCGGCGAAATGATGTTGCCAAGCTTGGATGTGCAGTTTGATATCTGGTATCGGTGTGGAGGGAACAACTGCATGACTCCACATTGTACCAAGCCATTCTACATAAGGTTGGTAATTGGGATCGATGGTGATGCGTTTGAGATTTTCTAGGATATCGCCGCGCCCCATTTGTCGCAATCCCCACAAGAGATTGCCGGAGTAATCTAACATAACGCGAGGATTGCAACCGTTGGCGACGAGTTCTGGTATCAAATCTGCCATGCGGCTATAACAGTTTGCAAAGGGTGCGGCGTTGTGGTTGTCTCCTTCCTGGGGATGTTCAAACATATATTGCAGGTTGGAGATTAGTTCGCCTTTATACCCAGCGGGGATGGTAGGCTGGTGCATATGCAGCGCGATCGCAAAAGCGCCTTGTACTTCGCTTAAGCGGATGTTTGTTTTGGGTAAAAATACTGGTTGGTTTTGTTGAACTACTGAGAGAATTTCTTTTTCCCAGCCGGAAATATTGGGTAATCCGTCAATTAGTTCGGGTAATTGGGGTAGAGTGCGTGTTGGGGATGAAGTAAGCATTTGTGTGAGAAATCGATATGGGAAACATATCGAGTTTGACACAATTAAGGCTTCAGCAGTATTTTTAAGTTATCGATCGCCATAACGGCCTGTGATGAAGCAAACTTATGATAGCACATAAAAGGAAAATAGTTCAGCCAATAGGACAGAAAAATATCTGAAAATTCCACCGCGCAAAGCTGCCCGCAAAGAGTTAGCCGAAGGGATATAATTACCAGTAGCACCTGCTTAAAAAAAATTATGCCAGACAGGAGAATAACAGATGATTGCATTGCAGGAAAATCCCCAAACCCAACCAGTCCCCAAACTGCCTGATGGCCCAAAGACTCCCAAATTTTTACAGACAATTCGCGCAATTTTTTGGCCGTTAAAATATCTAGAAAAGACGGCCAGAGAATACGGTGACATCTATACAACTGAAATTGCTGGCTTTCCTCCACAAGTGGTATTGAGTAATCCCCAGGCGATTCAAGAAATTTTTACAGCCGATCCAAAACTGTTTGAATCTGGGCCTGGAAACAAAATTTTGCAGCCTTTCTTTGGGGATTATTCCCTGTTACTGCATGATGGCGAATATCACCAGCGTCAGCGCCGACTCTTGACGCCTCCCTTTCATGGGGAACGCATGAAAGCCTACGGCGAACTTATTTGCGATATTACCGATCGCGTAATTAGCAATTGGCAGATCGGCGAAACATTTTCAGCACGTTCATCCATGCAGGAAATCTCTCTGCGAGTCATTTTACGCG
This sequence comes from Oscillatoriales cyanobacterium PMM_0008, assembly GCA_949128025.1. Lineage (GTDB taxonomy): Bacteria > Cyanobacteriota > Cyanobacteriia > Cyanobacteriales > Aerosakkonemataceae > Argonema. Next base: position 13,747 of record CASBRD010000168.1, on the reverse strand, counting down.
CTGTTTTTGGTATTGATGAAGGCGAGCGTTACGAACAACTGAAGCAAGATTTAACAGCGTTGCTGGATGTTACTGGTTCTCCTTTGAGATCCAGTTTTGTTTTTCTGCGATGGCTGCAAAAAGATTTAGGGGCGTGGAGTCCGTGGGGACGGTTTGTGCGCTTAAAGCAGCAAATTAACGAACTTTTATTGACGGAAATTAACGAACGTCGGCAGAAAAATGATTTATCTGGCGAAGACATCCTTAGTTTAATGATGTCTGCTCGCGATGAAGAAGGTCAAGCGATGACAGATGCCGAATTAATTGATGAATTGATGACATTGCTGTTTGCCGGACATGAGACTACAGCTACAGCTTTGGCATGGGCATTGTACTGGGTTCATCATATACCAGAAGTACGCCAAAAACTGCTCGAAGAGTTAGTTACGCTGGGGGGGAATCCAGATCCAAATGCTATTACTAAACTTCCTTATCTGAATGCTGTCTGCTCTGAAACTCTGCGAATTTACCCGGTTGCTTTGTTTACCTTTCCCCGGATTGTGAAAGCGCCGGTACAGATAGCTGGCTATCAATTTGAGGAGGGAACGATGCTATCTCCCTGTATTTATTTAACTCACCACCGCGAGGATTTATATCCAGAACCAAAACGTTTTAAACCAGAGCGTTTTCTGGAACGTCAATTTTCGCCTTATGAGTTTTTCCCTTTTGGTGGTAGCAATCGTCGCTGTATTGGGATGGCGTTTGCGATGTTTGAAATGAAGTTGGTACTGGCTAAGATTTTATTGCGATCGCAACTTGCACTTGCGGATAATCGCCCCGTTGTACCCGAACGTCGCGGCATTACGATGGCACCCTCTGGAGGTGTAAAATTGGTATTAACTGGTCACCGCAGTTAATCTTTTCATCTACCAAGACTTATTAGCCAAGTAGAGTGCGAAGCTTCCATGTTACATGAATTTGGTACGTTGTTGCGCTTCAGCGCTCTTTAAGATAGCGCGGCATCGCAACAACATACCTGAAAAGTTTTATCATGGGCGATCGACCGGACATGACATGACCCGCTGGTTCATCAATTCACCAGCTAATAGCGAAAGTCGGATCGATCCGACTTAAGAAAAGTTTTGTTTTTAGTCCACTTAAGTGGACTTTCGCTATTAGCCTGGGGTTTGAACCCCAGGCGGGCTGTTGGGAAATAATTGCTCGTTATTATTGCAAATACCATTATAATCATTGTAGTGCTTCCCAATCCTCTAAAGGTGTAGCAGCTATGACCCCAACCCAATTAAGTGTCTCTAAATCTTCTGATTTGTACGAAACCGATTTCTATACTTGGACTGTCGAGCAAGCAAAGTTTTTGCGAGATGGTACGTGGGATAGTTTAGATGTGCTGAATTTAGCTGAGGAAATTGAATCTTTGGGCAAACAAGACCGCAGGGAGTTGAGGAACCGCTTAAGAGTTTTAATCGGGCATTTACTGAAGTGGGAATATCAACCTGGTAAGCGTTCTCGAAGTTGGTCGAATACTATACACGAACAACGTTATCAAATTAAAGAACTTATCAAAGAAAGCCCTAGCTTAAAACCTTACTTGCTTGATTCTATAGTGGAAAGTTACGGTGATGGGCTGGATTTGGCTAAGCGGGAAACTTCCTTAGATGAAAGTTGTTTTCCTCAAGAATGCTGTTATAACCTAGAACAGATACTAGAACAAGATTTTTTCCCTGGCGAACAAACTGAATCAGATTTAATCGATTAACATAGGGAATTAAAATCCATTGACCCGAAACGATCGCGTGGCTTCAATTCCCTTCGCCCCCAGAAAAGTTAAGTTTATGAAGCATCGCTGGGTAGCAGCAAGTTATTCTCTATTTCTTGCCGCACTTCCTGGTTTACATAAGCGTTCTTCAGACAAGCCATCAGTAACACATTTGCTTCGTAATATTGAGTGAGTAATTCTCTCTGTGGATCATCGAAAACCCACTCTTCACCATTCCAATCTTTACCAATTGGGTGATTTTTCACTATCTGAATTCTCACCTGTTCTGCCCAATTCTGACCCTTCTCTCTCACCCAATGTATTAATTTCTCCCCATCTTCATCTACTTGCGCTTTCAGTTCTTCTAATTGTTTTCTAAGTTCAGCATCGATGTCGGGGTCAATTTCAAGAGCCTTCTCGATAGCAAAAACACGCACACACACCGTCACAGTTGCAGCATCAAGAGGGCGGTAACAGGTAAAGTCAGGCTTTGATTGACGAACAATCCCAAGAGCATCACCCAAGGAACAGTTTTTTACAGTTCTGCATAAGAAACTAGCACAAGTAAATATACAGAGACAATTAAAGTCAATCAGAAAGCCAAGTGTGCGCTGAGGATCAATATCAATGTCAATGTCAAGGTAAAAAGAGCGGATAGCAGCTGGATTGTAGGAAACTTTGTCTGGAAGAAATTCCTGAATTTCAAGAGATTTCTCCTTTACCCACTTGAGAAATGCCTGTAACTTCTCATCTCCAGCAACCAGATTATCGACCTCCTGTTTCATTAACGTTAAGAGATAATCTGCCGGACGCAGTGGCACAACTGCTAACAAGAATACTTCCCGCCAGCGTTTATCAGTTATATTCTTGACCAGAATTGAGAAAGCACTTGTTAATTCCTTTGGATCGTGGCGAGTGGCAATTCTTCTGGCTGTGAAATACTCCAAAAATGTAAGATGGGAGAATGAATAAATATCTTTTGCTCGCTCTACCAGTAGTCCATGATGAGCTTCGATACACTTCAGCACTGCTTCACTATCGAACTTCAAGTCTCCAGGATTAGTTTTGGCATCAGGAAAATTACGGATGTAAGTAGTAATATGATTCACTAAATCTCTCTTAGACAAGAAATAATCTCCCTTCTCGAAAGTCTCAAGAGCAATGTAACTGAGCAAATCTCTCTTTTCTCCTAGTGATAGATTTTTGTAAACTTCCTCTCGCTCAATATTGCGGTTTGCATCCCATCTTACAAGTAGAGTATCGATAGCTTCTTTGTAAAGCTCATAGCGATTTTTTGAAACAAATTCACCTTTATCCTCAAACACTAAGCATAACAATGTTAGTAGCAGAGGATTTGTTGCCAGTTCTTTAATGCGTGGCTGTTTATCCAAATTTTGATTGAATTTTTTAGCTTTTTCTTTTTTATTCTTTTCGTCTTTACTACAATCAAACCATTTTTTCACAAAGGTATCTATTTGTTCACTATCGAAGTCGGCGACTTCAACTTCTGTAAATTTTTCAAATATATATTCTTGTGCAGCAATGCGACAAGTCATTACAAACCGATTGTTGGAATAGCGATCGGAAAAATGCTGTATTTCATTTAAAACGTAGATGCTGTCTTTTTCTTTGACTTCATCTAGTCCATCAAGTAAAATCATTGTTCTGCCTTGCTTCAATAGCTGCTCAATTTCCTCACCTACAATTTCGTAAGCAGAAAGTTGTTCGATAATATATTCTAATAAAGTTTGCTTTTTCCCATGTTCGGGAAAATCCTTAAGGGTAATAAAAATAGGAACAAGACCGCTCTGTAACTTACCCTCACTACACTGAAGGGCTAAAGATTTCAAAAAAGTCGTCTTACCTGCTCCTGGCTTACCAATCACCATTAGTTTAGAATATTTCTCAACCGCCTGCAACCCTGGTATCCTTCCTTCAGAACTTCTATTCAGTCCACAGTCCTCAAACTTATTTGAATCGTTAAAGCCTTGCAGCAGTTCATCAATTTCTAAGCGCAAATTTGCAGTCGGTTTCTCCAAAACATTGACGTTGCTATAAATATTATTTATGTCAATTGGTTTGTTCATATAGAGTACCCGCATAGTGCTGCATTCTTGTTGGATAAAGGGTTTGAACTTTTCCCGTACATTTTGGACTAGGGTATCAATATCAACGTCTTTAGGCGACTGCGGTGGTGTTAGTACAGGTGCATCATCTTCTTTGTAGACAATATCCCGCCAGTTCAGCCCCAATTTTTCACAAATTTCGAGAAAGTTGAAAAACTCAATACCTATGCCATTGAGAAATTTACGAATGGTATCTCTCGATACTCCCATCTCAGTAGCCAAGGCATTCTGGCTGGGAAACCCGTTACGGTTGAGAGCCGCCTTAACTTGAGGAATATACTGTGGAGCGACCTTCATTGAACGCGACATAGCTTAACTTTGAACAGCCCGATCGCATTATATCACTTTTTTACAGTCAAAGTCAGTCACAAGTCAGTCACAAGTCAGTCAAAGTTAGTCGCTTGCTCAGTCAACTCCGTTATATTCTTGAAATACAAGATGTTAAAATACCTAAAAAATTATGTATTTAGTATCTCCAAAACCTACTATAACAAAAAAAGATCCGGGGATTGCTTGGCGGTACAACGTCTCAACTCTGGCTGAAACGCTTAAATTCACAAATGAAGAGATGGCTCGCGTGCTTCAGTGTAATCCTGACAGGTTGCGTGAAGCTCCAGATGCACCAGAACTTCAAAGCCAAATTATCAGGCTGGTTGAACTAATCTGGCAATTGAACTGCCTTTTAGACAAATCATCAATGGATGATTTTCGTAGTTGGCTGGAATTTGAAAACCCTGCTTTGGGCAATCTTTCACCCAAATATTGCCTGTTGTCAGGTAAGATCGATCTTGTTGAAAAACTTGCTTCAAAGATGGAAGCGGAACAGCCAGTTTAATTTTAAATTTTCAGGTGCTAACTAATAGATGTTAACTGGCGAGCAACTTGTTTCTGCTTTAAATCATCTTTCTGCTACTGTTAGTCAATATCAAGGGACTGCTTACCGTGCCGTTAGTCCTAAACGGTGTGATAACCCCTTAGACTCCTTTGGCTCTATATTAAATGGTGGTAGGTACAATACAAAAGACATCTTTGAGGTATTATACCTGGGGGACAGTGGAAACACTGCTTGCATAGAGTACAGAAATCGTTTAATTCGAGCCAATGGAGGTTTTTTTGAAGATGAAGAGCGACCTTGCAAAGTATTTACAGTTGAGTACAGACTTAATACAGTTTTAGACATAACAAACCTAGATAACCAAGACATCCTTGGTACAAGCCATCAAGAGCTAACAGGGAATTGGAACTGGTATCAAAGAAATGTATCAGAGAAAATTTCACCTACTCAAATACTAGGTAAGGCAATTTATGACTTAGGTACGATAGTCGCGCTGAAAGTACCTTCAGCCCCTCATTGTGGGGCACATAATATTATTATATTTCCTGAAATATTGATGAAGAATCACAGTCTAGGGCATTTGAGAGCGCGTGATCCATTCGGAATTATAGATGTACAATTTCCCTAACTCTATATTCATACCGATCAATTTATAATACTTGCAATAGTATTAATTCAAGGTTCACCCATAACCAAGTTGAGAGTATAACTAGATGGAACACACAACCCTAAATCAGTGGAGCAAAGAAGCTCAACAGCAAGCGAGTTCGGAAGGCGCAAAAGCAGTCCTCGCTCAACTCAATCCCGATTACCAAATAGCTTGTCACCAAATAAACACACCCACAAACTCTCTGCAATACATCAAATTTAACGAGCTTCCCGCAGAACATCAAGAAGGTATCCGCAGAGGGCTAGAATCAGTCGCAGAGGGTAACTCAATCTCAATGTCAGAATTCAAGAGTGAAAAGCAATCTTCCTAATTACCTCTCTACTTTACCTGCATTCCCGTATAATCTAAATACACCCTTCGATCGGCCACTTTAACAGCATCGTTGGGTGTTTTGGTATGTATTGTTAAACATCAGGTAGTAAAGTAAGTGCCCTATCAAGTTTCCTTTGAATACTATACAGTAGCGCCCCGACTCCGAAAGTTGGAACAAGAAAAGAGCGAAATTGCACAGCAAATCTATGATGAACTAGATAGACTAGCTGTTGAAAGAGAATATTTGAACAACAACGAGCGAGACAGACTAGAAGCCTTTTTAGTGGGAAATATCCTCGTTGGCTACAATCTTTCTCATAGAAAGAAACTTATTGATGTAGTTTATATTACCGAATTGCCATAAAAAATAAATTAATTTTTGCCTCTTAGAAAAATAGATTTTAATTTCCTAGTATTATCTTGTGTTCTATTAAGAATGGCAGCTTCAATTTCTTCAAGTGTCAACATAGCTTTTTTAACCATAGCTATACAGTTCAACCCAATCTAGATTCTACCAAATGTCTCCAAACTCTTTCGGGTGTCATCGGTAATTGGGTTAATCTGATACCAGTAGCATGAGCGATCGCATTTGCGATCGCAGGTGCAGTACAATTAGTACCAATTTCCCCAATTCCTTTCGCCCCAAATGGCCCATTAGGATCGGCTTTTTCTACTAAAAATACTTGCATTGCTGGCACGTCTAAGGCGGTGGGAAGTTGATAGGTTCTTAACCTGGGATTGAGGATTTTTCCCTGTTCGTCTATTCGCAGTTCTTCGGATAAAGCATAACCCAATCCCATTATCATACCGCCTATTGCTTGACCTTCACAAATTCTAGGGTTAATTGCTTTGCCGATATCAATTGCTTGGATAGAACGCAAAACTTTTATATGTCCGGTTTCCGTATCGACTTCTACTTCTACACCTTGTACCGCAAAGGTCATGGAACATTTATCGGCTGCATATTCTGATTCTGCTGATAAAATTACGGCTTGTTGAGCTATTTCTAAAAAAGATATTTCTGCGGTTGGCGATTTCACCTTGTAATCGGCTATAATTAATTGTGGCGATCGCAATATTTTCGCTGCCAATTCCAGTATCTTATCTCGCAATTCCTGCGCGGCTAAATTCACTGCTTGTCCGGAAATATAAATCGTTGCGGAAGCATAAGAACCTGAATCGTAAGGTGTGGTTTGGGTATCACCAGCTATCAGTTCAATATCAGCAATAGAAACGCCAAGCACTTGAGCGGCAATTTGTCTCAGAGTAGTATCGGAACCTGTACCAACATCGATCGATCCTGTTCTTAGTTCAAATTTTCCATCTGTTTTAAGAGATATTTTAACACAGGCAGTATGAATTTTAGCTAAACCACTTGCTTGCATTCCTACCGCAAAACCAAACCCGCGCCGCAAATGACCGTTTACTATTGGTGGCGTTCTGGGAATATAGCCAAGTGCTTGACTTACTTTCTCGAAACATTCAAGAATCCCATAACTTCCAACTACATGAAAATGGTCATCGCCTTTACTTCCTAATGTCAGGACATCATCTGCACTAATAATATTTTTTAATCGCAATTCCAGCGGATCTATATTTAGTCTGTGGGAAATTTCATCTAATTGTGATTCTACCGCAAAACTGCCTTGAGTTGCGCCGTAGCCGCGAAATGCTCCGGCTGGCATTGTGTTAGTATAAACCGCATGACCGACAAATTTTTGATTGGCACAACGATATAGTCCAAGAGGGAAACAACCTGTAAGATAAACTACTGTTGTGGCGTGATTTCCGTAAGCGCCAGTATTGGAAATGGCTACCATATCTTGAGCTACAATAGTACCATCTGATTTAACTCCTGTTTTGAGTTTAATTTTCATCGCATGGCGGCTATTTGTGGCGGTAAATTCTTCTGTACGGGTGAATTCCCATTGCACGGGACGACCTGTTTTGAGAGTGAGAAAGGCACAAAGGTCTTCGGTGAGAATTTCTTGCTTGTTGCCAAATCCGCCGCCTATTTTAGTTTTGAATACTCTGATCTTGTCTTTGGGTAAATCGAATATTTTAGATAATAATGTTTGGCAGTGGAAAGGTACTTGTGTGCTGGAACGAATTACCAGAGTCCCGTCTTCGTCTAGCCAACTGGTGCTGATGTGGGGTTCTAAGTGGACGTGCTGAACTGCTGGTAAATTATAGGTATTTTCGATAATTAAATCGGCTTCGGCAAATCCTGTTTCGAGGTTACCTTTTTCTAAGATAACTTTTCCGGCGATATTGCGATCGCGTTCTGGTATCTGACAAGATTCTGGTTCATCGTGAATTACCACATCCGACCGATTCATCGCTTCCTCTGGATCGATGATATGTGGTAAAATTTCATAATCAACTTCAATTAACCGACAAGCTTGTTCGGCAATTGCCACAGTTTCAGCAACCACAGCAGCAACGCGATCGCCCACAAATCTTACCTTATTATCTAATAAGTAATGGTCGAGAGTATCTGGCTGTGGTTCGGCGTGACCCGCCGTGGTGTAGGGAATTCTCGGCACATCTTCGTGGGTGAAAATGGCATGAACTCCTGGGATTGCTTTCGCTTTGTCGGTGCGGATTTGGCGGATGCGTGCATGAGGATGTGGCGATCGCAAAACCTTTAAATGCAATAATCCAGCCGGGGTATAATCTGCGGTATAAACAGCTTTACCCGTGACAATTTCTATGCCATCTTGTTTGGGAATGCTTTCTCCAACAGGATTTTGGATTTTGGATTTTGGATTTTGGATTAAATCTGCCTTGTTTCCCAAAAGAATACTTTCAATTATAGCTTGATAACCAGTACAGCGACATAAATTTCCTCTCAAAGCAGAACGAATTTCAGTTTCTGATTCACACTTCAATTTTTCAGCACTCATAATTACACCAGGAGTGCAGAAACCGCACTGAAAACCCTGCTTTTCTAGAAAAGCTGACTGCATGGGAGACAACTTTCCATCAGTTGCCAATCCTTCAATTGTGGTAACAGATTTCTCCTCAATTCGCATTGCTGGATAAATACAACTATGGATGGGTTTGTCATCTACCCAAACAGTGCAAGCGCCGCAATCTCCCGATTCGCAAACGCGATGTACCCCATACCAACCGAGATTTCGTAATAAACTTAAAAGACTGGTTCCCGGTGAGATAGTTTCTGTATATGTTTGTCTGTTAACTTGGAAGTTTAGATAGTCTGACATAAGATTTCTTCGAGCGATCGCTGCATTAAAATTTGTGTAACTTGTCGGCGATATGAAGCACTGGCTTTGTCATCTTCTATAAATTCCGAAAGGGAAATTTCCGATAACAAAGCTTCTGAAATTTCTGCTGATGTAGGAATACTAGAAAACTGCATCAGGCGCGGTGCGGAAACGCAAGCACCCAATCCAAACCGCACTTGAGATGATTGTGGGTGGTAAGCTGTCACTACAATTGACGCTGCATAACCGGCGGTGGTAATAGCGATACGTTTAAAGTTAACAAGCCATTCCAAATTAGAGTGAGGAATCCAAATTTTTCGCAAAACTTCTCCCGGTTGGAGTATAGTTTGTTGTGCGCCTGTTTGGAATTCGATCGCGGGAACTCGATAAGATTGCGAAGTTGGGTTAATAATTTCATAAATTGCTTCTAGTGCTACCATCACAGGAGCAAAGTTACTCACAGGTAAAGCCAGACAAATATTACCTCCCACAGTCGCCATGTTAGTTACTTTAAAGGATGCCAAATGATGAACTGCGCTTTGCAATGCTTTTACCGATGTCCAACTTTCCGGGTAAGAAAAGTTTAATAATTTCTCCATTTTGCAGGTTGCACCAATTGCCAATCCCTCTGGCGTGACTTCAATTTCCGACCAATTCAATTTCTCTAAGTCTACCAACACTTTGAGATGGGGTTGCGGTTCAGAAAATAGCCATGTGCCGCCAGCCAGCCAACTCCATCCCGGTGACCAGGTTTTGACTGCTTGTAAATTTGTCGGACGTAAGTAGGTTTCGATATTAGGCAAATCCATCCAATTACCCAGATTTATTTAATTTTAATTTACCCGACAAGTTAAGTAAGTTAAACAGGATACATTTTGTCTAACTTCTGGGCTGTAAGCGATGCGTAGCAGGCCATGATTGGGTAGTTTGCGGATTTCCGCTAAGCGATCGATGCTATGGTTGAGGCGATCGCAATTTACTAAGAGCATAGATTTTATCGTCATAGCTAAACTTCGACGTTAATTTATTATAATCTGTAAATAGATTGAATCAACAACTAAAAGTAAAATGGAATCGAAACGCTTCTTCATTTGTGGCTCTGCTCTACGCGGTCAACCGGATCACCAAAATCTCCAATCGGCAAAGTTTATTAACGAGGCACTTACCCAGCCAAAGTACCGGCTACACTCTGTAGAAAACGGCTGGCATCCCGGCATCTATGAAGTTGAAGACGGAGGTATTGCCATTCCGGGCGAGGTGTACGAGTTGACGGCTGAACAATACGATTACTTGCTCTCAACAGAACCTCCCAATCTTTATGCAGGAAAAGTCGTTTTGTCAGATGGCGAAGCAGTTACCGCTATGCTTTACCCGCAAGAGTTAGTGGAACAATATCAGTGGCCTGATATTTCTCATTTTGGCGGTTGGGCAGCTTATAAAAAATCACAAAATAGTTAGTAGTCAGTAGTCATTAGCCATTAGTCATTAGTTAGCGGTTTTTTATTGCTAATGGCTAATGAGCTATGACTAAATCGTAACTGTACATATAGCAATAGGTCAATAACCATGCAATTCCCAATTAAGATACTAGCATTTATTACCCTGTTAGTTTCTGTTCAAGCGCCTTTATCAGTCAATTTTTCAGCATCATTATTTACTAACCCAGTACAGGCTAAAACAGTATCGGAACGCCAATCTGAAGCAGACCGACTGCAACAACAAGGTTTTGACGAAGGGCTAAAAAACCGTCAATTTGAGGCGGCTTTAGAGTCTTGGCAAAAGGCACTGACTATCTACCGGGAAATTAAAGACCGCAGAGGTGAGGGGCGGTCTTTGGGAAATATTGGATATGCTTACTATTTGCTAGATGATCGTGAAAGAGCGATTGAGTTTCTTCAGCATAATTTAGTCATTGCACGCGATATAAAAGACCGCCAAGAGGAGGCAGATGCTTTGGGTAATTTAGGAACTGTTTACTATTCTCAGGGTGACTATCCAAAAGCAATTGATTACTATCAGCAAAGTTTAGCCATGCAACGGGAACTGAAAAACCGCCGAGGGGAGGCACTTTGTTTGAGCAATCTGGTAAGTGCTTACCGTTATCTGGGTGAATACGCTAAAGCAACTGAGTACGAACAACAAAGTTTTGCGATCGCAAACACTCAACAGGAGACGAGTTCAACAACGCGCCTATGGCAACAATTAAAAATAGTGGAAAGATACGGGAATATTTAGTTAAATTGTATAATTGTAGGTTGGGTTTTGCTATCGCTCAACCCAACCTACTCTAGTTTCAGCATCGTCAAATTTTCGGCTGGTAAGGATGATGTTTAATCCAATGTTCGGCAATTTCAATGCGGCGGCAAATCCAAACTTTGTCGTGTTTTTGCACGTAGTCTAAAAATCGCGCCAATGCTGCCGTTCTTCCCGGTCGTCCCGCCAGTCTGGTATGCAATCCAACTGACATCATTTTCGGCGCTATTTCACCTTCTTCGTAGAGAACATCGAAGGCATCTTTGAGATAAGTAAAAAAGTCATCGCCAGTGTTAAATCCAGGTGCAACCGAGAATTTCATATCATTATTATCTAGGGTATAAGGAATGACTAGATGCGGTTTTTCTTCAACTTCCACCCAATAGGGCAAGTCATCATTATAGGCGTCAGAATCGTAGAGAAAACCACCTTCTTCTACTATTAAACTGCGGGTATTTAAACTCGGTGCGTAGCGACAATACCAACCCAAGGGACGGCTACCTGTGGTTTTTATTAGGGATTTAATGGCACGCTGAATATGTTCGCGTTCCTCCTCTTCACCTAGCAGGTGATACCCAATCCAGCGCCAGCCGTGGCAGCAGACATCGTATCCAGCGCCAACAATAGCGTCTGCTGCCTCTGGATTGCGCTCCAAGGCCAATGCAGCGCCGAAAACTGTTATTTTGATGTTGCGATCGGCAAACAAGCGCATCAGCCGCCAAAACCCCGCCCGACTGCCATATTCATAAACTGATTCGACGATTAAATCGCGATTTCCTGGCCCCATTGAAGCACCGGGAACTTCCCACAAATAAGTTTCTGAATGGTTATCGCCATCGGGGATAGAATATTCGGAACCTTCTTCGTAATTCATCACGATTTGTAAAGCAATGCGGGCATCTCCCGGCCATTGTGGATGGGGTGGATTGGCACCGTAACCGACCATATCGCGGGGATAAACTGTAGTCATAGCAATTTCCTCATCGGTTTGGTATTTTTTGTTACAGTTATCTGGTTAAAATTTAAAGATTCTAGTCTTTTATCCTAAAGTAAAGTTGGATAGGAGTATATAGTGGACTACAAAATCAGTTATGGCAAAGAACAAGTTACCCTTTATCGCACGTATGCCAAAGCGATGTCGGGTTTGATGCAGATTCCCGAATCGCCATTTATCGGCAGGGAAAATACGCTTTTTGCTGTGGATGTTGGTGTGGAGGTGTTTGGCAACAATTTCCTGCCAGCTTATACAGAGGGCGATAATAGAAATGTGGTCGCTACGGATACTATGAAAAACTTTGTTTTGAAACAAGCGATCGCATTCGATGGTTCCACTCTGGAAGGTTTTCTCGATTTCCTTGGCAAACAGTTTTTGGCAACTTATCCTCAGATGTCTTCGCTACGGATAACGGGAAAGGAACAACCTTTTAATGCGGCGTCTGTTCCTCAAAATGGTACTTTTGTAGATAGCGGCGTGTTGTTTAGTAGGTCGCACAACGATTATGCGATCGCAACCTTAAATTTCGATCGCGATGGAGAAGATATCAAGATTATATCTCACGAATGCGGTCGCGTCGGATTTCAGTTAATTAAGATTAGCGGAAGTTCATTTGCTAGCTTCGATCGCGATGGATATACCACATTGCCAGAAAAAAGCGATCGGCCCTTGTTCATCTATCTGGATGCGAACTGGAAATATGGGGATGTAGAAAATGCGATCGCACCCGACTTATCCCAATACATTGCACCCGAACAAGTCCGCGATCTCGTCCAAGTTGTCTTCCATGAATTTGTCAGCAAATCAATCCAACATCTCATCCACGAAATGGGTATTCGACTGCTAAACCGCTTCCCCCAAATGGCAGAAATTTCCTTTTCCGCGCAAAATAGACTTTGGGATACAGCATTTGTGTCAGAAGAAAACGAAAAAATCAAAGTTTATTGCGATCCGCGACCGCCCTATGGAATGATCGAGTTAAAATTAAGCAGAGACTGATCGATTATGGCAGGTAAACTCACCACTCACGTACTCGATACAGCGCAAGGTATTCCCGCTGCAAATATGGAAATAGAACTGTGGTCGCTGACTCCCCACAAGGGTGGCAGAAAATTGCTCAAAACAGTGCGAACCAATGCAGATGGACGCACCGATGCGCCGTTACTCGTTGAGGGTGAATTAGAGGTAGGAGTTTACGAGTTAATATTTGCCGTAGGCGAATACTTTGACGAACAGTTAATCACAACTCCTCAACCCTCTTTTCTCGATCGCATTCCTATTCGGTTTGGCATTGCGGATATTCACCTTCATTATCACGTACCATTGCTAACATCTCCTTGGGCGTATAGTACCTATCGCGGTAGTTGATTGGTAGACCTTTTGAGTCAAAGTTTTTTGATTAAACCACAGATGAACACAGATGAAGATTAGAACTTTTACAGGAAATATAGTAATTCAAGTTGCTAGTTACTTGCTTTCTGGGTATGTTGTTGCGCTTTAGCGCTCTTATCCCAGTTGTAATAAGAGCGCTAAAGCGCAACAACGTACCTAATACCAGCCTCAACTATATAACT
>CASBRD010000167.1 GCA_949128025.1 Oscillatoriales cyanobacterium PMM_0008 | reverse complement strand
GGCTAGGGGCTAGGGAATGTCCTAACTGCCGAAAGCGGTTGCTATAAGTAAATCGAAGTGAATTCGACTTAGAGTAGCTAAGTTTGCTGCTGTTGCTGAGAAATGGCGGTTTTGCAAAGGTAGTCTAGACTTCTGTAAAGAATAATTAATTTTCAGCGATCGCCTAATCATCAACGATCGGGCCAAAACGAGTTTGTGACAATAATTGGAACTATGAATATATGGACAAAGTTAATCTCAGCGATTCAGCTTTTCAGTCAGCGGATCTGCCGCATAGTATCGCCGGGACTCCTGACGAGCTTGATAATAATTGCTAGTGCGGTATTTTTGAGTTATGCTCCACCCGCATTAGCAGAGCCAACTGAATCACCCAAGACTTGCCTTGTCGGCGTCTACATCGGGTCGCTGCATGACTTTAACTTGGCGGAAAAGTCGTTTGATGTAGATTTTTGGGTGTGGAGCGTGTGTCCCTCCGAAGATATGCAGCCCCTGAAGAGCATGAGCATTGTCAATACAAAAGAAGTCACCGCCAGTTACGATGCGGCGCTCAAAAAGAAAAATCTCTATGGTTTATTCAGCTCGCAAGAATATGTTTACTGGTCAACCCACAAAGTAAGCGCGACCATCGATTACAACTGGAATATCTACAATTATCCCTTTGACCGCCATGTTTTAGAGATTTCTCTGGAAGAAAGCGTAGAAGACGCAACCCAATTTGTGTACACAGTGGACGAATCTCGCTCAAGCATCAGCAATAATATGTACCTAGAGGGGTGGCGCATCACTGATTTCAAAATAAAGCAGACGAAAATTCCCTATGAAACAACATTTGGCGATCCCGAATTACCCAAGGACGCAGGAAGCGAGTATTCCCGTATGACGATCGCTATTTCAATTTCACGAGATAAGATCATCAGCTTTTTTAAGCTCACAGCAGGTGTTTACGCTGCCTTTGCGATCGCGCTGCTGTCCTTCTTTTACGATTCTGGGCAAACAAGTCTGATGAGTGCGCGATCGAGCATACTGGTAGGGTCTTTGTTTGCAGCTTTGGTGAATATGCGGGTAATTGATGCGGTGCTGGGTCGCACTGAAGGATTGAGCTTAGTCGATAAGATTCATATCACAACGATCGCCTACATCTTTGCGGCTGCTGTAGTAGGTGTTTGCTCGCGACTGCTATATGAGGTTGGTAGAGAAAAGTTGGCGTTGCGCTTCGATCGCCACATTTGTTTTAGTGTGTTTGCCATTTCGTTTGCGGTAATCAACGTCATTCTTATTATGGACGCTGTGAAAGTGGGTTAAGCCGATAACTGATGACCAATCACCAATCACCAATCACTAATGACTAATAACCAATGACTAATAACCAATGACTAAGGTTCACTCATACCGCCAAATCTTAATCGTCTTATCATCGCTGCCACTGGCAATAGTCCTACCTTGAGGGCTAAAGGCAACTGAACGAACTTGGTCTGAATGTCCGCCCAGAGTGCGAAGCAGCTTACCGCTGGCAGTATGCCAAATTTTGACAGTATTGTCGGTACTGTCGCTGGCGATAGTTTGGCCGTCGGGACTAAAAGCAATTGACCAAGCTGAACCTGAATTCATCGTCAGGGTGCGAAGTAGCTGACCGCTAGCGATATGCCAAACTTTGATGCTGTTGTCCCCGCTGTTGCTGGCGAGAGTTTGAGTATCGGGACTGAGGGCAATTGACCAAACCGAACCGGAATGTCCCATGAGAGTATGCAGCACTTTGCCAGTGGGGAGACTCCAAATTTTGATGGTGTTGTCCCAACTGCCGCTGGCCAAGGTTGTACCGTCTCGGCTAAAAGCGACTGATTCAACAAAGTCTGAATGTCCGGTGAGAACATCCAGAACTTTTCCGGTAACGGGATGCCACAGCTTGATGGTGCCGTCACCGCTACCGCTGGCAAGCATTTGACCATCCGCACTAAAGGCAACAGAAAAAACCGTGACGGAATGCCCAGTGAGGGTATGAATTAGCTTGCCAGTGTCCCACTGCCAAATCTTGATAGTTTTGTCGGCACTACCACTGGCTAAAATCTTTCCATCTGGACTGAAGACTAGGCAAGTAACTGTATCTGAATGTCCGATGAACCTGTTAATTTGCTTGCCAGTTTCACACTGCCAGATGTTGATGGTATGGTCGGCGCTGCCACTTGCCAAAGTTGTGCCATCCCGACTAAAGGCTACGCAAGTAACTGTGTCTGAATGTCTGGTGAGAGTGTGGACGCATCGCCAACCTTGGGTTTTTTGCTGTTGTTCGGGGGTTAATCTTGCTTGTCCAGGGGTTCGGATAGCGGTTCTAGATGCGGAGTCATAAAAATCTTTGAGGATTTCAGATGCGGATTGATAGCGTTCTTCGATCGCATCTTTCAGCATCTTGTCTAAAATTTGACTCATCTGGTCGGTAATATCCCTACCTGTATCTCGCAAATATTCTCGCCATATCCACCTACCTTTGATTGGGTCGTAAAGGTCTTCCAACTGCGCCCCAGTCAGGATCTGCATACAAATAATACCCAAACTGTAAAGGTCGCTGGTTGGGTAAACCTTGCCGCTACGCAGCTGTTCGAGGGGTAGATGTGCTTGCGTGCTAAATCTCGTACTTGTTTTGGTCAGTTTGGTTTCTGCAAGCTGCTTGGACAGGCCAAAATCGATGAGGACGAATTTGCGATCGCTATTTCTGCGGATAATATTTGTCGGCTTGATTTCCCGGTGAATTATCTGACGGTTGTGAATCAATTGCAGCACTGGCAACAAATCATACAGCAATTCTCGAACTTGATGCTCGTTAAAAGCTCCCTGTTCCTGCAACTCTTGCGACAAATTCTGGCCTTCAATGTATTGCCGCACCAAATATAAGCGCTTATCTTGCTCAAAGTAGGTCCCTAGCGTCGCAATTTGCGGATATTGCTCTCCTAGTTCTACAAGCTGCTTTGCTTCTTGTTCAAACATTTGGATAGCTTTCGCCATTGCCCCTGAGTTCCCTTGAATTTGCGGCAGTGGCAAAAATTGCTTGATCGCGCAAGCAACGTTCGTTTGTTCTGCATCTTCAGCTAAGAAGGTTCTGCCGAAGGTTCCTTCACCGATTAGCCTGATGGCTCGGTATTGGTCTTTCAGCAGCAGATTTGAGGAGCAACTCGAACACTCTTTTGCCCTAGCTGGGTTCTGGGGCTGTTTGCAATTGGGATTGAGACAATAGCTCATACCGGGCAAGGATACACCTGATTCTATTTATGTTAATACCAGATTGGTAGAAAAGTTGATGGCAAGAGCTTTACTTACCGAAAACTCTTTTGAATTCGTTGTCTGAGTCCTAAAAATTAACAACTGCGATACACCTTGGTTGCCATTTTAATCCAAAACGGGTACAACGCTAGGAAATTTTGCCGATCGCTTGTCCTACTCCCTTCCCGAACGGCGATTCGATCGCGTCCGCCGCTTCCTTAAGCTTTGATGATGAATTAAATATCATACTTCTTCAGACTATACATTATACTTAAGGAATACTTAAGAATTGACCTAAAGACCCTGGGTACGCTTTTATAGCAAAGAGCTGAGTATGACCCCACGGATGAATTCGGCTTAGGATAACCGGACTTTTAATTGCCAAGTAAGTAATATAGCAAAGTGCTTCGGCTTTAGTGCTTCGGCTTTAGTACAAACACAGTCCCAGCCTTGCCAAGAAGCGTTTAATACTGTCCTAATGTATTCGCGTAGCGCTATATCATGTCCTTACGCATTGGTTACCTAAAAAACTCTTGTTCTTATTCTTATCTGCGTTTATCTGCGTGTATCTGTCTACCCTACGGGAAGGCGAAGCGCCTACATCTGCGGTAAAAATCTAACCAACGATGACAACAGACAATTTGACGATATCGCTCATATAGTAACGATGCAACCAGACAGAATATAATAACATGATGAAAAAATACTTCCCGATCTGCCTTGCCTTTTTGATCGGCAACATAATAATTACCAATATCCAAAACAATACGCTCAAAATTGGGCGGGGCGGGACGCCTCTCGCTAAAAATGGCGGAAATACTCCTTTGGGAATACGCGATCGCCGATCCCTCTACTGGCTTGTGTTTTTCTACAATAACGTTAGTTAGATAAATGAAAATATAGGAACAGAGGGAACTCGGAAGAATGCAACCCAATAATCCAAATCAATTTACCGAAAAAGCCTGGGAAGCGATCGCACGCACCCAGGATATCCTCAAAACAGTCCAGCAGCAATACATCGAAAGCGAACACCTGATGAAAGCGATGCTGGAACAAGAAGGCTTAACCAGCAGCATCTTAAACAAAGTTGGGGTGAACGTGCAAAGGGCGCGTGACTACACCGAAGACTTCATCCGGCGTCAACCCAAGATTTCTGAGGGTGGTTCCGTCTATTGGGGTCGCAGCGTCGATAGCCTCTTAGATCGAGCCGATGCTTACCGCAAAAAGTTTCAAGACGAGTTTATCTCGATCGAGCATTTACTGCTAGGTTTTGCAAAAGACGATCGGTTTGGCAAAGCCTTATGCCAAGAATTTAGACTAGATGAAGCTAAGCTAAAGAATACGATCGCAGAAGTCCGAGGCAGCCAAAAAGTGACCGATCAGAACCCCGAAGGCAAATATCAGGCTCTAGAAAAATATGGCCGCGACCTTACCGAACTCGCTCGCAAAGGTAAACTAGATCCAGTCATAGGGCGGGATGATGAAATTCGCCGCACCATACAGATCCTCTCTCGCCGCACCAAAAACAACCCCGTACTGATTGGCGAACCTGGGGTAGGTAAAACAGCCATTGTAGAAGGATTGGCGCAACGAATTCTCAGTGGAGATGTGCCGCAATCCCTCAAAGATCGTAAGCTAATCGCCCTCGATATGGGCGCACTGATTGCGGGTGCGAAGTTCCGGGGTGAATTTGAAGAACGCCTCAAAGCAGTGCTGAAGGAAGTCACAGATTCCGATGGTAACATCATCCTATTTATCGATGAAATTCACACCGTTGTAGGTGCGGGTGCTACCCAAGGCGCGATGGATGCGGGAAACTTACTCAAACCAATGCTGGCACGCGGCGAACTGCGCTGCATCGGTGCGACTACTCTGAATGAGTATCGCAAATATCTGGAAAAAGATGCGGCTTTGGAACGTCGCTTCCAACAAGTTTATGTGGATCAGCCCACTGTGGAAGATACCATTTCTATTCTGCGGGGTTTGAAGGAGCGTTACGAAGTTCACCACGGTGTGAGGATTTCTGATAGTTCTTTAGTAGCAGCAGCAACCCTTTCGACGCGGTATATTAGCGATCGCTTCTTACCAGACAAAGCGATCGACTTGATGGATGAAGCCGCCGCCCGCCTGAAAATGGAGATTACCTCCAAACCGGAAGAACTCGATGAGATCGATCGCAAGATCCTCCAATTAGAAATGGAGAAGTTATCGCTGCAAAAAGAAAGCGATCGGGCCTCCAGAGAACGACTGGATCGACTGGAAAGAGAACTTGCCGATCTCAAGGAAGAACAACACACGCTGAATGCTCAATGGCAATCTGAAAAAGAAGTTATTAACGACATTCAGGCTATCAAAGAAGAGATCGATCGCGTCAACGTAGAAATCCAACAAGCGGAACGCAATTACGACCTCAACCGCGCCGCCGAGTTGAAATACGGTAATATGACCGAATTGCACCACAAGTTGGAAGCAGCAGAAACCAGATTAGCCCAAACTCAAAGAAGTGGCAAATCCCTCCTGCGGGAAGAAGTCACCGAAGCGGATATTGCCGAAATCATCTCCAAGTGGACTGGAATTCCCATCAGCAAACTGGTGGAATCAGAGAAAGAAAAACTCTTGCACTTGGAAGAAGAACTGCACAACCGTGTAGTCGGTCAAGATGAAGCCGTTACAGCTGTGGCGGATGCAATTCAGCGTTCTCGCGCTGGTTTAGCCGACCCAAATCGTCCCACCGCTAGCTTTATTTTCCTCGGCCCGACGGGTGTTGGCAAAACAGAATTAGCCAAAGCACTTGCTGCTTACCTGTTCGATACCGAAGAAGCTTTGGTGCGAATTGATATGTCCGAATACATGGAGAAACACGCCGTATCGCGTTTGATTGGTGCGCCTCCCGGATATGTCGGTTATGAAGAAGGCGGACAATTAACAGAATCGATCCGTCGTCGTCCTTTCGCGGTGATTCTATTCGATGAAATCGAAAAAGCGCACCCTGATGTGTTTAACGTCCTGCTACAAATTCTGGATGACGGTCGCGTTACCGATGCTCAAGGTCACACGGTAGACTTCAAGAATACCGTCATTATCATGACCAGCAATATCGGTTCTCAATATATTTTGGATATTGCTGGCGATGATTCCCACTACGAAGAAATGCGTAGTCGGGTGATGGATGCGATGCGGTCTAGCTTCCGTCCCGAATTCCTCAACCGGATCGATGAGATGATCATCTTCCACGGATTGAACAAGAAAGAACTGCGTCAGATTGTGCAACTGCAAGTGCAGAGATTGAGTAAACGGTTGATCGATCGCAAAATCTCTCTCAAGCTTTCCGATGTAGCTATTGACTTTTTAGCAGAAGTAGGGCACGATCCAGTTTACGGTGCGCGTCCGTTAAAGAGAGCAATTCAACGGGAGTTAGAAACCAAAATTGCCAAATCGATTTTGCGCGGCGAATTCAACGATGGCGATACCATCTTTGTCGATGTGGAAAACGAACGACTTGCTTTCAAGCGATTACCACAAGAATTGCTAACAGTTCAATCGAGCTAATCTATAGTAGGGTGGGCAATGCCCACCTTATTTATTTTTTCGACTTCTGATTAAGATGTTTATGAAGAGGGTTGATATGGAAATTGAAGATGAACTGCGGTCTGAGTACGATTTGCATAGTTTACGAGTCAGGAAATTAGGTTCGGGACGGAAAAGTTTTGGGACGGTAAATAAGTGTATTTCAGTGGGCGCTCGTAGACTAAAATTAAAAAGGAACCTGTTATAGATAAATCTGAATGGAAAAGTTTAGATGCCTACATACGCTCAGTTAGAAGGTTTGTATCGAGCCAGCTACTTTTTGACATACGTGATGTTACAACCCATTCATCTTGTTTGTATTGACGAGCGAACGAACAATCTTTTCATTTTGGCAGGACACAATGAGGAGATTGAGATTGAAATTGCTCCAGACGGGGAGGTACTTTAATGAGCCAAGTCAAGTATGATGCCATGTCCGATCGAGAATTAAAACGATACTTTCTCGAACATAGAGATGACAAAGCTGCACTGCAAGCATATCTGGACAGACGCCGAAACCGTTCATCTAAAATCATTACTAAGGTAGGAGATCCTGATTTTGACATAAAGATTCAGGCTGCTATTCGTCAGCAAATACAGGATTATGAGAGCAACAAGGCAATCTAAAAAGGCGGATTTCTTCGAGCGAGAAATCGCCCAAGCTATTGGTTTCTTTCACCGAAAGTCCTAACGCCATGCGTATTATCAGCGCCCGTCCAGCTACTCGAAGAGAGCGCGAAGATTATGGAGACAATGCCTTTTGAGGAATCGCAGAACTCTGCCGACGAGCTTTTGTCTGAGTACAAATTTGACTACCAGAAGGCGAAATCAAATCGCTTGAAAGCCAAGATATAATACTTGAAAAGTGATATTATCAACTCTACTATTAGCCGTAACTCAAAACCCATGATCCGCAAAATATTAATTTTTTTGACTGTCTTGATTCTTTCCTTCAATCTATTCACATTACCTTCAATATCTCAAACACTTCCAAAATGCAAGCAACAGGAAGAAATCTTTACATTTCAAGTCCCCAACTACGCAGTTCAACACCAAGGAGGAGCTATCATAAACATGAAACTTGCCTATCGTTTCACGACAGAAGCGATCGACCAGAAAGACTACCCAGATTTAGTGCCACTTAAAAAAGATCTTGATAATTTTTTGGTGAATTACCCGAACGAAACAGACTATTGGGAAATACTTAATAAAAATTTAGTCCAATTTCTCTTAGATAAATATCCACAGATTTCATCTTTGAAAATAGAGATGGGTGTAATGCCTACTCTAAACGAGCCTTTCTTTCGTTCCAGTATCGTCCGCAGCACTCGACCCGAAATGTGCAGTCTCAGTCTTTAACTTTTAGCAAGAGTGAGCATAATGGTTGTATATTGCTAACCAAAGTTCTGGATAATTAGCTAATGTGATTTAACGATTCTTATCATTTCAGTCAAGTTAATTATTCCATCGGGGGGAAGCGTAACGGCTTTCTCAGCGTTTAAAGTAAGCTTATAAAGGTAGCGCCAAAATTTTACAAATGGAACTGCCAGTTTTAGCGATAGCGATCAAGAGGCTTGTCAAGACGATGGAACTCAATCATAATTTTTTTGCCAAACAAGCATGGTTTAGTAGAGCCACTATCATAGCGATTCTAGCGGGTTCGATCGCAGCTTGTAACGATACAACAAATAACCCAAATACTGCTACTCCTACCCCCACAAAGACTGTGGTTGTCACCCCTACTCCTATTCCCACACAGACGGTGGTTGTCACACCTAGTCCTATTCCTACTCAGACTGTAGTTGTCACGCCTAGTCCTATTCCTACTCAGACTGTGGTTGTCACGCCTAGTCCTATTCCTGCTCAGACAGTCATTGTTAGGGAGCCAATTACCGATTTAGCAATTGTTGGCACCACACCAGATAAGCAGTTGCTTCTTAACAAGCGGGTAGAAGTAACAAATATTAAAGCTCAGACTGTAAATGGCGATCGCACTTTCTGGGTTGGTGCGGGCAATAACCAACAACTGTTCGTTGTTCTCGATCCAGTATTAGATGCTGGTAGCGCTGAGAACAAGGTTGTTGTTAAACCGGGACAGGCACTTAATCTCACCGGTGTCATCAAGCCGATGCCCAGTTCCCAGCAAGCTCAAACCCAATGGGGTTTAAGTGCCGCAGAAGCTCAACAACTGAGCAACCAAACAATCTACTTGCAAGCCGATCGAATCAAATTTCTCTAACAAGCAATCGCTCGTAAATGCGACGGATTGCGTAAATATCCAGCCCGTCGCATTTCATTTAGAGTTTAGTAGATCCTGCCGGACATTGAATATTGTTGCGAACAAGTCGGGGCATAAGGGGAGGTGTTCTTGAGGCTCTATTGCTTTCACAAATACCGGCTATTGTTGTGGCATTATTCCCAGAACCAATAACAAAAACTGCCCCGGTATAACTCCTTATCCTAGTGTCTTTGCCTGAAGCTGTTGACCGGGCGCTTCTTGGATTTACAACCGCAACTTTGTAGCTGTAATTGCCTGTTTCCGCGCTAATACCTACCCCCAATTGTCCGAAATTGGATGCAAATCGACTATTTTCAAGATAATAAGCTTGTTGCGCCCTATTCAATGAACTAATTGTGCTTTTACCCTCGTCTTGTTTCGCTCGTATTATCGGGCCGAATTGTTTAACTGACGCTTCTTTAAGTGAGTTTTGATTATAATTTTTTGTCGGAATTTGTGCTGTGGCATTTATTCCAATAGAAAGCACAGTAAAGAGTGGGATGAAGATGGAAGGGTAGGCTTTTGTCAACCTAAAAACGCGCTGAAGTTTGAAAGCCATTTTTCCCTCTTGAGTGTAAAGCCTGCTAATGTTTAGGCTGATTTACTTCTTTAAAAACAACATCTATCTTTAGATATATTTTTTAATGCCTATTCAGTAATAACTCAAGTTGCTAGTTACTTTCTTTCTGGGTATGTTGTTGCGCTTTAGCGCTATAAGAGCGCTAAAGCGCAACAACGTACCTGCTGCTAGCAGCCTGTGGCCCAAATGCGATCGCCCGTACCTACTGAATCGATGTTCTAGACTTTACCGCAGAGAACCTGACGCATTTTCCGCATATTGGTAGGCAAGTCCAAGTGCATTGCTTGTTGAATGAAAATAGATGGCACTGGGATAATGGGTGTTGCCTGTACGCTGTAGGTAAGTATGGTGCCGTTGCCGCAATCTTGTAGCTTTAAGTCTGCTGCAAAATCGATAAAGCTGCCTTTTTCCATGCGGAACTGGATTTGCTGCTGCACTACCTCAAATACCTTTAGGTAAATTTCCACTTCAGCGGTGAAGATGAGAAAAGCTTTTCTGGCAATTTGATACAGACGTTTGCTCTTTCCAGTCAGGTTATCACCTCGGTGTAAAACTTCACTGCGGATCAGGTCGGGAAAGTATTGCACCCAGCGGGGGTAATCAGTCAGCTGTTGCCAAGCGTGCGATCGCAGCATCGGCAGATACATTGACGCAGTACACGCACCGCCCCAGGCAGAATGCGATCGCACCTCCAGCAAAATCTCCCCAGATAGCAACGCTGCTTCCTGCCGTTGATTCCACACCGTGTAGTCAGCCCAGGCAATAGAGTCCGATACAGAAGTTACAGTCATTTTAGTTTGAGCAACTCTTAAATAATACGAATAGGTTTCGGGTTGAGACTTGTCTAACTTATTACCGTCAGGCAAGCATTCCTCCTATTCAACAATTTACCCACGGCTGTTTAAAAAAACGCAAAGTTTATATGAAGTTTTGAAAAATTTTTACCGTGATTTCACGGTTATGTAAATTATACCATAGAGGTATGAAAAAATAAGGTGTATATGCTACTGCCTCCAATCACCGCAATTTACGACCTTTTTAATTTATTTTTATACATTAACTTCAGTATTTTCCTCAAGTCGTCGGCAGGCGTGACTCCCTTACTCATGCGATAATAAGTGGGGTAATTAGGCGATCGTCTGTAGAGCCAAACCCTGTGAGCATCTCTCGTAATTCTAGAAATTTGAGATTTTCGTCTATTTTTGCGACTTCGATCGGAGTAATGGTAGCCGTTTGGGTGCTGAGAGGATTGGAAATTCTCACCTTTATTGCCAGCGGCGTCATCTGGGTATTGCTTCTGCTTTCGATCGTTACCGGCATTTTGAGCTATCTGCAAAATACAAAGTGGTAATTAAAAGTAAGTGGGGGCTTAGAATTAATAAGCCAAAGAAAAGCTGAAGCCTCTGGAACTTAGTTTCTGGAGGCTTAAACTATACAAAGATCGTTAGGAGAAGACCAAAATGCAAGAATACGTATGCACAGCCTGCGGCTACATCTACAAGCCAGGGCAAGGAGATCCAGAGGGAAGCATTCCAGCCGGAACCCCCTTTAGCGATATATCCGCCGAGGATTGGGAGTGTCCCGTTTGCGGGGCAAAGAAAGCGGATTTTGAACAATATGATGAACCATCTGAATAAGTAATTAAAAAGTATCCCGTGTCACAAATATCACTACAAGTTGTAGTAATTGGGGGTGGGGCAGCTGGTTTTTTTGCTGCCATTACCTGTGCCGAAACCCATCCTCACACCCAAGTCACCTTAATAGAAGCGGGCTATCAACCCCTCACCAAAGTGCGCGTCTCCGGTGGGGGTCGCTGTAACGTCACCCACGCTTGCTTCGATCCAGCTGTGTTGGTGCAAAACTATCCTAGAGGAGGCAAAGCTTTGCGGGGTGCTTTCAGCCGATTTCAACCCCGCGATACGGTGGCGTGGTTTGCAGCGCGAGGCGTCCAGCTGAAAACAGAGTCGGATGGACGGATGTTTCCCGTAAGCGATGATTCGGCGACGATTGTAGATTGTTTGATGCAGACGGCTAAGGCAGCTGGGGTAAAACTTCGCACTGGGGTAACTGTTGCTTCAGTCAAGC
>CASBRD010000166.1 GCA_949128025.1 Oscillatoriales cyanobacterium PMM_0008 | reverse complement strand
CATCGAGGATACTCCTAAAAAGGTATCTAGAGCCGACCGTAGAAACAGGAAAGCCTCATAGTGATATGGGGAAGCCCGCGCTATATTGCCGCTTCAATTAGCGTCGGGAGGAGGTCACTGAGGTACAGCATTTGGAAGAGTGGGAGAGTGGGAGAGTGGGAGAGTGGGAGAGTGGGAGAGTGGGAGAGTGGGCTAAAAATCCTGTACCTCATCCCAGCGCAAACCGCTATAGCTAAATAATTTCCTTTCTTATCCCAGATCTCGTACCACAGTGCTGTGGTAAGATATGCCTATTACTTGGCTTTTTTCTTCCTTCTAAAGTCTGATATCCTGTCGGCCACTATTTCTTCGTTCCTCTAACTTAAGAAATATACCTATAAATATGGAAAAATCAGCCTCTACCCGTGGGCAATTAGAGCGAACCCTCTCACAGCGTATCCAGGCTTTATATCGCGATACCCTGGGCCATCAGCCCAGTCAAGTGACTTGTCAGATTTTGGATGCAAAAATTGTCATAATTTTAGAGGATGCAGTTACCCAACCTGAGCAAGTTCTGGTTAACAGCGGTCTACAGGAGTTGGCCGAACAGGTACGATCGGATTTAAATGCGGCAATTCAACCACAACTCCAGGAATTAATCGAAGAAGTTGTGGGAATTGCCGTAATTGACTTGCTAAGTGATGCTAAATTGGATACAGGCCGTACTGCCACGATCGCTATCTTGGATGGGGAGCCTAAAGTTCGCGATTCTTCGGCTACCTCAAAGCGCCAGAAATAAAGGCTATTTACTTCATATAGCGGCGGAGAATAAGTTCCAAATCGTCAACTACATAAGGCTTAGTAATGTAATCATTACAACCTGCCCCTAGAATGTTAGTCCGGTCTTCTGCTCTTGCTAAAGCGGTGACTGCAATGATTGGAATCTTCTTTGTGCGGGTATCTTCCCTGAGACGAGTGACAATCTCTATACCGTTAATGTCGGGGAGCATAATATCAAGCAGGATTAGATCTGGCAAATACCTTTGTGCTAAAGCTATAGCCGTCTCGCCGGTGTCAGCAGTGATGAAAGCGCAGCCAATCAGCTCCAGCGTAAAACCGATCAGTACTAAATTATCTTCATTGTCATCGACAGCTAAAACTAATGGCCTTTGGGCAACAAGCCGATCGCTGCTGCCAAGAGAAAATTCCATATCCATTCTCTGTTGAGGGGAAGTTGTTGATTGGTTGCTGCAAGCTTCGGCGTAAGATTGAACGAGGCATTCCTCAAGCGGCAAGATAAAAGTTTAGTCCTGATCTTCTCCCGGTAAAAAGGGGGACTGAAGGTGTGGCGCTTGAAAGGGATTGGCCCGTATAAAAGTAATGAAGGATGAACAGCTAATTACATACTTCATAACCCTAATGCTAGCTAATGTAGATATTTTAGTGTAAAAAAGTCAAAAAATGAATATTTCGACCGAAAATAATCTCTAATCAAGATAATCTTGCAAATATAGCAACCGCCAAGGCAGTTAGGACATTCTTAATTCCTGAAACCCTTGATTCTAGCCTCTTCCCAAACTGTTGTGTTTAGACAGCGCTTTCACCTCACATCAATATCAGGTCAATATATGTGGGATCTCTGCGCTGTTGAGTAAATACTTCTTTTGGCTCATTTTTGAAATTGTGTCGGCTGTTACGCTCAAAGTAGACAGCTAACATTATGCAGCTGTTCCTAAAGTGAGGTCTATGGATAAGCCGAGATCGAAGCTGACACGACAGCAACTAGAACAAGTTTTTTCGCAACGCATCCAGGATTTGTACCAGACTCAAGTGGGACATCAGCCTGCTAGAGTAACTTGCCAGGTGTTTGATAACAAGCTGGCGATCGTTTTGGAGGATGCTATCTCCCGTCCTGTGCAACTTCTGGCGGAGAACGATCGCTTAAATTTAGCCCAACAAGTTCGATCGAATGTTGACGCCGCCATTAAGCCACAGTTGAGACAGGTAATTGAAGAAGTTCTGAGCGTATCTGTGGTTGACCTGATCGTGGGCACTACTATAGAAACTGGTCGTACCGGGATTATCGCCGTTTTGGATGTCTCGCCTACAGTTAGCGATGCTGCTGTCCCACTCCAAGTCAAACCAGAGATGGTGTCCGTAGATAACGATAGATGACTTTTTCTAGGTCGTCAAGCATATAGGGTTTGCTAAGGTAGCCGTCGCAACCTGCTGCTAGAATGCGATCGCAATCTTCTTCTTTTGCTAAACCTGTGACTGCTACAATGGGGATTGTCTTTGTTTGCCAATGCTGCTTGAGGCGATCGATCACCTCAAAACCGTTCAGATCGGGCAGAACAATATCCAACAAGATTAGATCGGGGCGGTAAAGCTGCGCTAGCGATATAGCTGTTTCGCCATCGGAAGCACCGATCAAAGAGCAATTCAAGAATTGTTCAACAGCCAGGGAAACCAGCAGTAAGTTGTCTTCATTGTCATCCACAGCCAAAACTACTGGGCGATTCCCATTAAGCGGGAGAGTATTGTTCCAGGAGAGTTGCATATCATCCATGCTCTGTTTTCAGGGGAAACTGTAAATCAGGGAGATTGTTATCTGAAAAAGAGTGGACGAGGCATTCCCCAAGCGGCACTAATGACAATTTGTAACTCTGACATCCCCACGAATAAGAATTTTTGCTTATCTTCCCCATTAACTAAGGCTTGCTCTTTTTTCCTCCCATAGCTATAGGGGGATAGAGGTGGCGGCTGTTAAGGGGGGTATGGGAACGCGGGTGGCGCTTGCAATGGATTGGCTCGCATTGATTCCACAGATTTTGGTCATCCTCGTTCGCTTAGAGGCAGTGTCGCTCCACGAAAGTGGTAACAGCACATATCTGTAAGCTAAATTCAGTCAGGCCAAAAGATATTTAATTATTTATTAAATCTTACCACCTTTAGACAGGAAAAGTTTAGAATGCCGGATTTATAGCAAAGTGCTTCGGCCTTAGTGCTTTAGGACTGATATAGCTAGGGACTAGGGGCTAGGGGCTAGGGACTAGGGGAAGAAGGGTTTAGAATCAAGGGCTTCGCCGAAAGAGAAAACCGCATTTATACAGATCCCATAAGCAACGAGTGTGAAACAATAATAGTAGATGGGTATCTAATCATCTTAGATTTTAAATGAGAATTTGAATCTAAAACCGACATAATTACGCGGGTAGCTCGGTAGGTGAGGCGGGAAGTCTCAGGGCTACCCCGATCTATTTGTGGAACTGGAGATCGAAACAATGGGTATCGCCACTATAAACCCGGCAACGGGAGAAACGCTTCAAAGCTTTGAGCCGCTGACGGAAGCAGAAATAGAAGCGAAACTGGATCTGGCAGAAAAAGCGTTTGTGGATTACCGCAAGACGACAATAAGACAAAGAGCCGAGTGGATGAATGAAGCTGCTCAAATTTTAGAGCGCGATCGCGAAGATTTTGCCAAAATCATGACGCTGGAGATGGGTAAGCCGATTAAGGCTGCGATCGCGGAAGTTGAAAAATGTGCCTTGGTATGTCGCTACTACGCCGATCGGGCCGCCCAATTTCTGGCCGATGTCCCGGTAGCAACCGACGCCAGCCAAAGCTTTGTCCGATACGAGCCGCTAGGTGCGATTTTAGCCGTCATGCCCTGGAATTTCCCGTTTTGGCAAGTATTTCGGTTTGCCGCACCAGGACTGATGGCGGGGAATGTAGGATTGCTCAAACACGCATCCAACGTGCCTCAGTGTGCTTTGGCAATTGAGGAGATTATGAAACAAGCTGGTTTTCGGGCCGGAGTGTTTCAAACCTTGTTGGTGGGGTCTGACAAAGTCGCTGCTATAATTGCCGACGATCGCGTCAAAGCTGCCACCCTGACTGGAAGCGAGGCAGCTGGTGCGTCTCTCGCCGCCGCCGCCGGTAAACATATTAAAAAAACCGTCCTGGAATTGGGTGGAAGCGACCCGTTTATTGTCCTGGAAAGTGCCGATTTGGAAGCTGCGGTTTCTACTGGTGTGGCGGCGCGGATGTTGAATAACGGACAATCTTGCATTGCGGCGAAACGCTTTATCGTACAGGAAGCGATCGCAGATGAATTTGAAAAACGCTTCCTAGCCAAATTCCAAGCCTTAAAAATTGGCGATCCCATGAATCCAGAAACAGATCTAGGCCCCTTGGCCACCCCAGATATCCTTCAAGATCTAGATAGGCTAGTACAACTGAGCCTTGAGAAAGGAGCAAAAGTGCTTACTGGTGGAAAACCTTTGTCCGATCGTCCGGGAAACTTTTATCCTCCCACAATTTTGACAGACTTCGCACCGGGCAATCCAGCCGAGAGCGAAGAGTTTTTTGGCCCAGTGGCACTCTTATTCAGGGTGAAGGATATTGACGAAGCGATCGCACGCGCTAACGCGATTCCTTTTGGACTGGGAGCCAGCGCTTGGACTACAGTGGAGAAAGAGCGCGATCGTTTGATTTCGGAACTAGAAGCGGGTGCAGTATTTATCAACAGCCTAGTCAAATCCGATCCGCGTCTGCCTTTTGGAGGCATCAAACGTTCCGGATACGGACGAGAACTGGGTGTTCAAGGAATTCATGAATTTGTAAACATTAAAACCGTTTGGGTAAAATGATGGCAATTCATACTTCATGCTTAGATAAGGACTCCAGCCATGAAAGTAACCTATGACCAAGAAACTGATTCCATGACAATTACACTGCGCGAAGTTCCCATTAAAGAAAGCGACGAAGTTTACCCTAACGTTATTTTAGATATTGGCTATGATGACGCCATCGTTCGCTTTGAGATTTTGTCAGCATCAAAGGTTGTAGAAAAAATACCGGAAATGCAGGTGCTTGTCAAAGAATAAAACTATATACAATTCAAAGGAAAGTCAGATGAACACAGCCGAATTGTTGGTGCGTTGCCTGGAAAACGAAGGAGTAAAGTACATTTTTGGATTGCCAGGAGAAGAAAATCTCCACGTCCTCGAAGCGATCAGACATTCTTCCATTCAATTTATTACTACCCGTCACGAACAAGGTGCTGCCTTCATGGCGGATGTCTACGGTCGTTTGACAGGGCAAGCGGGAGTGTGCCTTTCTACGCTGGGGCCAGGTGCCACCAACTTGATGACTGGTGTCGCTGATGCTAACTTAGATGGTGCGCCCCTTGTAGCAATTACCGGGCAAGTGGGAACAGACCGGATGCACAAAGAATCTCACCAATATCTTGATTTGGTCGCCATGTTTGCCCCGGTAACTAAATGGAACGCCCAGATTGTCAGACCCAGCATTGCACCAGAAGTGGTTCGCAAAGCATTTAAAATTGCTCAGACAGAAAAACCAGGGGCAGTTCATATCGATGTGCCGGAAAACATTGCCGCGATGGAGGTAACGGGAGAACCACTCAGCAAAGGAAATTTGGAAAAAACTTTTGCTTCGTTTCGCAGTATTGAGAAAGCGGCAGAAATCATTTCTCAAGCTACCAATCCCTTAATTTTAGTCGGCAATGGAACTATTCGAGCTAACGCCAGTCAAGCTTTGACGGAATTTGCCACAAAACTGAATATTCCGGTAGCGAATACTTTTATGGCGAAAGGTGTTATTCCCTACACCCATCCGCTGGCGTTATGGGCGGTGGGATTGCAGTTGCGAGATTACATCAATTGTGGGTTTGATAACACAGATTTGGTAATTGCGATCGGTTACGACTTAATCGAATATTCACCAAAAAAATGGAATCCAAATGCCAAGATTCCGATTATCCATATTGGGGATACTCACGCGGAAATTGACAGCAGTTATATTCCCATTGTTGAAGTTGTCGGAGATATTTCGGATTCGCTGGATGAAATTTTGAGACGGGCCGATCGCAAGGACAAACCAGAATCCTATGCGATGGAATTGCGGGATGATATCCGTGCAGATTACGAAAAATATGCCAACGACGATGGTTTTCCCATTAAGCCGCAAAAGCTAGTATATGACTTGCGCCAAGTGATGCGATCGGAGGATATTGTCGTCTGCGATGTCGGGGCCCACAAGATGTGGATGGCGCGGCACTATCACTCCGAAGAACCCAATACTTGCATTATATCCAATGGTTTTGCGGCGATGGGAATTGCGATTCCAGGTGCGATCGCAGCGAAGTTAGTCGCCCCCCAAAAGCAGGTGGTCGCTGTTACCGGAGATGGCGGATTTATGATGAATTGCCAAGAACTGGAAACAGCCCTCCGGATCGGCACTAATTTTGTTACCATCATTTTCAATGATGGCGGCTACGGCTTGATTGAGTGGAAGCAACAAAACCAATTGGGTCAATCAGCTTTTGTCAAATTTAGCAATCCCGATTTTGTCAAATTTGCCGAAAGTATGGGATTAAAAGGATACCGAGTGGAATCTACAGCCGACTTCATTCCTATTCTCAAAACTGCCCTTGCCCAAAACGTTCCTGCTGTGATTGATTGCCCAGTTGACTATCGAGAAAATCTCCTCTTTACTCAAAAAGCTGGTGAGTTGAGTTGCGCGATTTGATTAGTCATTAGTCAGTAGACTGTAGGTTGGGTTTTGCGATCGCGAAACCCAACTTTAGGCGGCTTGTTGGTTTTCATTACCCGGTGATTTATCAACTAAAAGGAAACATTGCCGATGATTGCTCAACTACAACCTCAATTCATGACTCCCCAAGAATATCTGGAATGGGAAGAACAACAACCCATTAAGTACGAATA
The DNA here is from genome assembly GCA_949128025.1 of Oscillatoriales cyanobacterium PMM_0008. Lineage (GTDB taxonomy): Bacteria > Cyanobacteriota > Cyanobacteriia > Cyanobacteriales > Aerosakkonemataceae > Argonema. Next base: position 19,070 of record CASBRD010000166.1, on the reverse strand, counting down.
CATTAATGGGGAAGTCTTTGCCATGACAGGAGGAACTATTCCTCACAATGATGTTGCTATAAACCTTACATCTGCACTCAAAAATCACCTGCGAGGTAAAGGATGTAAAGTTCAAATGGCAGATGCCAAAGTCGGGGTTTCGCAAAATGGCCCTTTTCACTATCCTGACGTGATGGTTAGTTGCGATTCGCGAGACCAAAAAGCCCGCAAAGTTATTTATCATCCCTGTTTAATTGTCGAAGTGTTATCTCCTGGTACAGAGGGATTTGATAGGGGAAAGAAATTTAAACACTATCGCCAAATTGAAACTTTAAAAGAATATGTTCTGATTGACGCAGATAAAATTAATGTAGAATGCTATCGACTCAATGAGAAAGGAAAATGGGAACTCACTTCTTATTCACTTGAAGAAATGGGAACAGAAGTAGAGGTTCAATTGACCAGTGTTGATTTCAGTTGCCCTATTTCTCTGCTGTATGAAGATGTGGTTTTTTCTGAAGATACTTCCGAAAAAACTCCCGATCTCTAAGTTATTCAGTTAGGTGGATGTTGTAAAAAACCTAGTTTTATTATTACTGACGATCGCGGTCATTTCCAAATCTCGTTTACTGAATATCGGCTTCGATAAAGAAGAACTGGATGATGTTTTGATCCTTTTGAAATATACTACGACCAATGACCAATGACCAATGACCAATGACTAATGACTAATGACTAATGAAAATCGCCACTTGGAATGTTAATTCGATTCGTACCCGCCTAGTGCAGGTAGTAAACTGGTTGCAGGAAAACCCTGTAGATGCTTTGTGTTTGCAAGAGACGAAAGTTCAAGATGCAGAATTTCCGCGATCGCCTTTTGAAGATCTGGGCTATCACCTCTACATTTCGGGACAGAAATCCTACAACGGCGTCGCCATCGTCAGCCACAAGCCCCTAGAAGATGTCACCGTAGGATTTGACCCTGTTTTGGGTATTTCAGATTTTGACGAACAGAAACGGGTAATCACGGGTGTTATAGATGATATTCGCGTCGTCAACCTCTACGTACCCAATGGTTCTGAAGTTGGTAGCGAGAAATACGATTACAAACTGCACTGGTTAAAAGTGCTGCGCGATTACCTGCAAGCACTGCTGGAAAAACAAGCAAGTGGGATGTGCGTTTGCGGTGATTTCAATATTGCCCTGGAAGATAAAGATATTCACAATCCCAAAGGGCGAGAAAAGTTAGTAATGGCTACAGATTTAGAACGCCAAGCCTTGCAACAGGTTTTAGAATTGGGATTAGCTGATGCCTTTCGCAAATTTACTTCTGAGGGCGGACACTTTAGCTGGTGGGACTATCGTTCTGGTGGTTTTGGGCGCAACCGTGGTTGGCGAATTGACCACCACTATCTCACCCCGATTCTATACGAAAGGGCTCTAGCCTGCGCGATCGATGTTGCTCCCAGAAAACTGACCCAACCCAGCGACCACACTCCAGTAATTGTTGAATTTTAGCTAAACAGGCGGGAATCCCCACACCATAATTCTGATTTGGTGTGGGATGAAAGCCGTGCGAGACGAGGATTCCACCTCATGGCAATCCAACTGCGATGCTAGTTGGATTGCCATGAGGTGGATGAGGAGACGAGCAAATTTCCAGGTTGATTGCTTTACTCATACCTATCTTATGGTATATTAATTTAAGTAAATTTAAAGCGCCAGAGCGACAGTGACAATAACGTATCAGTATAAATTCTATCCCGACACTAATCAAAAAATTGAGCTAAATCAGTGGCTCAGGATTTGTCGCTATTGGTATAATCGCCAATTAGGAGACAGGTTTGATTGGTGGGAAATGAATCGTACTAGCGTTAATTGTTGTCCCTTAATCACTAGCATTGCACCAGTCAGAGAAAAGCCCAATTATTACAGCCAAAAACAACAATTACCAATCATTAAGAAAGATTTGGTTCAGGTGTTCCATAGTGGCGAATTGTTGGACTTTGCCAGGGTTGATTCAACGGTCTTGCAAGATGTATCAAAGCGTGTTGACAAGGCATTTGAAAGATTGATTGTTGGTGATAGTAATGGCAACAAGTCTGGCAAACCACGCTTTAAGTCTGAAGCTAGTTTCCGAACCATAACTTTTGCTACTGCTAATCCAAGTTGGATTAAATTGGCTCGAAAGAACTGGTTTTATTTGCGACTGCCAAAGCTAGGAATAATCAAAGTCAGAATGCACCGTCCCATCCCGGACGGATTTGTGATTAAGCAGGTCAGTGTTACTAAAAAAGCCGATGGTTGGTTTGTTCAATTAATCCTTGAGGATGTTACTGTACCAAGCATTAGTGCCGATGTAGTTGTGCCAAGTTGGGACAATTCTTTAGGGATGGATGCTGTTTTACATGAAGATGTTTATCTGGCTACTTCTGATGGCGAAAAAATAACATCTCTGAAGCCATTACGCAAAAATCAAGCCAAGTTGACCCAGATATCAACTAAGCGAAATAAGTGTAAACGTGGTAGTAAAGCTAGACGTAAACTAGCTAAAAAAGAGGGCAGACAGCATCTTCATATTGCTCGTTGTCGTAAGGATTTTCATTACAAAACTGCTCACAGATTGGTGAGAACTGGGAAAAAGGTTTTCTTTCATGAAGACCTAAATCTCAAAGGTTTAACCAAACGGAATCAAGCCAAACAATCTGAGGATGGAACCTACCTTCCTAATGGTCAATCTGCCAAATCTGGATTGAATAAATCTTGGTCTGATGCAGCCTTTGGAAACTTCTTCAAGACACTGGACTACATAGCATCAATTGCCGGAGCAGTTGTCATTTCCAAACATCCCGCTTATACTTCAATGGTTCTCTCTTATCGGAATGAAATTGTTTTCACCGATGGCAATATCCGAGACTATTGGGATGAGCAAAATTCTTTGATGGTTAATCGCGACATTAATGCTGCGATTAACTTAAAAAGACTTGGGTTGGGCATTTTCCCAAGTATAAAACGCCGTAGTGGGAAACTATCTGTAGTTGGTTCTATGGATGATAGTACCATAAAGGAAATCTTGCATACCCTTCATCGGGCTGCTAGAAGCCTACACCATACCTGAAAGGTTGGTGTAGGAGTATGTCACTAGCTAGACTCGAAATATGGCGAACAAATGAAGGGAGCAGCCAGTCCAGATATTTCGAGTGAGGTAGCAGATATGTTTTTAATCACAGGAGCTACAGGAGGATTGGGCCGTAGGATTGTGCGGCTGCTGCGGGAACGGGAGATGCCGGTGCGATCGTTTGTCCGCCTCATGTCTCGCTACGGGGAACTGGAACACCGGGGAGCCGAGATTTTTATTGGCGATCTACAACAAGAAAAAGATATCCAAAAAGCTTGTCGGGGTGTGAAGTATATTATCAGCGCTCACGGCTCAAATGGCAATGCCCAAGCGCTGGATTATCAGGCCAATATTGAACTAATCGATCGGGCCAAGGAGAATGGTGTCAAGTACTTCGTTTTCATCTCAGTGCTGGGAGTCGATCGCGGATACGAAGATGCACCGACGTTTAAGGCAAAGCGGGAAGTGGAAAAATACCTGCAAACCAGCGGTCTGAATTATACCATTCTGCGACCTTCCGGGTTTGCCTCCAATCTGCTCCCCCTAGCGGAACAGTTTCGTCAGACGGGGATTTACCTGCTGGTAGGCGATCCGAAAAACCGCACTTCGATCGTCAGTACCGATGACTTGGCGAGGATTGCGGTGGATTCAATCTCTACTCAAGGGGCGCGAAATCAAATTTTACCAGTGGGAGGGCCGGATATTCTCACGCGCTCAGACATTCCGCGCATTTTTGGCCGGATCTTCAACCAAGAGCCGATCGTAATTAATCCACCGCTGTTACTGTTTGATGGGGTACGCAGTGCGTTGGGACTTTTCAATCCCGGCGATGGAAAGTCGATCGGTACTTTCCGGACGTTACTGGCAAATGAATTTTTCTGCACAACACATGACATTGCCAATCTGGAGTTGATGTTTAACTTGAAATTGGAAACTTTGGAAAGTTTTTTGCGGCGCTATTTGGGGATTTGATATCATATCCGGTAGCATCGGGACGCTAAAAAATCTCTTTTCATATCTGCGTTCATCTGCGTTTATCTGTCTTCATCTGCGGTAAAAATTTAACCAATGATGACCACAGAAAAGGCCGATGTAACCGGACATGAATATGACAGATATTTGCTGGCCCGATCGCACAACAGAGTAGGGTGCGTTGCAACGCACCCTACTGCTAAAAGAACTTCTCGCGAGAAATGATGATCTGTCCGGTGTTAACCGCAGCAGTTGCCTATGCAGTCAGGCTGAGATTGTAGCTGGTATTAGCAATAGGAGAGGTTGCTATTTCAACGAAGTAAGTACCCGCCCCTAAAGACCGCGCTAACGAGCCTGCACTGGAAGAAGAAGCAGTAGTGCTAGCCAAAAATTCACCAGGATCGAGGCTGCCATTATTGTTGCTGTCTCCATAGACATTGGCAACCACCGTATCGCTCACACCATTAAGGGATAAGTTGAAGTTGTTCAAATTATTACTGAGGACAAAGCGGTAGAAGTCTTGGCGATCGGCAGTACCCACAAAATCCTGATACTGACGAGTCCCTGTGAGGGTATCTATGTTTAAAGCAGTACCTGGTGTACTACCCGGATCTGATGCAGTTGTCGTCGGAATGCCAGTAGCAGCAAAACTCAGACTATATGATGTGTTAGTGGTGGGTGAACCTGTTACCACATCCACATAGTACCGACCTTGAGCCAAATTCCTGTTGATTGATGCGGGGCTAGAGCTACTACCGGAAACACTGGCGATCTCTTCACCGGGTTCGATCGCATTATTTGTGTTGACATCCGCAAACAGTTTAAGAGTAGCATTGTTGCTCAAACCGCCCAACGTTAGGTTGAGATTGCTCGGACGATCCAGATTGAAGCTATAGTAATCCTCTGGGTCGGGAGTGCCCACAAAATCATTCAAAATGGGGCGAGTACGCAAGCTGCCCAGATCGTAAGAAACAGTGGGAGTGTTGCCTGGATCTGATGCTGGGGCAACAGGTGGAGCAGCTATACGCCCTTCTCGATATCCATTGCTTAGAAAGTGCTGCTCTGCGCTTTCAAAATTGTTGCCGAATGCTGCCCTTAAGTCAGCGTTAGCATCTAAGTAGACGCGGGGATTGAAAAATTCTGATGCAGTGCGTCCCTCTCTCAAACCATTACTTTGGTAGTGCTGAATTAGTTGTTCGTCAGTGAGATTAGCTTGGCGTAGGTCAGGATTGACAGCTCCATAGTAAGCTGCGTTAAACACAAGTCCTTGTCGGCGTTTTTCTCCTAGACTAAATGTCTCCATGTGGCTAAACATTTGAGGTTTAGTCAAGCCTGCCCTGGTTAAATCGAGGTAACTTGCTGCATAGTAATTGAGGTCGGCAAACCGCGAAAATTGACGCCCCTCATTAGCACCCGCATTGAAAAAATGCTCCCGGAGTTGGTCATCTCTGGTAATTCCAGCACGCGCTAAATCTGGATATAGAGCGCGGTAAAAATTAGCATCGAACAGATTGGTAGCCATAAAGTTTCCTCCCAAGATGTTGACTTACATCTCTGTGTTGTTGAAAATCGTACTGACAAGATTTTTGACTGTAACACGATTAGATGATGATGAGGTGATTAGCAATAGATGCCGATTCAAAAAATCTTCTAAAGCTAATTTCGTCTAAATCATCTCGTATCCGAATAATTGACAGACATTTACAGAAGGTTTGATAGATCGAAAAAACTGAGATCTATAATTAGAGAATTTCGCTCAAATCAAGACACTCTTATTTTTCCCAGCCGATTTGTTCAATCTGTTTGTCTTCTACTGATTAATACAAAGGTTACGCATTGATTACGGAATTACAGGAAAGAAATTTTTGTTTGTTCTTGATTTGTTTGTTTTTAACCATAGCGACTTCGAGATGGGCTGACCCGAAAACCCTATTGTAAATAGGGTTTTCTACATTTTTATCCTGTTGGGCTGCGAGGCTCGACTTATATATACGTAAGTATTCTCTTGGAAGTTTGGTAGTTTATCTGGATTCGCGGTTAAATCATGTGTAGCTATAGGGTTTGAAATTGGAGATGGCGATTTCAAATTGAAGAGGTTGACTAGAAAAATACTTTGTGCTGAAGCAAGAAGGCAAATATTTGGCAGAATTGTAGGTTAGGTTGAAGAACGAAACCCAACTTGCGATCTAAAATAGTTGGGTTTCGTTACCTCAACCCAACCTACAAAGAGAAGTAGGGCATATTGAAAAATCTGCTTAGTAGGAGGTAAAATTACGCTAAGCGAAACGCCAAAGCTAATAGAATGGCAGCGATCGCACCCAGCAAAGTATTGATTCCGTTGACAACTTCATTGGTGAGCCAGCTTACCTTGCCTTGCACTGTAGCACCGATCAAACTTTCTAAATTAGTGGCAATAAAAGCCGCCACCACACACAAAACAACGCCCACCAAATCGATTAAGCCAACGCCCCAACCAACAAGAGCGATCGCAGCTGACCCCACAACCCCAGCTAAAGTCCCCTCCAGACTCACCGCTCCTTCCGTTCCTCGCGCTACTGGTTGTAAAGTAGTAATCAGAAAGGTGCGTTTACCGTAGGCTTTGCCCACCTCACTGGCGCAGGTATCAGAAAGCTTAGTGCTGAAACTGGCGACATAACCCAGCAGCAGAAGGGGAAGAGTGGGAGAAGAGGGGAGTGGGAGAAGAGTTCCCAATGCACATAATGCCCCAGTCGCAGCCGAACCCCAGACATTTTCTGGCCCACGGGCACCCGATCGCTTTTCGGCAATTCCTTCGGCTTCTTTTTGAGCCATACCGATGCGGGTGACGCCAGATCCCACGAGAAAATAGAACAGTACCACTAAATATCCCTGCGGGCCAAGAGTACCCCAAATGAGAACGCCCAACACCCAAGCATGAACGTAGCCTGCGGGTGTGAGCAATTTTTTAGGGGCAAAATAGGCAATAGCTAACAGAACCGTATTCAATCCCACCGCGACTAGCCAGGAATTAAGAAAATAAATACTAGAGAACATGAAGCACTAGCCTCCCTGTAAACACAAAACTATGAACCAAGTTTTATTTCATCTTGCCTTTCCCGTCACCGACATTGCTCAGACAAAAGCATTCTACGCCGATGGCTTAGGCTGCGAAATCGGTCGCGAAAGCCCAATTTCGGTAATTCTCAACCTTTATGGGCATCAAATCGTTGCCCACACAGCCAAAGAAGCGCTGACCCCTCAAAAAGGCATATATCCCAGGCACTTCGGTTTGGTTTTCACTTCCGAAGCCGATTGGGAAGCGCTGCTAGATCGGGCGAAACAGAAGAACTTGGCCTTTTACCAAGAGGCTAAACGCCGATTTGTCGGTTTGCCCACAGAGCATCGTACCTTTTTTTTAGAAGATCCGTTCCATAACATACTTGAGTTTAAATATTACTCTCATGCGTCGGCAATTTTTGGCGATCGCGAGTATGCACAGGTGGGGGATACTCTCTAATAGGTTCTCCCAGCGCCTCTGTCAACGCATGAAGACTCCGAGAGTCTGTCAGCATCCAAGGATGGAGAGGAACCTGTACCTGCACTTCTTTACCCACAAGCAGCTGCGAACTATTCGCCGGGACGATCATCAAATCGAGGGGTGTCCAAATGGAAGTGAAGTTTAGCCTCTCCAACATGGCGACATCCCGATTCAAATCTTCCAGAAAAGCGCTACCGGGGCGCATCTGAACGCAACCGGGGCGCTGGGAACCATAGGCTGTCAACGTGCCGCGATGAGGCGAGGCGATCGTAATGAAGCGCTGCACGCGATCGATTCCCCCCAGTCGCTGCACGTAGTAGCGGCTGACAACTCCCCCCATGCTGAAACCAACTAGATCTAAAGGTTGTTCTGGCGGGAAGACTTTGGCTACAAAATCCGCGACTTGCTCTGCCAAATGGTCTAGGTGCTTAGCACCATTATTTGGTATCATATTCAAGTCGTACACAGACCAGCCCCGCTCGATCAGGTAGGGAGCCATTCTGTGAAAAACTGCCCCGGTATCGTTAATACCGTGAACTAACAAGACTGGATTGCGATCGAGACTACTTTTCATATCAGCATTAAATAAATTCCCTAATTCCAGCTTAGACTCAACGTTATATTTGCTCAAAAGTAAAGATAAAATTAACCCAACCACACTTTGTAAATATTTTGTTACACTTTAGAAGTGGTTTAAGAGAAAACCTTCTGAATCTGGGTGTGGATCTTTATGAAATTGTAGTGAAATTTACCATCTGAACAGACCCTACAGTACGACACTGCAATTGAGATATTAGCACTCACAGTCAGATATTATACCCACGTCCTGATACAAGTACAAGGAGTACAATAAATGATTCGACTCCTAGTCAATTTCTTAGAGTTTATTCTCAACTACCTTTACCGAGACCGTTTGTATCCACGATTTTTTGTTTTGGAAACGGTTGCTCGCGTTCCTTACTTTGCCTTTACATCAGTACTTCACCTCTACGAAACTATGGGTTGGTGGCGCAAGGCAGACTGGCTCAAAGTTCATTTTGCCGAATCCTGGAACGAGTTACACCACCTGCTAACTATGGAGTCCCTTGGTGGTAATAAGTACTGGATCGATCGCTTTGTCGCTCATACTGGAGCCTTTGTTTACTACTGGATTCTGATTTGCGTGTATATAGTGGCACCCAAGTCAGCTTACCAATTCATGCAGATGGTCGAGGAACACGCCTACGAAACTTACCAGAATTTCCTCGCAGAGTATGGGGAGCAACTTAAAACTGAGCCAGCACCCCAGGTTGCCATAAACTACTACCTCCGAGGCGACCTTTATCTGTTTGATGAATTCCAAACCTCTCGTCCACCAGAAGAACGTCGCCCGAAAATTGAGAATCTCTACGACGTATTTGTTGCTATCCGCGATGACGAAATGGAGCACGTCAAAACGATGGTAGCCTGTCAAAAGCCAGATGCTCAAGTTACCTTCAAGAGTCCTCACAGTCCTGATGCTAAATTCCTGCCTGAATCAACTCTGATCGAGGTTGAAGAATCAGACACTAAATTGGCGCAAGAGGCAGCTGAAAAGGAACCGGCAAAGATGTTGTAATTGGAAATTAATCATGGGTAATATCATGTCCGGTCGATCGCCCATGATAAAACTTTTCCACGTATGTTGTTGCGCTTGGGCGCTATCTTAAAGAGCGCTAAAGCGCAACAACATACCCAATATTTAACTATGGCTAGAGAAACCGGATTTTTGAATAAGTAGCAACTTGCGTTATTACCCATTCCCCATATCACTCATTCATATTTCTGTAGGTAGCTACAGCTGAAGGAGATATCCGATTCAAGTAACGGAATATCCAATATTTAAATACAGTGTCCAAAATTACGGGAAAGGTAGCAATGAACAAAAAGATAAAATCTCTATTTTCTGGAAGACCTAAATGCCGCGATACATTCTCCAATAGAACTTCCCACCCATGCGGTGAGTGGAATCCCACAAATATATCGGTAAACAAAATAATTATGAAGGCTTTAGCGCTATCGCTGAGACCATACACAACTTCATCGATAAAAGACTTCAAAACTGCGATTTCTCTGCGACTCATAAATATGACTACAGCAAACGCAACTAGCGACAGTAAATCCGAAAAGACATTTTTAATAGCATCAGCACTTTCTTGACGAGATTTTTTTGCTATCTCCTTGGCCTTTTCTTTTAATTGCTCTTCTATTTGCTCATGGGAAAATTTTGGAGCCTCAAAAATTAGGTTTTCAAATTCTAGTCTTTCCTTAAATCTGCCTAACTCACTAAGAGCTTCTTCTTCCAAATCCTGGTTAATGAAAATATCGAGTTCGTTGTCATTTCTAAACTTATCAACCAGAGGGCCAACAACAAATAATTTAGACAACTGATAAGTTAGCAACGGTGCTATAATTAAAATTAAAAGAAACCTGAGAGAAATTGCTGTTTTTGCCTTAGACTTACGGAATTTTTTGACAACTTCTTCTTCCGACTGCGGATCTAATTCTCTCTGAAGTCTATTGATGGTTTTAAAAATAGACCTGGGTAAAACACCCGTTTTGTCAGAAATAGTGTCAGCTTTACCATCTGAGTTAGGGTTAGATAAATACAACTGCTCATTTGAAATGGGTGAGCTAAGTTCTTCAGAATCAGAGCTTTTATTTTTGGCAACTGCTACTAAAGCTAAAGATTTTTCTGATTGCGATCTTTGTGCCTTGGGACTATATTTAGATATGACGCGATCGATGAATTTTAGCTTTTCTAAAATAATCGATGATTTATCCCTGGAATCCTGCGGATAACCGTTTCCGTTATTAGCTGCGGCATTAACTACTTCTGCTTTGGCTGCGGTTTGATTATAATTACTAATCCCGATAACTGAATTACTGGCTTTGAATTCGGCTAGTCGCCGCTTGGCAATATTTAGATTTTTTTGGAGTTCGGCACGAAAATATGAGATCTCGCTGTCACCGTAATCAGTTGAATCAGCAGCTATCTTTTTGCCGCCAAAATATTCATCTTCAATAGCCTTGATCTGCAAAGCTGCATTATATGCTTGTTCTAATGCCCTTTCTGGCGTTTCAGAAAACCAATCGGCGGCATAACGGAAGGAATCTCTAATTTTTGTCAAAATGGTTCTTTTCATGACAGAAATTTGTCTGGTGATTCTTAGTTGTATAGCAAAAAAATTCCTATTGCTTCTGACTTAATGCAGATTTGCAAAAGTAGGAAAGTTGAGTGTACGTGGTATGATAACAAATTAACTGGAGGACGGACGGTAGTGTCTGAGTCTATTTGGATCGCAAGCGCCAGTCGCAGTGGCAAGACTACTCGTTTGATCGAGCAGTTTTGCACGTGGGTGCAGTTGGGATTCGATCGGGCCGATACTCTTGGGCGGCGAGGAGTTGCTCAGACTGGTGCCAGTCGGTTAAGTTCTAAGCAAATAGCATCGGCGGCGTTGGTGTTTGCGGCTAATGGGGATAATCGCATCGTATTGGCGAATAGTATCTCGGCGGCGATACCCAATATGCCGGTTTACACAACCACACCTCTAGCTTTTTTTGAGAATGAAGTCATTTTATTTTGGCCCCTGTTAATTCAGCGGTTGAATTTGAAGGCACAATTCCCAGTGCGGTTGCGTCCCGAAACCGAACAGGAATTGGCAACTCAGCTTTGGAGTTCGGATCTGGAGCAGGGAATTTGGCAACAAATGGGGGTAAATGAGTATCGATTGGTGCGTAGAGCGCTAGATTTGCTGTTATTAGCAGGTTTGAGCGGAACGCCCCCAGAGGATATACCTGAAATTTTAGAACAGGGCGTGCCAGAAATGGGGGCGCGGGAGAGTGGGGGAGTGGAGGAGGGGGAGAAATTCTCAAATTCCCAGTCCTCAATCCCAAATTATATGGGACAAATGCTGCTGCACTGGCGGGAATGGTGTCTGGAGCGGGGATTGCTGACTTATGGGATTATTACCGAACTATATGGGCGTTATTTGTTGCCAGATGTAAGTTATCAGCAGCATTTAACTCGTAGGTATCGGTTGGTGCTGGCGGATGATGTGGACGATTATCCGGCGATCGCACGGGATTTATTTGAGTTTATGCTTGACAAAGGCGCGATCGGCGCTTTTACGTATAATCCTGAAGGTGGCGTGCGGCAAGGACTGGGGGCTGACCCGGATTATATGGAGGGTTTGGCGTCTCGTTGCCGCCTAGAAGCCTTGCCAAGCCAACCTAGAGGCTGTCTGGAAACCGATTGGGGAACGTTGCTGGTGGAAGCGGTTAGCGACCCGACGTTATTGTCGAGCTTGCCAGAAGCAGTGCTGTCGATTCAAACCGTATCGCGATCGCAATTACTGCGACAAACGGCCCAGACTATTAGCTTGGCGATACAGTCAGGAGAAGTGCAACCGCAAGAAATAGCAGTGATTGCACCGGGGTTGGATGCGATCGCACGCTACAGCATTATCGAAATTCTCAACGCCAAAGGCATCGCAGTCGAGTCCCTCAACCACCAGCGCCCTTTATCCAGTTCACCGATCGTTCGGTCATTGCTGACGCTTCTAGGCTTAGTTTATCCAGGATTGGGGCGTCTGATCGACAGAGATGCGATCGCGGAAATGCTGGTAGTACTCAGTCAGTCGTCAGCAGGAACAGACAATGAGGAATGGGAAGATTCGCCCATCCAAAATCCAAAATCCAAAATCCAAAATGGGATAGACCCAGTTCGAGCCGGTTTGTTGGCAGACTATTGTTATGCTCCAAATCCAGAACTACCCAGTTTACTACCCGCCAAGACATTTCCTCGCTGGGATCGACTGGGATATGAGGCTACCAAAGCTTATGAAGAGATTGTACAGTGGTTGGAAGAACAGCGATCGCAACAACAACAGCGTCTCATTCCCAGCCCTGTTTACATCCTGGATAGAGCAATTCAGCACTTTTTATGGAATGATAGCCATCTTCCCTTCGATCGAATAGCGGCTTTGCGAGAATTGCAAGAAACCGCCCAACACTATTGGGAAATTGATGTGCGACTGCGAAAGAGCGAGCAAACCGATACCCCATCTTATACTACCGTCGGTCGATTTATTCAGATGCTGCGTTACGGTACAGTTACGGCTAACCCTTATCCTGTGCGATCGTTTGGTCCAGCCGCTCAAGCTGTCACGATCGCAAACATCTTCCAATATCGCTCCAGCCGTCGTTTTCATCGCTGGCAATTTTGGCTTGATGCTGGTTCCCCTCTGTGGCTAAGCGGCGGTGCAGCTACCTTATTCGGTTCTCCGTTGTTTCTCCAGCATCGGTTTGGACGACCTTGGACAGCGGAAGATGAAATAGAAGCGGGTGACGAACGGTTGCGACGGATTTTACGAGATTTGCTCAGTCGTGCGGGAGAGAGGGTTTATCTGTGTCACAGCGATTTAGCTGTGAACGGACAGGAGCAAACTGGCCCCCTGGTGACCTTGGTAAATGCTTCGGGTGAGGGACTAGAAAGTCAAAAGTCAAAAGTCAAAAGTCAAAAGTAAAGAATGGAGTGGAGGAGTAGGGGAGAGAATCACCAATCCCCAATCCTCAATCCCCAATCCCGAATCAATCCCCACTCAGGACTCAGAACTCAGCACTTTGCTATACATCACAGCCACCGGATGTGACTCTTCCGCTTCGGCTAACGGCTTCAACGCATCAAAATATCCCTGCTTCCACAATTGCGCGATCGCATTTTCCATCGCAGGTCGCGTTAACTCTGGTAAAACAATCAACCCTGGTGGAGCCAAAAAAGGAGAACCCAACTCCACCTCCCCATCTAAATCTTGCTGTAAGCGGATGGGGTCGTAAAAATAGACAGAATAGGTTTTGCCATCCCTACAGCGGACGATCCCATCGCTTCTGTGTCCTTTCATCGGGGTTTCTACCTCGTCTCTTTCGTCCCAGCCATATTTAAACGTCAGTTTGGGCGCGGTTTCCATATCACGATTCCTCTATAACGGCTTGTATTTTTTTTAACTCTTCTTGGTATTGCTGGTAAGTGAGCAAATTTGCATATCTAGGCACAATCTCATGATGACTGCGATCCCGTCCTCTTTGCACAATTTTTAATGTATCTGGTAAGAACAAGATCTTATACGCTCCTCCAAAACGCCTAACGCGATCGGCATCTTGATGAATCGATATTCCATGTGTTGGCTTAAGGTAATTTGTTTCCGGATCTATTCTAACTTCGTAAGGTCTAGCTTCAAAATTACTACCCCCTCTGTAAAAGGTCGCCGTGTCTTCGTTTTCCATTCAATTCTTTTATCTTCTGCCACCACTTTACCACAGGACGCCGAATAATAATCAAATCTTTAAGGCTACTCGTAACTACTGGAGTTTAGTAGTTTAAACTCCAGTAATCCTGTTCGTACAGAGTTGCGTACTAAATCGGATTTTTCCGTTCTGCTGTCAATCCAAGTTGGGCTTTTGGTGATACCAAGAAGTTGATTGCTCGTAAGCATAAGCAACTTGAAATAACTGATCTTCTCGCAAAAGATTGCCGATCAATTGCATCCCGATCGGCAATCCATTATCATCGAAGCCGCAGGGTATATTCAATCCAGGTAACCCAGCCAAATTAACTGGTATTGTCATCAAATCTGACAAATACATACTCAGCGGATCTTCGGTTTTTTCACCAGCTTTAAAAGCGGTCGTAGGAGCAGTCGGACATACTAATATATCAACTTTTTCAAAAGCACTCTCGAAATCTTGTTTGATCAAAGTGCGAACTTTTTGTGCTTTGAGATAATAGGCATCGTAATACCCAGCTGATAAAGCGTAAGTTCCCAACATGATTCGACGCTTGACTTCTGTCCCAAAACCAGCGGCGCGAGTATGGGTATACATAGATAGCAAGTTATCGGCGTCTGGACTTCGCAAGCCATACTTGACCCCATCGTAACGAGCCAAATTGGCAGATGCTTCCGAGGGAGCGATGATGTAGTATGTGGGCAAACCGTAGCGGAATCGGGGACAGGAAATGACGTGAATTTCAGCACCCAATTCTTGCAGAACTTCGATCGCTTTTGTTACCGCTGTTTCGACTTCGGGGTCTATACCTTGACCAAAAGTTTCTTTGATAATGCCAATTCTGAGAACGCCTCTGCTTTTGAGGTTAGGTCGGAGCGCTTTGGCATAATCTGGGATATGAACTTTCAAACTGGTAGAATCTTTGGAGTCGTAACCTGCGATCGCACTCAACAAAATCGCCGTATCCTCTACCGATCGTCCAAACGGCCCAATTTGATCCAGAGAAGAAGCGTAAGCCACCAAACCAAACCGCGAAACCAACCCATAAGTCGGTTTCAACCCCACCACGCCGCAGAAAGACGCCGGTTGACGAATCGAACCCCCCGTATCGGAACCGAGAGCCACAACGCATTCTTCCGCCGCTACAGCCGCTGCCGAACCACCCGATGAGCCACCCGGCACCCGTGACAAGTCCCAAGGGTTAGCCGTGATTTGATAGGCAGAAGTTTCCGTGGAACTCCCCATCGCAAACTCATCCATATTCGTTTTGCCAACCATCACCGCACCCGCATCCGCCAGTTTCTGCGTCACGGTTGACTCGTATGGAGGCACGAAATTTTCCAAAATTCGGGAACCGCAAGTGGTGCGAATCCCTTTAGTACACATATTGTCCTTGATGGCAATAGGAATGCCCGCCAGCAGCCCGATTTCTTCACCGGCGGCGATTTTGGCATCCACCGCCAGAGCCTGTTCTATGGCTTTTTCTGCTGTTAGGCACAAAAAACTGTGCAATTTCGGTTCTAGCGCCTGAATGCGCTCTAACGCTTCTTTCGCGATCTCTACAGCAGAGCGTTCTTTGCTGATGAGTTGTTGGTGCAACTCGCGGATGGATGCCATGCAGTTACCTCAAGACCTCTGTTTCACTTAAAGCCCGATCTATAAGTATATGGTTTTCTACCAGTTCAATACTTACTCACTAATCAAAATAACTATCATCAAAAAGCGCATCGGCACTTTCCCTTAGTTTAAATCAGTATAAAGTTTTACCATTGTTACAAAATTGTAAAATTTTACGCGGGATTCATTGCCAGAGATTATATCGCTGGCAATGAATCCCTTTTTCTTTCCTGATTGTGTCTCTTGGGAGATTAACAATACCATGAAACTGCCATCACTGACGCCGTTTGTCACAGCCGGAGCGATCGCTCTCGGAATTACCACATTTTCTCAATCTAGTCAAGGTCAGAACGCCGCTGCACGGGGATTTTTTTGCGATACCTCTAGCGGTGTCCCTGTAACAATCTACCAAAATACACAAGGAACTCAAGAGCCTTGGATTCGCTGGGTTTCCAATGCCTTTGGTAGTTCTGGTTACGATCCGCAAACACGGTGTCAAGAAGTAAGCGGACGCCTAGAAACTTACCGCCGCAACAAACAGCTTAAATATATCACCGTCGGCATGAGCGGTGGCCCGATTTTTAACGGTAATGGTTTGTTAATTGGTATTAACGGACGGGTGAAAAATCGCGATCCAGATTTCGGCGTCTATGCCTTTGAAGATGGCAGCGAACCTTCACCAGCAATGTTACAGCAAATGGTGAATTCTAGTTGGGGAATTCCGATTAGTACCTATTTGCAATTTGTTTCATTTCGATCTTCGCTAAGGGAATTTGATGCTAGGGGAATTAATAAATACCTCGTTACCAGGCTGGAGCCTGGTAACGCAGATTTAGAGGCTCCGCCTCTTAGGTACGTTGTTGCGCTTTAGCGCTTTAGCGCAACAACGTACCTGGGAAGGAGCGCTAAAGCGCAACAACGTACCTACAAAGTTAATATCGTTCATGGAGTTAGTTATGAGTTTCGGGTTTTCTCGCTTTAATCATCTGCCACAAATATTAGCTGGTACGGCAGTTGTAGCCGCAATTGTAATTAGTCAACCAGCAATGGCTAAGACGGCTAAAGAGGTAGCTAAAATTGCTGTACCCACAACAGTTAGAATTGATAATACCCTGAGTAAAGATTTGGGAGGTTCGGGGGTAATTATTGCGAAAACCGGCAATATATACACCGTTTTAACCGCCAATCATGTAGTAGAAAGTACTAATTCTGAATACTCGGTTTATACCAGCAAAGGCAAAACTTATTCAGTGAAGTCTGTCACCAGATTGCCGAAAAGTGCCGATGATACAGATTTAGCCATTATTACTTTTGAAAGTCCTGAAAAACAATCTGTCGCTGCGATTAGTAATTCCGATAAAGCTTCAATTGGATCGGGAATTTATATTGCAGGTTATCCTCTGTCAATTGAAGCTGGTGGAGAACGAGAATTTGAGTTTACTGCCGGACAGATTTCTAGCCGTCCCAATAGTCGTGCCAAGGGATATACCATGCGCTACGACGCAGTAACTCGGCGGGGAATGAGTGGTGGCCCTGTGTTTGATGTGAATGGGCGAGTGATTGGCATTCATGGGGAAGGTGATGTGGAAGGTGCGATGCGATCGGAATCTGCTGCTGGTGGAGAAATTCGGTTTAAAACAGGATTAAATGCGGCAATTCCGATTAATATTTTTGTGGCTTTGATGCCTCAAGCTGGGATGAATTCTTCGATTTTAACGAGGGATGATAAGCCTGCTGATAATGTGGAAGCGACGCAACCTTCTCGTCAGGAAGTTAGGGGTTGGTATAGTGATTTTAAAAATGTTGTTGACATTCTTCGGCAAGTTGTTCCAATCAGACTTCCTTTTGGTTTCTAGTTAGGTTTTTGTTTAAAATTATGGGTGGTAAAAAGCCGCCCATTATGAGTTAATTTGGTGAAGTAAATTATGCGCCAGATTCGTTTTTTGGCTTTTGGTGTTGTTAGTTTTGTGGTTGCGATCGTTGGTACTTTACTCGCGCCCGGTACATTTGTCAATCGAGCTTTTTCCGCTGCACTTTGTACGGTTTTCAGTTTTAGTTCTACGGTTTGTACAGTGAATTTAGCTAGGTCGTCGGATCGAGTAGTGGCGGCGAATCCGCCTGCTGTGGAAAGGAATATTTCGGATTGGTTGGTGCAGCGAACTCCGGGGGAATTTGATGATGCACCGAGTGTGCCGCAGGGTGGGAATAATCCCCAAGTGCCGCCGTTTCCTCAAGATCCGGGGCCGAATCAGCCAGTGCGTCCTGAGTTTGATAATCCTAATGGTGGAAATCCAGATAGCAGCACTAGCACCCAAAGTCGTCAATGCGATACTGAAGGAAAAATTCATGTTTTCTATATTAATGGCGTAAGAACTAATGAGGATGCGTATGGAGATGATTGGAAAATAATTTCAAGTGTTTTACAAGAAACGGGTATCAAAAACTTTGAGGAACACAAAAATAATTATAATTCTACTGGAATATCTTTAGGTGCAGGTGATTTCTTAGAATCAGCTATTCAAGCTGTTATAGGTAAATCATTAACTCCCAGTGGTAGGGGCGTTATCAACAATGCAGTTGGGCAAATTCAAAGAATAGATAGTGACTCTGAGAAACAGGCAAAAGAAAAAGCTGAAAATGACTGTAAATGTCAGCCAAAGAAACCCAAATATCTGATCATTGCTCATTCACAAGGGAATTTTTTTGCTAAAGAAGTAGCATCAACCATATTGAACTCTAAACCAGATATTTTCAAAAGGCTTTCTATTTTAGCTATAGCTTCTTTTACTAATTATGAAGGTGTAATAGGAGGCTTGCGTGGAGGCGGAAGATTTGAATATATGCTTCGTTCAAAAGATTTTCCTTTTCGCTATCGGGACATAAATTTTCCTTTATTAACAGATGTTTCCAATCCCGGTCCTCCTAATATTCCCGATATGGAAAGTACGGATGGTAAGGTGGGAGAGTATCAGGAACCTAGTAATGTATTGGCAAATTCAAATATAAAAGATGCACTATTAGCTCATGGACAAGGAGTAGATTCTTACTTAGGAGATGGATCTAACCCCAAATATAGACAATATACAACTTCAGTGAGGGCATCAAGAGATCAAGGTGTCGCTAAAATACAAGAAATCACAGCATTTGACCCAGGTAATTATCCAAAATCTGAAGAGTGCCAGGTCGATAAGCAATCTCCCCAACCACAACAAACTGCACAGCAACCCCAACAAACTCCACAACAGCAGTTAAGAGCCTGCCGAGTAACAGGTGTCGAAGAGTACAATAAGATGACAATGAATCGGGGAGGATGTGCTATCCAGGGACCAGTAATGACACAAGACGGACCTGTAGATGGAAAAACTCAATGTGGTATTTGTAATACGTTTATTGGTGGATTAGACCCGCGCGCAGGATCTTGCCAGGAAGGGGTAGAAACCGATCCTAGACTTGCTTTCTTGGGTTTAAACAAGCCTATTCTTTGTCCGCCTAACTGGGATAGTGGATATTGAGCGGTGGGTGTCAAATATCTTAATAAACCCGCCCCCACCCCACGCAAAAGTT
>CASBRD010000165.1 GCA_949128025.1 Oscillatoriales cyanobacterium PMM_0008 | reverse complement strand
GTTTTAATCCTTACCCGAACAACGCTATCTGACTCCTTGGTTGCCGCTATTTCTAAAGCCGCATTCGCATCAAGTGTAGCAATTTCTTGCAGGGAAACCACAGCTGCATAACGCAGCGCCCAATCCTCCGTTTTCTGCAACGTCCAAGTTAATTTTGCGATCGCACCCTTCACAACTTCCGGGTCATT
Organism: Oscillatoriales cyanobacterium PMM_0008; assembly: GCA_949128025.1. Classification (GTDB taxonomy): domain Bacteria; phylum Cyanobacteriota; class Cyanobacteriia; order Cyanobacteriales; family Aerosakkonemataceae; genus Argonema. The sequence continues at coordinate 12,558 of CASBRD010000165.1, read as the reverse complement.
AGCCGTACTGCCAATGCGTCCCAAACCCCTCGCCGCCACTCGCCGGACGTTACCCTGGCAGTGATTGGCTACTTCCACCCCTACGACTTCCAGCAATAGATCCAGAGATCTGCCGTCACCAATTTTAGCTAAAGCTTGAACAATATAAGCTTGCAACCCATGATCTACAGAAGCATGGTAGGCAGCGATTAATGGTTCTACAGAATCTAGCGCTAGTTGCACCAGTCCCTCCACCGCCGCCGCAGGTACAGAAGGATGGTGATGGCTCAACATCTCAATCAAAACAGCAATAATTTCTTCGCCATCCCCTGCTGTTGTTTTCTTAGTCGTTAAAGCCTCAATTAATTGCACCGCATCAACTGGAGTAGAGGCGCGGCGTAACTGCTGAATTAACCAAGCAGTATCTAAATCGTTATTAAATGCGTTCATCCTTCAACTGCTATTAAAAAAAAGTTTGCCAAAATTAACTAAATTGTTATTTTATCAAAGCTGAATCAACAAATCATCAATTGCGCTCAGCAATAAGCGAGTTGTTTTCTGGTTTTCTTCCTCATTAGAGCGATCGCTACCCAGAACCGCTTCTAAAATTCGCTTCAAATTCAACAGCTTCAAACTATTGCCAACTTTAGCATTAATTATCGCCTGTGCAGCTTGTAAATGCCCGATCGAGCCTAAATCAAATGCCGCCGCCCAGCGCAAATACATATTCTCATGAGTCAGATTTTTAACAATTCGTTCAATGTACTGAGGCTCTTGACTGAAAAGATATAAATATCGAGCCGCCGCACATTGTACGCGCTCAGAACCATGCGCCAAAAAAACCTCGATTTGCTGATGAACTGACCAAACTTGCAAAGTTCCCAGCGCTTCAATCAGAGCTTCTAAAGGCTGCTCCTGCTGCGATTCTAAAAGTTCAAGCAAACCTTCAACCGCTCTTGAGTCGCCAATGGCTGCTAATGCTTGAATTGCCGCTTCCCGCAGACGCAAATCTTCTTTGCAGTTTAGCACTTCCAGCAATGCAGGCACGGCTTGAGGATTTTTCAGTTGACCGAGAGCCCTTGCCGCTTGACGCCGCAGAGGATATCCCCCTTGTTCGGTGCGATATAGCTCATCTTTTAGTGCCGAGCAAAGTACGTCGCAGGCTTCATGAACTTGATGCTTACCCAGCCACCAAGCAGCGTAATAGCGGAGTTGGTTATCGTCTCCCAGCAAGGCTGCTACAGCAGAAGCAGGAGAAAGAATCGACTCAGGAGGTGAAGTAGCAGTCATAGAAAATAATATTCAATTGGATGTTGTTAGTAGTTAGTAATTAGTTGTTAGCAAGAAATCTCATTAACAACTAATTACTAACTACTAACCAAACACTAAATCAATTAAGCAAGCGGAATCGATCTCAGTTTCTAAGCTGGCTCAATTTTAACGATTTTCCCGCCACGACGGTGAATTTCTTGGTATGTAGTTGAAAGTTGGTCATAAGATACGGTATAAACCCGCTTACTCTGACGAACTGCTACTTTAGTGCCAACTCCACCCACGATCGCTTCGATTTTGTAGACCCTCGTATCTCCCCGAATCGCAGCACAGGTTAAAGTTCCTCCTAGCGACCCAGAAGACTTTCCTGCAACCGACAAGGGTGCTTTAATCGAGTTAGCCATATTCATCGACACTTGCTGCCGCAGTCGGGAATTTTTACCCCCAAACTGAGCGTTGTCGCTGTTGCCACTACCCCGAAAAAGCTCAAATATCCGGTTGAATCCAACCGTCTTCATTCCTGGCAAGGACTGAAAGCCACGGTAAGTAGGAACCACATCATTACCAAAGGCATTGGCGTATTCTGCGCTGTAGATATAAGAATCAATCTCAGCTTCGTAACCTTTAGAAGCGTAGAGGTCTACGTGGTAGGCAATTTCCGACTGGTCGTATGGAGCGCGTCCCAGCAAATGCTTGTAGTTCAATTCGATAAAACGAACTTGGGAGTTATTGTAGAAAAAGCGCTCTTTGTAAAGTTCGGATTGAGCCAAAATCTGAATAAATTGCCGCACGTTGATGTTGCCATTACGCAGCAAAGCTTCGGCACTGCTAAACAATTCGCTGGCATATACGCCTTGGCGACCAAATACTTGATCGTAAGCAGCCCGGAACAACTGACGTAACTCATCCGGGCTCCAATTGCGGCGGAGTTCAACTTTTTTATCTGCAACTGAACTGTATCCCAGCCGCTCTTCGACGCCTAAACTACTCATTTTTTATCCTCTCTTCCAATTTTTCGCTTGACTATCTACCTTTTAATCAAATTTGGGTCTGAGATATAGGCGATTGTTCATCTTCATCAACAATTGCCTATATCTCAGACCCAAAAGCTTTGTTAGCTCAAAGCGTTGATGGCATAGTTGAGGTAGATGTTGGCTTCGCCAGCCGCGTCACCGCTCAGACCGTGATTGTCGCGGACGAATTCCAGAGCTGCAACATACCAGCTGGGAGACAGACCCAAAGCGCTGTTGAGTTCGCTCAAGCCAGCCACAACATATTCGTCGAGAGGGCCAGTACCACCGACTACGCAGCAGTAGCTGATAGTACGCAGGTAGTGGTCGATGTCCCGCACGCACTTGTTTTTGCCTTCTTGGGTAGAAGCATATTGGGGCCCTTGCATTTGAGTGGTGTAAGGGAATTTTTGATAGACGTGATTGGCTGCTGCTTCAGACCATTTTTTGCCATTGGCTGTGAAGGCTTGAGCTGCTTGCAGACCTGCTTGAGCGCGGTTGAAACGACCAAAAATAGCTTGGATTTCAGTGTTGCTCAAGTACGCGCCACGAGAGTCAGCTGTTGCGATTGCTTCGGTGAGAGGCGTTTTCATGATGGTTTTAAACTCCTAAATTGAGAGAAAAGACTTTAAAAAAGCGATGGTTTATGCTAGAGGAATTCTACGCAACAGCGGCGGCGGCGCGATCGAAGTAGCCAGCTAATTCAGATATCAAAGAGCTGCAATCGCCTTTGGTGATCCCGTTAGAATTATTCGCGATCGCGATCGCGGCATCTTTCATTTTTTGGATGCCGGAAGCAACCACATTACCAGGAGTGCCCAGCGCTTGGTAGGTTTCGCGCAAACCGTTCAAGCAGCGATCGTCCATCACGCTGGCATCGCCTGCTAGCACTGAATAGGTGACATAGCGGAGAATAAAGCCCAAGTCGCGAATACAAGCAGCTTGGTTGCGGTTGTGGAAGCAAGCACCGCCAGCATTAAAAATTTGAGCATTTTCGGCAACTACAGCCCGATAAGCATTGGCAACGATGGCGGAAGAGTTGCCGGTGAGTCGGTTGACTGTATCTAAACGCTTGTTGCTGTCCGCAACCATCGCTGAAAGACCGTTGATCTCATCGCTAGAAAGGTAAGCACCTTTTTTGTCAGCTTGTTCAACAACTCTGGAAAAAGCGTCAAGCATTTTGTCAAGCTCTCCTAAGATTAATTAACTTTTATTCCTTTAGACAGTTAATTCACTGCCTTGATTTGAGACATTACAGCTTAAAAGTAAAAAAAATGGGTAGGAAATCGAGTAGAAATCGAGAACTTTCGATAGTAAGTAATTATTACTAGGTATTTGTACTTCAAGACATACCAAATCATACTTAAGAGCAATTTGTCAAGAGGAGCAGAGGGACAGAGGGGCAGAGGGGCAGAGGAGCAGAGGAGCAGAGGGGCAGAGGGGCAGAGGGGCAGAGGGGATCTTGAACAAAGCTGTTTGCAGATTTTCTACGATGCTGTGACTACCTAAACGGAATACCCAAGCAGAAGTGATAAGCTGTCGCGCATCTAAGTTGTATAAATGAGGCAGGCAAGATGCCTTGCCCCCTCCCCACAAGAATTTCACAAATTGCGATTATTCAAATTAGATGCGCGTCAGCTTATCACTCTCCACTCACCACTCCTCAGACCCGCTTTAATACAGGTTTTATGTTATGTCAAGATGCAATCTCAGCCAATTCCAACCAGCGTTCAGTCGCAGCATCAATAGCTAGAGTCAAAGCTTCCACCTGCTGGTATAATTGGCGCACCTTAGTGACCTCTCCTGGAGGAGCATTGTAAAGCGCTTTTTGGGCTTCGGATTTTTGGGACTCCATCTGGGCAATCTTAGTTTCAAGCATCTCAAATTCGCGCTTTTCTTTAGAAGAAAGCTTGCGCGGTCTGTTATTATTAGATGGCTGTTCGCTAACTTTGGGGCTAGTTTCCTTGGGTTTTGCTTCTAGCTTGGGCGCTGCGTCTTCTTCTGCCTTTTTGAAATCCAGATAAACGGAGTAATTACCGGGATATTGGCGAATATTTCCTCCCGACTCTAAAGCAAAGATAGTATCTACAGTGCGATCGAGAAAATAGCGATCGTGAGAAACTACAATTACGCAACCGTTGAAATCTTCCAAATATTCTTCCAACACCGCCAACGTCTGCACATCCAAGTCATTCGTCGGTTCATCCAGAATCAGCACATTAGGCGCACTCATCAAAACTCGTAACAGAAACAGACGCCGTTTTTCACCACCAGAAAGCTTATTAATGGGTGCATATTGCTGATTGCCAGGAAACAGAAAACGCTCCAACATTTGCGAGGCGCTAATCTGAGTTCCATCGGCAATTTTGATAAATTCCCCTTCCTCTTTGATGTAGTCAATTACCCGCTGATTTTCGTTCATCGCCGCGAGCAATGCTTCAGAATGCTGGTCGAAATAGCCGATGAGAATTGTAGAACCAAGCTCAACACGACCTGAATCAGGTTGAACTAGACCTGTAATAATATCCATTAGAGTAGATTTCCCAGCACCGTTGCCACCAACAATACCGATGCGGTCTTCTGGATTAAAATTGTAGGTGAAATTGTCGATCAAAGTGCGTCCGTCGTATGCTTTCGAGATATTCACCATCTCAATAACTTTTTTACCAATGCGACGTCCTGGGGTAGCGATATCAACTTTGCCTTGAACTTGTTTAAACTCAGTACCCTGCATATCGCGGATGCGTTCGATGCGGGCTTTTTGTTTTGTGCTGCGAGCTTTTGGCCCGCGCTTTAACCATTCCAACTCGCGACGTAACACGCCTTGATGTTTGCGCTGACTGCTGACGGCAGATTCTTCTGAGAGGGCTTTCTTTTCCAGATAATAAGAGTAGTTACCATCGTAGGTGTAGAGGTCGCCCCGGTCAATTTCGACGATGCGATTGGTGACGCGATCGAGAAAATAGCGATCGTGCGTAATTAGCAAAATCGCGCCCCGAAAACGATTCAGGTAACTTTGCAACCACTCCACAGATAGGGCATCCAGATGGTTTGTTGGCTCATCCATCAACAGCACATCTGGCTCAGAAAGTAAAGCAGCTGCTAGTGCAATCCGCTTGCGGTATCCTCCCGATAAACTGCCAATCCGAGCGTCGAAATCTTCGATCCCCAACTTGGTGAGGATAATTTTAGCATTAGTTTCTACTTCCCAAGCGCCAGTAGCATCCATGCGCTGCATGACCACAGATAGACGAGCCATGAGTTGGCTATCTTCTTGATGGTGCGCTAGTTTATCGGAAAGTTCCTCATACTCGCGGACTAAAGCCATTTGCTCGCCGCCATCAGCAAAAATCTGCTCTAAAACGGTGTGATTTTCATCTAACTCCGGTTGCTGAGGCAAATAGACAATGCGAGTGCCAGAATTTACGAAAATTTGACCGCTGTCAATCGATTCTAGACCGGCAATCATCTTTAAGAGAGTGGATTTGCCAGAACCGTTGGTGCCAATCAGTCCGACTTTATCGGTGGGATTGAGACTAAAGTTGGCATCTTTGAGGATTTCCTTAATACCAAAGTCTTTTTTGACCGATTGCAGTGTAAAGATACTCATAATTCGATCGACAGTACAAATGCTTTTAGAACGGAGTGTTTCCTAACTATGTCATTAGTCTAGATCTTCTCGCACGACACCCTCGATTTCTAGGATAAAGTCCGCTCCATAAACCTTTGATGGCGTTTGGAAACCTACATCAACCTGGAAAGCCAGCACCTTTTGCGCGATCGCCAAAGCAGTCATAGCTGTTAGAGTATAACCTTCCGGGCCTTGTAGTCGAGAAACTAACTTTTTACCAGCATTGTCTTCCACCTCTCCCCACAGCAGGCTACTACCCTGTGAGCGATCGGCGTCGTTTGGCCCAGGCGGTTGTTTCTGAATCAGACGCTTCTGGAATTCTTGCACGGGGGGTAAGGCTAGCAACCAACCAATATAGCGACTCAGAACCATCGCCTTGCGCGTGGAAGCGGAAAATGCGGCATAGACCTCAATGTCGGGAATCCCGGTGCTGTAGTAAGCTGTGGACACATCGCCCCAAGGAATTGTCGTAGCTTCCACTGGGCCTTGTCCAAAATCTATCGTGCGAGTTTTCCAGGCTGTGGGAACGGGGGTAAGAACGCCGCCACGCCTCACCAAACCGCCTTTATTCTGAGCTTCTACCATTGTGGTGGCAGTTCCCCGCGAAACACCTCCCTGTGCTTGAAAAGCGAGGGAAAGGCGCTTGGCATCTGGGAGTCGTCGCTTGAGGTGCGCGGCTAGGCAATCGGAGGGTACGACATCGAAACCAACGCCAGGGAGAAGCATAACTCCAGCGGTTTTGGCTTCGGGATCGCGAGATGCGATCGCCTCAAATACTCCGATTTCTCCAGTAATATCCAGATAGTGGGTTTTTGTCCGCAGACATCCATCCACCATCGGCTTAGAAGTCCTAGAAAATGGGCCAGCACAGTGCAGTACTGCTGGCACATCCGCCAAAGCTTCGTCTACGGCAGCTTCATCATCCAAAGAGAAGGCGCGGTATTCCAAACTGAGTTCTGTTGCTAGCGGCGCAATCTTATCGGGATTTCGTGCCGCTAGGATGGGTCGAAGTCCGCGCTGTACTGCTAGTCTGGCAATCAGGGCACCAGTATAGCCGTTGGCACCGTATAACAAAAAGTTTGATGACATAATAATTACTGTAACTGTCTAACTTCTAGGATGGTCTTTCGGCTGGGCTTTGATATCATGTCCTTACGCATCGGTTACCTAAAAAATTCGTGCGATCATTCTTATCTGCGTTAATCTGCGTTCATCTGTCTACCCTACGGGAAGGCGAAGCGCCTACATCTGCGGTAAAAATTTAACCAACGATGACAACAGACAATTTGACGATATCACTCATGTACTAACGATGCAACCGGACTTGATATGATTTCAACTACCTACCACAATTATCGATTATATCGAGGAATTAACAAATATGAACATCACCTTAAAACCAGAACAAGCGGAGTTAATCCAACAAAAACTCAACAGCGGTAAATATAACAATGCTGATGAAGTAATTACTGCGGCTTTAGAATTATTAGAGCGACGAGATCGAGAGGATCGAACTTGGGTAGAAGAAACACGGGAAAAAGTCGATGTAGCCATTGAGGAACTCAGACGAGGGGAAGGAATTGATGGGGAGTTAGTGGTAACTCAGTTGCAAGAAAAATTACGCCAAGCGCGTCAGGGGCAAGCATGAGCCGTTACATCATTTCACCCTCTGCTAGCCGCGATCTCAACGAAATTATAGATTACTTTGCTAGTAGAAATGTGGAGGCAGGAGAGCGTTTACTCACAACTTTTGTCAAAAGATGTCAAAAGTTAATCACTTTTCCGATGATGGGACGCAGTTATGAAGATATTAGATCTGGTTTGCGGGGTGTACCTTTAGACGGGCATATCATTCTTTACCAAGTTACTGCTAACACTTTAGAAATTCTCCGGGTGGTGCATGGTTCGCGCAATCTAAAAGAATTGTTTGACTCAGAAGAGGAGGATATTTAAACAAGGAATAATGGGTTGACAACCCCGTGCGATCGCTCCCTCACAACCCTTTCTTTCTCACTTTTGAACAACCTATTATTCTATCACCACATTGAGTCATAAACTGAGTCACTCCACAACTCCATCTATGGGAGCAACCACAAGCGTGTGCGATCGCACTTTCCCTTTCCCCAAGCGATCGCACATTTTTACGAACGGTAATATAAAAGTAGGTTCAAATTAAATTTAGTGTCAATTACGCTCAAGCAATTTATCAAAGCTATCACTCCTGGCAAATCATCCTCTAGGGGGAAGCGTCCTACTTCCGTGCATCCCCTCAAGCGGCTAATTGATTACGGGCAAGACTATCGCCAGCAAATTTGGCTGGCAACTGGCTGCTCAATCCTCAATAAAATCTTCGATTTGGCACCACCCGCCTTAATTGGCATCGCTGTGGATGTGGTGGTGAACCAAAAGGATTCCATAATTGCTCGTTGGGGCGTCAAAGATACCTTTGGGCAATTCTTAATCCTGTCCATCCTCACGGCCATTATTTGGATACTGGAATCGGTATTTGAGTACGCTTACGCTCGATTATGGCGCAATCTGGCACAGAAAATACAGCACGAATTGCGCCTAGATGCCTATAACCATATCCAAGAACTGGAAATCGCCTATTTTGAAGAGCGCAGCACGGGCGGGTTGATGTCTATCCTCAGCGATGATATCAACCAACTAGAGCGGTTTTTGGATGTGGGAGCGAATGACCTGATCCAAGTTACCGCAACAGTGATAATTATTGGCGGCGCTTACTTTATCCTGGCACCCAGCGTGGCGTGGATGGCGATGCTACCTATGCCGTTGATAATTTGGGGATCTGTATATTATCAGGGATTGCTTGCCCCCCGCTATGCCGATGTGCGCGAAAAGGTGGGCCTCCTCAACAGTCGGCTGGCGAATAATCTGTCGGGAATGATGACGATTAAAAGCTATACGGCAGAGGAATACGAAGCAAGGCGTCTTGCGGTGGAAAGCGACGGTTATCGGCAAAGCAATCGCCGCGCGATCGCTCTTTCTGCTGCCTTTGTCCCCTTAATTCGGATGATTATTCTGGCAGGATTCACGGCATTGCTGCTTTATGGCGGCATGGAAGCGGTGAACGGCAAAATGTCTGTAGGTACTTACAGCGTATTAGTTTTCCTAATCCAGCGCTTGCTCTGGCCTTTGACAAGATTGGGAGATACATTTGACCAGTATCAACGGGCAATGGCATCTACCAATAGAGTGATGAATCTTTTGGACACACCAATTGCTATTGATACTGGAGATATCCCCTTGCCAGTCGGTCAGGTGCGGGGCGAGTTGATGCTGGGGGATGTGACTTTTGCCTACAATGGGCGCAAGCCAGTAATGGAGCATCTTTCCCTCCACATCCCCGCTGGGAAAACGATCGCGATCGTCGGTTCCACTGGATCTGGCAAGAGTACATTGGTAAAATTGCTGTTGCGACTGTACGAGGTTCAAGCAGGCACAATTACCCTGGATGGCATAGAATTGCGGGAGCTAAAGCTAAAAGATTTGCGATCGTGTATCGGATTAGTCAGCCAGGATGTATTCTTATTTCATGGCACTGTGGCAGAAAATATTGCTTATGGTAGTTTTGATGCTACTTTTGAAGAAATAAGAGCGGCAGCTAAAATTGCCGAAGCTCACGACTTTATCATGCAACTGCCACAAAATTATGACACCATTGTGGGTGAACGGGGGCAGAAGTTATCGGGCGGGCAAAGGCAGCGGGTTGCGATCGCACGAGCTGTTTTGAAAAATCCACCAATTCTGATTCTCGACGAGGCTACATCGGCAGTGGACAATGAGACTGAGGCAGCAATTCAGCGATCGCTGGAACGAATTACCCAAAATCGGACTACGATCGCGATCGCCCATCGCCTCTCCACCGTCCGCAACGCCGATTGTATCTATGTGATGGAACATGGCAAATTAGTAGAATCGGGACGACATGAAGAACTGCTCCAGCAACAGGGGATTTATGCCAGCTTGTGGCGAGTGCAGTCGGGTTTGAAATAATATTGGCAACGACGGAAAGCAGACAATGGTAATGTTTGGTACTACCCAGTCAGATCGGGGTGAACACAGCTGGCGAAGCCAGTTAAACGAATTCGTCAAAGCAAATCAGCAAGAATTGGCTGCTTTAGCTTGGGGATTATTTGTGCAACGAGGAGAGAGCGACAATAATACTCTGGGGATCGATCTCGAACCAAAGCCGCATTTTATCTATTGTGCCAGACCAGCTATTGAGGCACTAAATCACAAAGTTGATAATCAGCTTCAGGAGATATTGGGAATTTTGGATGCTCATAATCCCAAGCAGGAAGTTCTCCTCATCGGCATAGGAAACGCTCAAATAAAGCTAGTTCAGTTTGAACCGGAACCCCCACCACCAGTTTGTTTTGAGCAAGCTGCGATGGATGTGAATACATTGCTAGAACGGTTAGAGCAGCGGATGTGCGAGCAGATTAAGTGCTGACTGAGGAATTTAAAATTTTAGATTGCAGATTGGAAAATTCAATCTTAAATTTGCCATTTAAAATCTGCAATTATCTCAACAACCTGGTGTTACTTAAAATCCCAGTCGCGACAAAGTTCTTCAGGAGGGCCGAATGGATATACGGCACAGTTTATCCCGTCCTTCCCATAGTAATAACGACAGACGTGGCAAGGCTTAGTTTGTTCTAACTTTTGCAGCAAAACAGCCCAGTCTTTTTCAAGAGTAGCGCGGTATTTAGTCGCATCCGATCGATTCGGATTAATCTGCAATGCTTGCTCAAAAGCAGCAAGGGCATCCTCGTAAAATCTGGTAATTTGTAAACCATATTTTGTCCAAGCATCAGCACGACATTCGTATAGCTTAATCAAGTTTAAGTTTAAAACGCCGTATTCCGTCCAGGCATCCGCAGAGGCGGCGTCAGCCCAATTTTTAGCATCCACCAGCACTCGTTTTACCGTGCCAATTAGTTCTCTCGCTTGCCAAGGTTTGCCAATGTATGCTTCTGCCAATTTTATACCTCCGTAAAGAGCAAGCTGTTGCACCTTTACTGTTAAAAATACTACAGGTATATTCCGGGTTTCGGGGTTGGCTTTGAGCAGACGACAAACATTATAACCATCTATACGGGGCATTACCACATCTAGTAACACGAGATCGGGACTGTTTTTCTGAATTTTTTCTAGTGCTTCGACGCCATCAGACGCCTGAATAACGTTCAGTCCACTCCACGCTAGTTGGTGTGAGATGCACTCCCGCTGACTGCGAGAGTCTTCCACAACTAGAACTGTACTCATAATTCGCTTTTGGGTGATCTTCGCAGATTCGATTTGCGGTTGTTACATCCAAATTACCCACTTTTCCTCAATTTCCGATCATTTCCTCAGTAATTTCCCTGAAATGCCTGGTTACCTATCTGAAGTCTAAAATGTGCTGGGCGGTGATTTGCGGCTTTTCTAGGTGAGGGACGTGCCCGGAATCTGCGATCCAGATTAGTTTACTATGGGCTTGAGCCTTCTCAAACTTCCCCGCATCAGCAGTACCCAAAATGCGATCGCGTTCCCCCCACAAAATCAAAGTCTGCTGTACAATTTGTGCCAGTTTCTCGCCAAAATATCCGTAGCCGTCTGTCAGTTGCTCGACTAAATACGGGAGAAAATTGGCAAACATAATCTTCAGCTTACCATAAAAGCGATCGCATCTCTCTTACCGAAACAGCACTCAGCACTGTTTAACTGCTTTGCCGATATACATTACTGAAGTATCATCATTTATGTTTACTTTTACCATACCTGTTTTTTTGTATTCTTTATAACTAGACCAATTAAGCTTTAATGCTTCTCCAAAAAGATCGAATCCTTTGATATCTATATCGGCAAAACCCTGGTTCTCCATTAAATCTGTAATTTCCTCTGGTTTAATGAACTTTCTCCAATCGTGAACGCCTTGCTTAATCTCACGCAATATATTTTCCATCACCCAAATCATCACAAATTTAGATTTAAAGTTTCTGTTGATTGTATCGAAGAAAAACAAACCCTTTGGCTTCAATATCCGGTGAATTTCCGAAATAACTTTGTTTAGATCGGCAATATGCTCCAAAACATCAACACATACTACTACATCAAAAGTGTTGTCTTCATAAGGCATCTCTTCTGCCAATCCATACTTGTAGTCAATTTTGATTCCCCGCTTAACCGCGTGTTTTTGTGCTTTTTCTATACATTTAGCCGAGCGATCGATACCTGATACTTCTACACCTTTTTCTTCCATAAACTCACAGGAAAAACCACCGCCACACCCGACATCCAAAGCTTTCAAACCCTGCCAATTTGGCACATAGCGATCGAAAAACTCAAACCGTGGCTTATTCAGATGATAAAGGGCATAAATCTTTGAGTCTTCTTCCCACCAATTATCCGCATTCAAGTCATAAAATTCCAAGTCGTTTTTCTTCATTTTTCTCACTATTTTCTAGAAGTCTAATTTGCGATCGCAGATTATCTTCCTAATATTCTACACTCTTTGTAACGGCTGACAAACAGGACTTACGGAAAAGCCCCCAAAATCTGGGGGAGTGGGCTTCCTGTTCACCCAGATTTGGGGGGGTAGGGGGGCGAAACAACAACAAATAAAAAAATCTCCAACAACTTTCTTGTGGGATGGGCGTC
>CASBRD010000164.1 GCA_949128025.1 Oscillatoriales cyanobacterium PMM_0008 | reverse complement strand
CCATTTTTCTGCACTTTGTTTAACAGCTTCTATTTCCTCAAAATCTACCCGCATCACAGCCATTTCAAATTCTACGCCCAAAACTGTGCTAACTTCGAGGATTTCTACAAAACTGGCACATTGATAATCTGTGTCCTCATACTGCCTAACTCGCTGCTCTCCAATTCCTAGTATTTGAGCTAATTCTTGCTGACTGATTTTGGCTGCTATTCTAGCTTTAATTAAAGCATCTGATAGCTTATTTATGCTCTCAACTTTAATTTGAATTGGCTGGATTTTGTCACAATTAATAAGCCTTTCATATTCAGCAATTTCTGCTTGTAAAGCTATCAGGTGAGATTGTTTGACATCGCGAGAAAGTTGCCAACCATCGGGGTCGGTTTTCTTCAGTTCCTCATCTTGCTCTAACGCTCTAATAGAATATTCAAATTTTCGAGCGCATTCTTGACTGTATTCATACTCTTTTTCATTTTTGATCATGCTTTCCACCTTAATCAATCTTTGGTAGCGATCGCATTCCCTATTTAAGCCACAGTAAAAGATATATTTTCCAGCACTACATTAGGGATATTTCCTGCACCTAAAACTTCTGTAGCATCTAAAACTTCTATCCCTACTAATAACTCATTTTCACCAATATTTAAAGCAATTTCATCAGTTAACTGCAAAGTGCGACACTGATGCTTACCTTCTACAAGTCTAATGTAGAGAGCATCAACTTCTGAATCATAACTAATCTTCATCAACTTTTACCTCAAAAATAGAAAGTATACACTGTGATAACGACTAACTCAGTATCAGTTTCAGCAACAATTGGTACTACTTTCTTGAGAGAGTAGAATTTACCCTGCCAATCATCATTATACTGAAAAGTAGCTTGATACTTGTACCTACCATTTTTAGCAGGTTGTCGATTGCCTGTAATAATGGTATCAACAATTTCTGCTTCATTTGTACCTCTTTCAATCGCTTGTTCTTGGGCATGATTAGTTAATCTAATGGGTTTCACTTTTGTTTGTCCAGTAAATTAATCGAAACGGTCTACCTCTACCAGTATCCTGACGACCCATATAAGTACAGAGGAAAGGAGAAGGAGGACGCTTTTCCTGAGCATACCAGGGAGAGCGATGCTTGCAGAGGTAGCGATCGCTACTTTTCCACTAAACTTGCTCAATCATTCGTTGACTTTGTTGGCTGTGAGGACGATGATTTGAGGAAAGTAACTCTTCTTTAGTAACTGGCGTTCTTCTTAGGGTATCTAAAGGAACAAGAAACTCACCTTTTTGAATTTGGATATCCAGCGCATCAATTACAAATCTTACATCCAGAAAGCTAGCATCTTCATAGTCATTATCTTCATAACGTTTGATTTGTTCTTCTGTCAGTCCAGCCAAATCTGCCAATTCTTTCTGGCTTAGTTTGGCTGCCATTCTAGCTCTAATCAAGATTTGGGGTAAATAATCAATATCATCAAGTGTTAATACTATTGGCGTGTGGCTATCATGGGATGTTAGCCTGTCATATTCAGCAATTTCTGCTTGCAATTTCTCTAAATGACATTGTAATGTCTCTCGGTTCATTTTCCATCGCTCATGATCATTTTTTTTACTGTCTTCATCCTTTTCTATTGCGGCTATAGATTTTTCAAACTTCTCTAACCATTCTTGACTCACTTGATACTCTAATTCATTTTTAATCATCATTCCCACCTCATTAAATCTATGGCGATAATACCTTTAACATTTCCCCTTCTGTCACTCTGAAAAAATTCAAAAGAATTGCTTCCATAATTACCTACAGGTTGCTGTGATGGGAAGATTTCTCCCCTATATTTAGCTTTCTGTCCAGCACGGTCATAATGATTCAGTAATCGAGGAGCGTTAATTCTGAGATAATCAATATCCACCGTATCATTATCATAACAGGCATCAAAATCGCCTGGGGATGGTTCACTGGTAACAAAGCTACCATTGATATAAATTGTTCTACAGCCTACAGCTTTGAGTTGCTCCATCGCCATTCGCAGTCCGCGCATTAAACGCAACCTCAGATCGTTGGTTCCAAATCGGTCTACAAACTCTTCCCATTCGCAAAAATGTACTCCTGGTGGTAGATTACCGTTTTGATCAAATTCTGGAATCACTTCCCCACACCTTACCACAGATTAACGTCCGGCTCTTGAGCGTACCATATTGCGACCCTTGTTTGGAAAATAGCGATCGCGTAGCATACTGTAGGCGATCGCGCTTCTATCCCCAAGTGCGATCGCCTACAGTATGCTCGAAAAGCAGAGGCTATGCGATCGCATAGCCTCTAATCGCAAATTCAGTGGACAAGTGTGGACTATGCGGCATAACTATATCCATCAACTCGATGAACTATTTGGCAGTATTTAGCCCTAACTGGGCTGACTTTACCTTTGATTGTCACCATTTCAAACACCCCAGTAGCCCGAACAGTTAATCGCCCAATATGAGTTCCCGCAAACTTTCCAGTAGGAAGGATAGCGCGAACTATATCGCCAGTTTGAAAACCAAAAAAAGCTTTCTGCCTCGTGCGATACCTTATAGGAAACCCATATTTGTTAGTGGTAGCCATTTGGCGAGTCCCCCATCCTTTTGCGGCTATCAGTAATGGCTTAGTAGTTTTCACCGTTAATTTCTCTACTACCCCCACACAAGCAGCATCTAGATAGTGACGCTTTTGAATACCTAATTTGACGCGATTAAACTTGGTTCTACCTCCTGTCCCTACATATACTGGTAATCCTGTCTCTTGCAGTCTTTGATATAACTCCCACCTGGTAGAATTAACAGCAGTAGCATCTTTAAGAGGTGCTTTAGTACCAGCCAAGATTCGCTTTAATATATCTGGTTTCTGGCTGAGAAATTGCTCAACTGGTTGATTACCTTTTTTCTGATTGCAGTCGTGACAAGCTAAGGTAAGATTACTAACTTTATCTGACCCTACCTTGCTTTTAGCTAAGATATGCTCAATTTCCAAAGGAGTGTTTTCTGCCCCACAATAGGCGCATTTTCTCCCCCATTTAGCTAGCAAGTATTCCTTGACTTCAAAACCTGCTAATTCGCCTCTTTGATATTCTGTACCGCTGATTTCCGGATTAACTAAAGCTTGCGTATCAAACCGTACTAATTCTTGAGAAATACCTGTAATTGGCGCAAACTTTCTAAGCCTGTTCACCCAAGTCATGGTAGTTTTTACTCGATGTTCAAGACTAGGAGCTAACCAACCTTTTTCACGAGTTCTATTCAGAAAGCGTGGTTGACGATAACGAGTTTTACGATTTCGTCGATGACGACGAATAGCTTTACGAGTGTGGAGTGAATCTTTGATTGCTTGTCCACGATGATTTAATTCAGCACCCCAAATAACTGCATCATTAGATACCAATGCTATCCCTGTCGTTTGAGAACCTGGATCTATTTTTAATTGGATTGAGTGAGTTGTTTCTGTTGACGCAGTTTTGAGGATGATCGTAAAGGGAAAGCGACGAAACACAGCAGCTTCTCTCTGAGTCAACAACAGTCGCGCTTGGGCTGGATGAACAGGGTCAAGGGGTCGCTCATTGGTGTCAATCACAAACACAAAGTTAGACATATTTGAAACTCTGATTTCTCAGGTAATTTTTTCCTCGTCAATGTTATCTAGGCTTGTTCGGATCAGTTCACTTTCTTAGCTAAATAGGAATGTTTAAAACTGAACAGTAGAGCTACAAGCTGGAAAGCACTCGTAGGTACTATGACCTAAATAACGTAGCCATCTAAGGCTTAGACTGGCTATCTCTTCACTTTTATGTACTGGTTGTCTAGCACTGTCCAGTGTTTAGCGGATAGCGTATCCAGTCTGTTCTCGAACTTGGGGAGGGTGAAAGGCGAGGACAATGCGATCTTTAGGTACTCCAGCAGCGACAAGTTCATTTGTGATGCCATCTTCAATCCCATCATAGTGAATCCAGATTTTGTCGTTGCGGATTTCGGCATGAACGACACAGCCATGAACTCGTCGGTTATTTTCCCAGCCTTCGTGGAACAGCATAAAGTGGTTGCGATCGCGGCTGACAATAAGATAAGTAATCACATCACCATAACGGTAAGGAAGATCGGCATAATATTGGAGAATTTTCTCCAGATTTTGACGCCATTCGTCTAGGGGTTGATTTGCGGTTGCCATTGGATTATTTCCTCACTATTTGAGTCAAAAACTATAATGCGGAAACCAGGCTCTTCTAACAGAAGTTTTCCAGCTTCCTCTTGGAACAAAGTCTCAAAGGTGTTGCGACTGACAGCTAGATAGAGACGACGGTCTGGCTCTCTTTTTTGGAGCGCTCTAGCATATAAAAAGAATTGTCCCCAAGCACTTTCGAGGTCATTGATAGGAGAAGGGCTAAGAAAGCTTTTGATTTCAACAGCGATTTTTTCAGAATCTCGTTCAGCAGCAATAAGTTTTTCAGCCCCCAGATCGACAAAGGCGGAGCGTCTTCCTATCTTGAGGATGAGTGGGTCATCAGTAATTGTCCAACCATCTTTGATGAGGGCGGTGCGGACGGTATCGTGATAGAAGTCTTTAGCGGGCATGAAGGTTGTCTTATTTAGGCTCCCTCTATCTCTATTCTATACGGCGGAACTTCCGAACCCTGGCGCATAGATAGCTTTTCCCGATCGCACTAGGAAGATCGATATAGCACTGTTGGCGAATTGGAAACCCCACCCCCCAACCCCCTCCCCGTCCACGGGGAGGGGGAGCAAGAAAGGCAAGAAACTGGGTTTCTTCGCTTTCTGGCGCGACACTTCATGCAACTGAAAACCGCTATAATTTTCGATCGGCTATTAAGTTTTGACATGAACCGGCCCAATACCGAAAGCTATCAACCGCGCTGGGAGGTCGCGCAAAATTGGTAACTGGAGAAAAGCAGGCGGCGTAAATGACTGAGTTGAGTTATTCGAGTTAAGAACGCGAGCAAAAATTTGCTGCTGAATTACAGATTGAAATGCTTGGATAACCCGTATTGGCAATTCGCGCTGACGTTGCACCTCGGCTAAATCCCAGATGTGAATACTATTACGTTTGAGTGATTCGCTTAGTACATTTGCCGCGACAACAGCATCTTGAACTGCGTAATTAATACCAACACCTCCCACTGGAGACATGATGTGTGCAGCATCTCCAATTAAAAGTAGTCCGGGACGATACCAACGGGGGACGCGACTGGATTCGACGGAGAGAAAGGCAATTTGCGACCAATCTTTGAGGTATTGTACGCGATCGCATAATTCCGGCACCACCCCAACAATACCCTGTCTGAGCGCTTCGATTCCAGCCGCGCGGATTTCCTGATAACCGCCTTTAGGAATAACGTAAGCTATCTGCCATTGGTCACCGCGATCGAGCATTGCTACAATATGACCGTTACCGATGCGACCCATACCTCCCGAAGGATCTTCTGCCTTACGCGGTAAACGGAACCATAGCACATCCATCGGCGGCGAAGTTCCCACTGCTTCAAAACCAGCTAATTGCCGCAGACGAGAATGGCGACCGTCTGCACCTACTGTAAGTTGCGCTCTCACTTCGTGCCAACCGCCGTGTCCGCGATATCGCACACCTTTAATTACAAGAATACACGGTAAGCGTAAAACTCAGTCCCTTTAGGGCTGAGATATAAGCGACACGGGTGGTTTTAACCACAGTGGTCTTCTCTATATTATCCGTGATGTGGGTCTTCAATATATCT
>CASBRD010000163.1 GCA_949128025.1 Oscillatoriales cyanobacterium PMM_0008 | reverse complement strand
TTTGCAGCAGTTCGTTCAGTTGTCAATACTGGCAAGCGTCAGGGTTTAACTGCTTATCAATCTATTCAACAAGCTCTCTCTATTGATGGCTCCCTTTTTTGCCCTAGTTGAGCAATTACAATATTTTACTCGAAGAAGTCCGTTACTTGATTCGGCGCACTGATGGAAATTAAATCGATCGCAGATTCGTAGGGTGCGTTAGGCAACAGCCGTAACGCACCATCGAACCTCTAAAATAAACTCGCAGTAGTGGTGCTTTCCGATAACGGTGGCGCTTCAACAAGCATCTGATTATTATTATGTACAAGGGTAGCTTTTTCTTGAAAGACTGCTAAGTCGAACCAGAAAGTTGTACCGATGCCGACTTCACTGCTCAGGTGTATTTTGGTGTGATGCTTTTCAATGATATTGCGGACAATTGAAAGTCCCAGACCAGTTCCTTCCAGGGTATGAACCCGATTTTCAACGCGGAAAAAGCGATCGAATATCGCGTGCTGATCTTCTGGCGCAATGCCGATTCCCGTATCACAAATTTCAATCCGCACTATGGGAGACAGTTTTGAGTGATGAGTTTCTTCGTGCGGCTCGATTTTTAACTCCTCTTCTACTAGATAGGCGCGGATTGCCACCTGCCCCCCAGATTCAGTAAACTTGAGCGCATTGCCAACCAAATTGGCAAAGACTTGCAGCAGGAGGTCGTAGTTACCTAAAACCGACGGCAGGTCGGGGTCAATTTCCTTTACCAGCTCGATGCCTTTATCGCGAGCATTGAGTTTATAAGTTCGCAGCGTTTGTTCTATAGGCAAGGAGATATCTACTGCCTCGAAGTTATAAAATCGGCAGGAAGATTCCAGACGCGACAAATCGAGAACGTCGTTGACGAGGCGGGTGAGGCGGTCTGTTTCGTTATTGGCAGTTTCCAGAAACTCGCGCCGCTGTTCTTCGGTGAGGTCTTCACCATATTCGTGCAGAGTTTCGATAAAAGATTTGATGTTGAACAGGGGAGTTCTCAGCTCGTGAGAAACGTTGCTGATGAAATTGCTTTTAGCTTCGTTTAATTGCACCTCGCGGGTAATATCCTGCACCGTCATCGCAATCCCCTTTATGCTCTCCCGGTGCTGGTCGAGAACATTGGTGAGTAGAATGCGAACGGTGCGGTCTGTAGGCTCAGTTAGGGTAAGTCGGAACTCGGCACCTTCCTTGTAGCCATTGCCAGCCGCCATCTGGTATAAAGGGCGTGTTAGTTCTACGGATACTTGGGAAGGCAAATAGTGCAGGACATTAGCCCCGACAACATCAACGCCCTCCCAGCCAAACATACGGCTGGCGGTGGGATTGACTAAAATTACTTGCAAACTGGTGGAAAGCAAAACTGCGCCATCTGCGATCGTCGAAACCAGCGTTTCTAGCTTAGCTTTTTCCGATGTCAGTTCCTCAATATTTTGCTCTTCATAACTTTCTAGGCGTTCCGCCATTTCGTTGAAACTGTAGATTAACTCGCCCAGTTCTCCTCCCAGCGGCAGGTCAATCCGCTGCTTAAAGTTACCGGCGGCAATGTTTTTCACCCCCACCAGCAACTCTTTAATTGGTTTGGTGATTGTCAGCGCGTTGAAAACGGCACCGAGAATCACCATTACCCAGATGGAGACAAAAACTGCGATCGTCACATCCCTGGTCAGATTTGAGGAGGTGACCACAGTCGGATTGGGGTTAATCCCAATCGCCAAAACGCCCAGATACTTGCCTTCGTGAGTTAAAGGGACAAACACATCCGTGACTGTTCCGTCAGGCGTTATGTGCTGCCGCATCATTGTCAACTCAGGATTATCGGCCCAATCAGCTGGCAGCTGAATCCGACGCTCAATGGTGAGAGAAGTTTGCACTTCTGATTCCCAAAAGGGAAGACCGAAGAAAATTTTCCCAGCTTCATCGGCATAAAGCATATAGCGCACGCTGGTGGTGCTGCCGTAGAAGCGTTGGGAATATTTGGCGACCTCAGTCAGATTGTTTTCTGCAACTAAGGGCGCTACATTGGCTGCCAGCAGCAGCCCCAAGTCCCGACCGAAGCGGGTGTCATTGAGTTGAGCATCCTGCTGGATTGTGTTGACAGCCCAGAAGGTTAGGCCACTCATGAGCAAGGAGACTACTAAGGTGGCCGCTGCCATCAGCCGCGTCTGGAGTGTAAACTCTGACCACCAATGGGCAATGACTTCTCGGATCGTTTTCAGGAGAGCCAGCATCTTAGGAAAGAGGAAGTATAAAGGATGAAATATAACTGTAAAGTTTTTTTACTCTTTACTGTTTCTATTTCATACTTTATACCCCATCGTGCTATTGATAGCTTTTTGGGCTATATCTCGCCGATAGTACGCGCCTTCAAATTGGATACAATCGACTGCTGCGTAAGCTTGCGCTTTAGCATCCTCGAAGTTTTCTCCAATCGCTGTGACTCCCAGAACCCGCCCACCATCCGATTTTGGATTTTGCGCGAAGTGGGCGTCTTGGCGGTTCCCGTCACGATGCCCACCTTCGCAAGAGAGGATTTTGGATTTGGGATTGTCTGGGGCCAGCGTCCCAGCGTGAAAGACGATCGCTCCTTTTGCCTGGGCTGGCTCGATGCCAGTAATTTCTTTACCCTTTTGATAGTCTCCCGGATAACCGCCAGAAGCCATCACCACGCAGACGCAGGCTCCTGTTTTCCAGCGAATAGGGGGCATCTCGGCCAGTCGCTGTTCGCAGCAGGCTAGTAGCAATTCTTCTAATGGCGTTTCCAGTAGCGGTAGAATGACTTGAGTTTCAGGATCGCCAAAGCGACAGTTAAATTCCAGCACTTTTAGTTCTCCTGTTGGTGCAATCATCAATCCAGCATAGAGAACGCCTACGTAGTGAATGCCGCGTTTTTGTAAAGTTGCGATCGCAGGTTGTAAAACTTCCCGCTCTACTTGTTCTAGCAACTGGGGAGTACAAAGGGGCGCTGGAGCATAAGTTCCCATACCCCCCGTGTTTGGCCCCGTATCCC
>CASBRD010000162.1 GCA_949128025.1 Oscillatoriales cyanobacterium PMM_0008 | reverse complement strand
TTGATTTCCAGATGTTTAGACTTACTGGGCGCATCTTGAGCCATCATTATTGCGCCTTCATGGTGCGGAATCATTGCATTAATAAAGCGCAGATCGAACTCAGCATCAGCCGTTCCTAAAGTCTCAAAAAAAATACAAAGCAATATTGGACCACTTCATCCAAATTTCATACCAGTATAGGAAGCTTGTAATTGGGGGCCTAGACTCCTGATACACATTACGCGCTCGGACACTGAACTATCCGGCGAATTGAGCGATCGTTACAACTAACTATTGTCGATTTTGAAGGTCTAAAGCGATGTTCCATGTTATAGAAAACACTTTGAAATCGCCCCTATCTGCGGATATCACAGAGGCGATTGGTAATGTCCCCATCGTTCGGATTAACCGCTTGAGCGAACTTTGTCCGCATCACGAATTTTATCTTAAATTGGAATCCTGCAATCCCGGTGGCAGCATCAAAGAGAAAAACGCTGTTTATTTGGTTAAACACGCAGAACGTACCGGGTTGCTAACCCCTGGTGGCACAATTGTTGAATCCAGTTCTGGTAACTTCGGCGTTGGTTTGGCGATGATTGGTGCAGCACGGGGCTATCGTGTGATTATTGTCGTTGATGCCAAAACTCCGCCTCCGTTTCGACGAATGCTGGCTGCATACGGGGCAGAAATGGTAGATGTGCCCCTAAGCGCGGCAGATGCCAATGGCTCAATGCAAGTGGCGAGGATGGAAAAAGCCCAAGAACTCGCCCAGACCATTCCTGGGGCGTGGTATCCCTGCCAGCATCGCAATCCCGAAAACCCCGCTGCCCATGAGCAATTCACTGCTCGCGAAATCGAACAGGCATTTGGCGTAGCACCGGATGTGATTGTTATCGGGGTCAGCACTGCTGGACAACTGAGCGGAATCAGCAGATATTTCAAGCAGCGTTATCCTAAAACTCGAATTGTTGGCGTAGATGTCGCCGGGTCAGCTATCTTCGGCACCCCTTCCCATCCCTACAAAATGACGGGATTGGGATTGTCCTTTGTACCGCCCAATTTTGACCCGATGGTTTTGGATGCAGCTTATTCTGTGACCGATCGCATTGCTTTCTCCGTTTGTCATGCTTTGGCTCGTCGAGAGGGATTGCTGCTGGGGGCATCCACCGGAGCGATCGTTGCTGCGGGTGTTGCCTACGGCACGCAATATCAACGTCCTGGGCGCATGGTATTGTTGAACCCGGATCGGGGCGATCGCTATCTCGAAACTATCTACAATCCGCAATGGCTGACCCAGCAGGGCATTGAGATTTTGTCAGACCCAGCGCTCACCGCCGCAATCCGCGCTCTCAAGCCCGTCCCTGAAACCCTTTTGCGACAGCAACAACCTGCCTGACCATGACTTTAAAGGCTTCTCAGAGTCCGTCTAAAATCACTTTTTTAGATTTGTGGCGGCAGTTTATCCCGCTGTCCCTCAGCGATGTGGCAATGGCTTGCGGCGATCCGATGATGACCGCCGCCCTAGCGCACCTACCCAACCCACGGATGAATTTGGCAGGGGTGGGCATTGCCAAAGCGCTAGCAATCTTTTTTGAAAGTCCCATTATTATGATTTTGCACGCCTCGAATGCCCTGGCACCAACGATGCGATCGCGTCGTGCTTTGTGGCGATTCACGCTTTTAGCGGGGGGTGGATTATCTGCATTACTGTTGCTACTGACACTGCCGTTCATTTTTGCCATGCTGGGGGGCACAATTTTGGGGATTCCCGCCCAATTGCAGCAGACGGTGCGTATTGTCTTGACGTTGATGATTCTCTGGCCGTTTGCGATCGCTTGGCGGCGCTACTTTCAAGGATTATTGATTCATGCAGGTCATTCCCAGGCGGTTGCTCTTGGGAGCATTGCTCGTCTGGTTATCGTGGCGATCGTGCTTTTGGTCGGATTTGCCTTAAAAGTATCTGGGGCAGTGCTGGCGGGGACAGCACTAATGGCTGGCGTGATCTTGGAGGCGCTGGTGGTGACCTTGGCAGCTCGGCGGCTGGGAGCCACTCGTCCCCCTCTACCGATCGATTCTGAGTCAAATCTGCCCACGAATCTCAAAAGTGTCTGGAAATTCTATTGGCCCTTAGCCTCTTCGATGCTGGTGGTATGGGGTGGACGTGCGGTGTTGGTGGGAATTATCGCTCGCGCCCAAGACGCTGATATTGCTCTGGCTGCTTGGCCTGCGGCTTGGGGATTGGTTTTGGTGATTGCGAACGCGACCCGCATGGTGCAGCAGGTGATTATTAAAAACAGAGGTCAAGTTAGCGATCGCGAATTAATTGTATTTGCCTTAAGCGTGGGCACAATCTGTTCGCTGCTGTTGCTTTTGGGCAGTACTACCCCATTAGGGCTAATAGTTGTTGAGAGCTTTGTGGGCAACGATTCTGGTCTAGTCGAGGGTATCCGTCCCGTGTTGCTGTTGTGCGGTTTTGTACCCCTACTTGTTGCGGCTCAAAATGCCACTCAGGGCTTTTTGGTGGGGTCAGGTCAGACAGGAGGAGTCATTCGTGCCAGCTGGATCGGTACGATTATTTTGCTGCTAGTCGCGTTCTTGGGAGTCCAGTTTGGGGCGCAGGGTGCTATTGCAGCTGCTAGAGCCATGATTGTTGCTTTAACAATAGAAGTATCCTTTCTTGGGTTTAATCTTAGAAGAAGCGCCTGACGACTGAAGTCGCGGCTATACAAACGAAACCCGCCCACACGGGTTAAGGAAAGAGAGCGATAATATTTCTGAGGCTATTGGTTTGCCGGAGTAGAAGTTTTTTTAATGCAAAGGTACGCAAAGGTAAACGCAAAAGTACGCATAAGATAAGAGTATTTGCTATCGTTGGGCTAGTGTCGATTCTTTCAATAGACATCTCCAAAAAAGAATGTAGAGACGTTGCCTGCAACGTCTCTACTCTACGAGGGTTACAGGTAACGCACCTTTAATTTCTGGAGATGTCTAATGTATATGAAGTTTACTCAGCAAATTAACAGCCAAATTCTCACGTTATTGCTGTTAGTTACTGATTCCGCCATACATTGCCGCTAACGGTTTTTATTAAACTAGCTCTTGCTCGGTTGTAGTCTTAAATCGCCCTGATGCGATTATTGAAAAAATCTACTTTTTATACCAAGCTTGCCGCCACTGTTTCATTTGGTCAATTTCTGCCTTTTGTGA